>JANQGJ010000008.1 GCA_028277395.1 Bacteroidales bacterium | reverse complement strand
AAAAGAGGCTGTCTCAAAAGGTTTTTGTATTCGGGTAGGTGCCCGAAAGATTTTCCAAATATGGAAATCTACAGCACATAACCTTTACTTTTGAGACGGCCTCTGATATTTAAATTTTCGACAAAACCTGTAACTGTGTTTTAATATATATCAGATTTTAGCAAATTATTAGTGATCAAATCGAACAGTTATCTGTTAATTATTAAATGTTTAGTAACAGTTCCTATTTCTGTGTTTATATTAATGATGTAGATTCCGGCTTGAAAAGAACCAGTATTTATCTCTACTCTTGTGCCTGAGTGAACACTTTTATAAATTACCTGCCCCATATAGTTTGTAATAATAATATTTGTCATTTCAACTTCTGAACTAATTGATACCATATCCTGTGCCGGATTTGGGTATACACTGATTGATGAAACTATATCTTCTATATGTAAATCGTATTCACCAGCACCTGACATTGGGATACCATGACGATTCATAATGACATTCATTTTGCTCTTAATACTATCCTTTAACATTAGCTCATCATTGGTTTCTATTTGTAACCAATAATACCATAATCCTTCAGCGAATCCAGTTGCATCATAAGTAAGCATGACATCTAATGAGTCGCCTCCCGGAATCTGTCCCATAGCAGGAACTACATTAGTTATAAAACTTGGTTGAGGACATGTTCCATACACTACTCCTTCAGGAATACTTTCATCACCTGCAGTGTAAATCAAGTTACCATCGCCATCATAAAACTCATATGAGTTTTCATATGGCCAACCACCTGGTGTATAAACTGTGCTAATATCATCACCACCTTCTACTGGGAATGACCAATACTCAGGGCCACTTCCACCAGTTAAGGTAATATCATCAAGAACAAGGTTTCCATTAACAAATACGTCAAGTGAACCACCGTTCCAGCCATCACCATAAGAATCATATAGTGCAACCTGCATATCACATGCAAATCTGCTTCCTGATACATAGTCAGGGAATACAAATTCTACCGTATCATTACCACGGTTCTCTAAAGTAAGTAATACTATTTCCAGTGAATCTGGGTACTGCTCATTATATAATGTTGAAGGACTCCAGCATAATGCAGGAATTAACCAGTCAATACATTTAGGACCTGCTGGTACACCATCTCCTTCGTCAAATACAGGAGTTACTGTATAACAATATGTTCCATATGCAGGTAGGGAATCCGTATAGAATAAATCTGTTGTTATCCCAACAGTAACTCCATCTCTTTTCACTTTAAAATATTGGAAAGTAGGATTACCGGTAAAATTCCAGAATAAATCCGTCAATCCAGACTGTCCACTTGAAAGCGTAACAGATAAACCTGTTACTGGTACTAATGGGTCTCCAAAAATTGTCATTGTTACAGGAATATGGAATGTCCCAACATCTGGTGTTGTTGTCATTGTAATCGCTGCTTCATACACTTCATCTACTTCGGTACCTGTAGCGTCAAAATTAAGTGTTACATTCTGGCTACTTCCGTTACCTTGTACAGTTCCGTTATTGTCACCTAATGATAACCACCCTGTTATATCAGAGTTACTTAAACACATAGCAAGGCCCTCACTAATTACGGCATTATTCTGCATTGCTGTATATGAAGGAGAAGCATTGGTATTTAACCAGTAAAATGTAGGCGAACCATCTGTTGCTTGTACTCCTATCCAGCCATCAACAAGTGATGATACAGGAACAATAACCTCATATGAATATGTGTCATAATAACCCATAAACTGGATTCCGGTGTTTACAGGATAAACCGTAGCAATAGTTGAGCTTTCAAGATTTTCAGGAGTTGATCCCGGACCATATACTTCAACCAGTAATTCACGTGGCCCTACTGGTGCAGATATGTGAATAGCCCATACAGTTACTTTTCTGAAGGCACCTGTGGCTCCTGAGAAGCTTTGGTAACACATCAATCCCATACCGGCATCAGATGTATAACCATCATCTGAGTTTACTGCAGGATTGGAAAATACAGTCCCTTCTGGACAATCAAATCCTTCCCTGGTGCTTGCTGTCTGTCCGTTTCCAACAGGTATAGTAGATACATTTGACCCAGAATAATCGATGTTACTGAAATCAAGTAATTCAACTGTTGAAGGCCCGGAAGCAGATGAAGATGAAGATGAGGGATAGTGGATAACTGCCTCCCAGTAACATTCTTTTTCACCTGAATTTACTAGTTCAATGCATTGAGAATAGTATTCGTTGGGATTCAAAATTTCGTCAAAATACCATGGGTTAATACTAAGATCCGGCAGTGTAAGAAGAACAAAATCATGGCTTGTAATTCCTTCTGGAGTAATATAGATACTATCAGTTGTAACGCTATAACCTTCTTTATATGCATTAACATCTTGTTGCTCATCGGCAAATTGGGACAGGAAGTAATATCCTGTTGAATCTGATGTAGTTGAAGGAAACCCCTCTATCCATACTGTTGCACCTGCAATACTATGCCCATCGCTATTAAACACATAACCTTCAACATTACTTGTCTGAAGATAATACAGATCAAAGTTATCAACACATCCTAAATCACCATCGTTGTAATAATCGAATTCGTATTTAGCTGAGTTTTCAAGTGTTAAATAGAAATTTGGAAGTACCTGGTATGCACTCAGGTCATATACAACACGTGACCATGGGTCGCCTGTTGCAGAATTTGCCTGGTGATAAAAATTACCATCAACATCCGCAATTGGGTTTCCATTAACCAATACTCTGAACCATTCGTAATTACTATTGAATGAATATCTTTGAGTTAAGTCAAATTCCATCATCATCATACCTGGTTGCCCTGATGGTACAATTTCCATCTCCATTTTTGCAACGTGATCAACATAAGCAAATGCTGCGTTCACATCTCCTGGAGTTGCGCCCCATGAACTTGGGCCACCTTCGTACATAGCTCCATAGCTTGAGCTATTTGCAGCATATGAAGTTAGTGTTAGACCAGACAGTGTAGCTGGTGCAGGAACCATAGTTGAAGGGAATGATCCACTTTCAAAGTCCTCGCTAAAAGGGAAAACTGTAATTGGATCCGGAGCCGGAGGAGGTAATACACCTGTAATACTTAGGGTATAAGAACCTGAAGAGGTATTAAAGCCATAAACTTTAACATAGTGTGTTGCACCACCTACAAAAGGAATACCTGTAATCTCTGACTGGGTACCACATGCATCATCATTGTAAAATGCATATGTTCCGTCAGAACAAGCATACCAAACTTCCAGTTTGGTGTCATAACCTGATCCGCAAAGCGAAACAGTTACGGTCATATCATCCGGGCCGGTAAATGAATACCATTGCTCACCTAGACTCACTATTGAGCCATTCTGAGCCGGATCATTGATATTTCCGTATGAATAGGGATCAGTACAATCGTCTCCCTGGGCACGAGTACCATTTGGTGCATAGGTCACAGGCCCTAAGGCTGCTTCTTTCTGCATTTCCAGCTGTTGATGGGACTTTTTCTCTTCCGGGGTCATATTCTGAGCCCAGAGAACAGATGAAGATACCAGTAAAGCTAACATCAATAAAGATAATTTAGAAATATTTTTCATGTATTTAGATTAAAAATTATTTATACTTAATTCTTTTTTAGTAATTGAGAGGTTATACTTCTTTGAAAAATTAATCCCGAATGCAACGGACTGAATTGCCATTCGCGCGTTGAGCGTTAAAAAAAGTTGCGAATGTGGCTGTAAAATAAATAGCTTTTGAATTACCGGACACCGTTGTACTAGTCCAGTAGTAACCATAGTTACCTGGTGCATATAAACTACCAGTTGCTCTTTTACGGTAACCGGTACAAGTAAATTTCAACGGAGAACCAAATGCCCCAGTACGATCATTGGTAGACCAACTCTGACGTTCATCAACCATTTCTGTTTCAGTGGGCAATCTGTATCCACTTGGACATGGATTATTAGTTCCATATACACCCTGCCAAAGAGTATTGTCTTGAGGTACTAACCAATCATAGGGTGAATAGGATTCTTTAATAAATTTACCATCCCACAGGTTACCTCCATTCGGTACTGCGGTAGTAGCATTGGTTGTGGTTTCGTTGATTTGCTCAGTACCATTGCTCGTAGTACTACTTGTCCAGACAATAATTTCGTGGCCCTCTGCAGCCCTTCCCCACTGAAACAAACTTCCGTAGGCCAGGTGATCATCAAATGCAGTTGCCTGCTGGCTGGCACCCAGATTACGGTCCATCCATATATCCGCTGTAATTGCATTATATACTGTAGAATAAAGAGTTACATACAATTCGTTATACACACTGTTTCCGCACGCATTTTCGTAGCTTACTCTTACGTAACCACTTGTTGTACCAAGATCAACAGTAATTGATGTTGTTCCTTGTCCACTAGTTATGGTAGCATCTGTAGGTACAGTCCATGTATAAGAAGTAGCCTCTGGAACAGTACTTATGGAATATAGCTCACCCGTTGAATTCGTTTGAACAAAATCATCGCCTGTGATTGCATCTGGTGGTAAAGGTACATCATTATTAATAGCCACAGCCAAATTGTTATATGCACTATTTCCACAAGAGTTTTCTGCACGAACCCTAACATTGCCACTTATGGTTCCAAAATCAACAGTAATGGATGTAGTACCTTGACCACTTGTTATAGTTGATCCTGGGGGCACAATCCAGTTATATGATGTGGCATTGGCTACCGCATCTATTGAGTATGCTTCGCCGGTAGCATTTTCACAAACACTGGGATTTCCATTAATAGCTCCTGGTGGTGTAGGCACATCAATAATAGCCACAGCCAAATTGTTATATGCACTATTTCCACAAGTGTTTTCTGCACGAACGCTAACATTGTCACTTATAGTCCCAAAATCAACAGTAATGGATGTAGTACCTTGACCACTTGTTATAGTTGATCCTGGGGGCACAATCCAGTTATACGATGTGGCATTGAATACAGTGTCAATGGAATAGGTAACAATTGAATCATTTTCGCAAACCATAGTGTTACCGGTAATAGCTCCTGGTGTAGCAGGAGAATTTAGTATGGTAACTGCCAGGCTTAAATAACCACTGTTGTCACAAAGATTTTGATCTTCAGTCAATACACCTACATTACCACTTGTTGTCCCAAAACTAACTGTTATTGATGTAGTCCCCTGTCCACTTGTTATTGTGGCATCGTGCGGTACTAACCAGAAATATCGGGTGCTATCAATTTCTTGCTCTAACTCTAAACGGTATTCTACATCAGTTTCATACTCACAAACATGAGTATCACCTATTATTGATCCAGCAGTTGATGTCTGCAATATCTTTGATGATAATTCATTAGAATTAAAATTATTCCCTGAAGCTATGCTATTATCAGAACATGTAACACTTCGTGCCACCAATGTGCATGATAATGCAAAAATTGCAGGTAAAACTAGTAAAACAGCTTTTTTCATAGATACTATTCGTTTTATATTATTACGTAAATACATATGTTTGCCTATGTATTCAAAAAAAACAGCAAATCTATTTTAACTGTTGCTAGTAAGAATAATACCCTCCGTTACAAATTCATTACATAATAAATTAGAGCGTTACATTTTCATTACATACAATTTCTAACCAACTTACTTCTTTTAAACTCTGTGATCTACATACCAGAATAAATTACTGCGAATCAAACTAATATATAATATGCTTTCAGGTAATGATTTTGGTATGTGATTGCCATTAAAAAGAAAACAGCATATTGCAATTTTTGAGATGTGGTTTACCAGTCAGTTTTCATGGATTTTCTATCAACTGCATTTGCCTTTGGTTTGGGTATCGAAAGAATTGCAATGCTAAAATATCAAATAAACGACATAAGGTTGTTTTTTGAAAACGACATGAGATATCTGGAGCAATTTAAGTCGTCAAGCTAGGATGTTTCTTTTAGTTATAGTTAATGGGATTTGCATCTTTTTCCTTGTTGTTTAACCAGACAGCCATTTTCATTTTGGCCAGGTTTCTAACTTCAGGAGTAATATATTCACTTGTGCTGGTAATAACGTAGCTCAAAAAGGCTATATCATCGGTGAAACCAATTACCGGTAATACATCACTAACCAGATCGGCAGGTAATATTAAATAACCCAGAGCAGCTATCATGGTTGCTTTTACTTTTACAGGTGTTTTACTATCACTTATCAGAATGTGCATTATTACTACGTACAATACTATCTGTGACCCTATCTTCCTGCCGACAACTTTTAACAGATCTATTAGTTTAGATTTATCTTTAGATTCATCATAGTAATTGATGTACTTTTTTATGTTTTCAATGATATTCAAAATTACTGCATATTAAATATAACTCTTTTGTTATTAAAACGGGGAATAGCTGTTTTTGTTTCGGAGAACAGTATTTTTTACTGGTTTCGTCTGGTTACAAATTCCAGTTCATGTAGTTCTATATACTCCAGAAGTAAATCCATTTCTTTGATCTGGACCATATTCACATTAAAAACAGCTGAAATCAATGAAATATTGCGCAAACCTGAGGTGTGTGTGCCTGCCATTTCAGATGCCACAGGTCCTTTAACAAGAAGGTAATAATCCACAGTTTTCTGAGATGGTATTAAAACCCCATTGTCTCCTTTGTTACTTATCAGGTAATAAGAAGTTCTTCTCATTTCATCCTGATAATAATACCATGAGTACTTGCCAACGGCATCAGATTTGCCTGAAAACTCAAGGTCTTCATACTTTACCAGGTCGAAATTAAGAGCATTATTAATATGAAAACAAAGAGTATAATCCTTTAAGGGACTTACAATGGCAAGCATATGGTAGTCCTCAAAATAATTAATATTCTTTGAAATCTTTTTTGACATTGAGTTCTAATTTAAAGCAAAAGTAATCAATTAAAATATAGTTGTAATTAAATAATATCCCCCACTCACCGAAAAAACGACGCCATTCACCTAAATATAATTTACGAGAGTTGAAACACGATATATTTTTGTCAATAAATAAATCGAACAAAAATAATACAACGATGAAATCAATAATTAAAACCACAACTCTGATAGCTCTCACCTCACTATTTGCAATCAACTTAAATGCTTCGGTATTTAATTTTACAGAAGAATCTTATATAGAAGATATTCCTTTCAATTTAACAGAAATTTATAACGATATAATTGCTGAACAAGCCCTTGCAGAATTTGATTTCCCGGAAGAAGAATATATAGAAGATATACCTTTTGAATCAGGAATTATTAGCACCCCTGATCTTTATTCAAATGTCTTATCTGTCGAGTTTAATTTTGAGAATGAAAGCTATATTGATGACATTCCTTTTAATACTTCATGTATATCTGCACAGTGCAAACACGATAAAGCAATTCAGGTTGAGTTTACTTTTGATGAGGAAGAGTATATTGATGACATAAAACTATAATGTGCTCATTGTACTCCCCACAAATCATGAATTTTGTGTAACCAACTTACATGGATAAATGTCAAACACAACAAACCATAACGATGACCAGTTATTCATGTAGCAAACTAATAGTTCATCATTAATCATCAACATAAAACTGCGAATGAAAATTTCTATACAAGGTTTAAACAAGGTTTACGATAATGGAAAACACGCTTTAAACGACATTAACCTGGAGATTGAAGATGGTATGTTTGGTTTGTTGGGGCCCAATGGTGCAGGTAAATCAACCTTAATGCGAATATTGGTAACCCTTATGATGCCAACAACAGGTAAAGTGCAGATTAATGGTTATGATTTATTAAAAGAAAGAAAAGAGATTAGAGAAATCCTCGGCTACTTACCACAGGACTTTCGATTCTTTACCAAACTAAAAACCTGGGAGTTTTTAGATTATGCAGCACGACTCGCTGGAATTAAAAGTAAAAAAGTAAGAACCGATAAGGTTGATCTGTGGCTTGAAAAAGTCGGGCTTTTTGATGTAAGGGAAAGAAATGCAAGTAAATTGTCAGGAGGAATGAAAAGAAGACTTGGTATTGCACAGGCATTGATCGGAGATCCAAAAATGCTTGTTGTTGATGAGCCCACAACAGGTCTTGATCCTGAAGAGCGGATCAGATTTAGAAATATATTATCTGATATAAGCCAAAATGAAACAATAATTATTTTATCAACACATATAGTTGGTGATATATCAAGTATTTGCCAAAGTATGACACTACTTGATAATGGCTTTCTTAGCTTTACCGGATCACCGGAAGAATTAATTAACAAGTCAAGGGATCATGTATGGCAGATCAACACCTCGGGAACTGATTATGATATACTAAAAAATAAATTTCCGGTTATTTCAACTATTCCTACAGATTCAGGCTGGGAAGTACAATTCGTTGCTGATGATATTGGAGATATAAAAGCAAATAAAATAGAACCAACACTTGAACATGCTTATGTTTATTTTATGGAGTATTTAAGTAACAAAAACTAATTTGAAGATATAGAAGATGTTATCAATTCACAGTTTGTTAACGATAGGAAAATACGAAATGCGCACATTGTTGCGTAGTTGGTTTTTCAGGATCTTTGCAGGATTATCAATCCTGTTTATTGGGATTTTCAACATTGCTGCAAATATCACAAACAGTGGCGCTCCATTTATATACAGAGCATTACCGGCATCTCTCCCTTATGTAAATTTACTTATTATTAATCTTGGGCAGGCAATAGTTGCCGTGTTCTTAGCCTCAGAGTTTTTAAAACAAGACCGAAAAAACGACACAATAGAAGTAATTTACGCCAGATCTATGACCAATGCCGAATACATTATTGGTAAAGCATTGGGTATTCTTTCAGTGTTTTTTATTCTAAATATCATAATTCTGAGTATTGGTATTGGTTTTTCTTTTCTTAGCGGAGACACTTCAAAAGGAATACTTGAATATTTTTACTACCCTCTTCTTATTAGTTTGCCCACGCTTGTTTATATTCTCGGATTATCTTTTTTTGTGATGATACTGACTAAAAACCAGGCCATTACGTTCATTCTCCTGCTTGGCTATATTGCAGTTTCCATATTTTACCTGGATAAATATCTATATCAGATATTTGACTTCATAGCCTACCAGGTGCCAATGATGAAATCAACAATTGGAGGGTTTGGTGATTTTACAGAAGTTATTATCCACAGGGGGCTATATTTCTTTATCGGACTGTCATTAATTTTCTTTACGATAATGAAAATCGACAGACTCCCCCAATCAAAGAGGTTTAGTTCATTTCCATTATTACTCTCAATGCTATTTCTGGCTGCCGGCACTTTTTCAGGATACCTGTTCATATCTAGCAAGAAAAATGCAATTAGCTCTAAGAAAGAAATGATAAGCTTAAATAATACTTATCTTCATTATCCAAAAGTATCAGTTGATTCCTGTACAATAAACCTGGTGCACGAAAAAAAAACAATAAAAGCTGATATCGACCTGTTTATCTCAAATAAAAATGAAGAAGCCATTGATACACTTATCTTTAGCCTGAACCCTTCACTTGTTGTAAAAGGTTTAAAAATTAACAACTCCAAAACTCAGTTTACAAGAAAGACACAGATAATAAAAATAGTCCTCCCCAAAGCTTTGCTCCCGGAACAACAAAGTAAAATATCCATTACTTATGACGGAACTATTAATGAAAACACATGTTTTCTTGACCAGAATCTCGAAATTTATAAAGACAATTTCTCATTTGAAATATTTCGCTTAAAAAGGAGACATGCCTATTTACTTGACGACTTTGTTCTTTTAACAAGGGATGCTTTATGGTATCCGGTATCAGGAGTGGGTTATTCAGATATAAGTCCGGCTAGTTATACTCCTGATTTTACTGATTTTTCTTTCACAGTTTCAACCGAAGAGAATCTTAGAGCAATTTCACAGGGAGAAGATTCCAATCCTGAACCCGGTGTATTTAGTTTTAAAACAGATTATCCAATTCCGCAAATAAGTTTATTAATTGGAAAGTATATCAACTATTCAGTAGTTGTTGATTCTATTGAATATAGTATCTACACCATTGAAGGAAACGATTATTATGTAGAATATTTTACAGATATTACTGATAGTCTTCCGGGTGTAATAAGAGGATTAAAAAATGAATATGAAACTCTTATTGATCTTGAATATCCTTTCAAAAGATTTTCACTTGCAGAAGTACCTGTTCAGTTTGATCTAAGTAAACACGTATGGTCATTAACTAGTGATGCTGTTCAGCCGGAAATTACTTTCTACATTGAAAAAGGTGTTATGCTTGAAGAAACTGATTTCAAAAAACGTAAAAAGAGAACCGAGCGAAGAATGAACAGAAATAATGAAGAGGTAACCCCAACGGAGCTGCAGTCGAGGATATTCAAGCGATTTACAAGGGGTAACTTTATGGCAGATTATGATGAATGGTATATGTTTGATGGTATGGACAGAAATACTCTTTCATTGTTTCCCAACTATTTTACTTTCACCTCATCTCTTGAGTCGGAAAAGTGGCCTGCATTAAATTTATCATTACAGGCATATTTAAAAGACAGGTATTCAAACCCCATTTCATCGTATCGATGGTTTTTTACCGACCTGAGTCGAAACGAACGCATAAATCTGGAACTTAAAGAATCATCACTTGCCAACTATTCTAAAATTAACAGTACCCGTCAAAACGACAGTGATGATAATGATGCCGAAATACTGCTCTATGATCTTATAATTGCCAAAGGAAATTACCTGTTTTCTCTATTCAGGGCAAGGTATGGAGATGCTGAATTTAATTCAATGCTTGATAATTTTATTAAAACACATCAGCATGAATCATTTAGTCTAAAACAATTTGATGAAGCAATGCAGAAAAGATTTAATGAATCGGTAACTGAAGAAATAGATAGTTGGTATAACGATCAGAACTTACCGGGATTCTTACTTAAAAATCTTGAAACTTATAAAGTCAGAGTTGACGAACATACCCGTTATCAAATAAAGTTCAATATTACAAATCCGGAGAAAACTGATGGTATTGTAACTATTAACATTGATCTGTTCGATCCAAATGATCAGGATAACAGAAGTGATGGACCTCCTGATTTCTCCAGGCAAATTTACCTGCCGGCAGGAGAAGCCAGAGAAGTTGGGTTTGTATTTGCATCTGAACCGGTTAGAATGAATTTATATACCCATATTTCATTAAACCTGCCAAATAACATAATCTATGATTTCGAATCATTCAACGAAACAAGAAAAGTTTCGATATTTGATGAAATAAGGGAATGTAAGCCATTTTATGATGTGCTGGAAGATGACGAGATCATTATTGACAATGAGGACACTTCATTTAATTATTACCAGGAAAGCAAAGTAAGTTATCTGAAAAGACTGGTAGATGCGAACAAGGATCCGGGATATAAATACTCAGGAATAAAATACTGGAATCCTCCCGTTGACTGGAGACATGTTCTTAGATCGGGATTTTATGGAAAATATATTCGTTCTGCAATGTATACCAGCAGTGGTCAGGATGACAGAAAAGCTATATGGAATGCCGGAATTGAAGAGGAAGGGTATTATGATGTTTATTGCCATGTGGAAAAAATCAATGTTAACAGGAGGAACAGGGAAACCAAAAAAGCAGATTACAATTTTACAGTTTACCACCAGGATGGTGCTGAAAAGATAAACCTGACAGATGGTGACCTTGAAAATGGCTGGAACTATTTGGGAACATACTTCATAACACCATCAACCGGAAAAGTTGAGTTAAGTAATAAGTCGGTAGGATCAATGATATTTGCCGACGCTGTTAAATGGGTAAAAAATTAAAAAAATAAAACACTACACTGATGAAAATCGTGAAATCAACAATACTGTTTTGTTTGCTTGTAATTCAGGTAAACCTGTTTTCTCAAAGAGTATTAACTCTCGAAGAATCAATGGAAATTGCAATAAAGAACAGCCCGTCCATACAGAAATCGAGGTTGAATATGGAGATGAATAAAGAATACTTAAATGCTCAAATTGCATCTCTTAAAACAAATTTTCTGTTGGATGTTTCACCAATTACATTTTCACGTTCTTTGATATATGATCGTAAATCCGCAGTTTGGTTTCAGGATCAAACATTCGAACCAAGTGCCAGTTTAATAATTACTCAGCCTGTTAAATGGACTGATGGATTATTAACCGTTCGAAACGATTTCAAATATCAGGATAACTATTCAGTTGTTGATGATGTAAAATCACCTCCGGATCAGGTTTTTAATAATTATCTCTATTTACAGTACGACCAACCGGTTTTTACATATAACAGGCTCAAGTTAAACCTGGATAAAATAAGACTCAATCTTGAAACAGCAACAATTGCATATGCCATTGAAATGCTTAACATGGAATACCAGGTAAACCAGGCCTTTTATGCTGTATATCAGAAAGAAACTGCTGTTCAGATTGCGAAAGAAGAATTTGAGAATCAGAAAATAAGTCTTGAGATAATCCGTAGCAAAGTGGAAGCAGGACTTTCTGCAAAGGAAGAATTGTTACAGGGCGAGTTAAACTATGCTACAAGCGAATCGAACCTTGATAATAGTAAAGTAGATTTAAACAATGCCCGTGATCAGTTTAAACTGTTAATTGGAATGTCGCTTTATGATGATATTGCTGTCGAAACCGACATTGACTTTAAACTGATCTTTGTAAATCCTGAGAAAGCCATAGAAAACGGGTTAAGTCAACGTCTTGAACTAACCCAAAGAAACATAGACCTTAAAATGGCTGAGTTCAACCTTACTGAAACCTCAGCACAAAATGAATTCAGGGGTGATATTAGCTTATCAGTTGGTATAAATGGTATAAACGAACAAATTACCAATATTTATGACAATACAACAAATAGTCCTGCTGTTGGAATCACATTTGCTATACCCCTGTTCGACTGGGGTGAACGGAAAGCCAATATAAAAGCTGCTGAAATCGAAATCCAGTCGCGGACAATAGATCTTGAAGATCAGAAGAATGATATAATTATCAATATTCGTAAAACTTACAGAAATCTACAAAATCTCGTAAATCAGATTGAAATCGCAAAACAAAACGAAAAAAATGCCCAACTTACTTACGACATCAATCTTGAAAGATACCGGAATGGTGACTTAACCAGTATCGATTTACAAAGGTTTCAAAATCAACTGTCGGAAAAAAAGACAGCCCGCGTTAATTCGCTTATTAACTACAGGCTGGAAATTATCAATATGAAAATACAATCTCTTTGGGATTTTGAGAATAACACTTCGTTTATTCCTAAAGAATTACAAGAAAATTTATCATCTGAAAAGTAAAATATACTGTTATGACACGAATTACATTTATAGTAATCTTAGCTATTTTTCTGGCATCATGTAACAATGATGGAAAGGATTTAAACAAAGATATATCGGTTCCTGTTTCGGTGATGGAAATTACCCCCGGATCTATTGAAGAATATATTTCTACTACCGGTACGGTTAACCCGGTAAAGGAAGTAAATCTCAAATCAGAAATAAGTGGTAGTTATACTTTGATGAAAAACCCTGCCACAGGTAAACCCTACAAACTGGGAGATTATGTATCAGCAGGATCAATAATAATTAAACTTGAAGATGAAGAGTACGAAAACAATATTAAAATAAACTCTCTTGAACTTAAGCTGGAAATATCAAAACAGGTATTTGATAAGCAGAAATCACTTTATGAGAAAGGCGGGGTTACTCTGAGTGAGCTAAAAAATTCAGAAATTGAATATATAAATTCAAAATACACCTATGAAGATGCCCTCATAAGGTTAAAGAAAATGAAAACTGTTGCTCCGTTTAGCGGTACAATTGTCAACCTTCCTTACTATACAAAGGGAAACAAAATTGATGTTGGTGCCGAACTGGCTACAATAATGGATTACAGCAACTTATTAATGGATCTTAACCTGGCCGTTAAAAATATAGAATTGATAAACGTTGGACAGGATGTTAGGATCATGAACTATACAATACCTGATGATACTCTTACCGGAAAAATATCACAATTGTCACCTGCAATTGATCCTCAATCAAGATCATTCAAAGCTGTTGTTACTATCGACAATAAAAAACTACTGCTTCGACCAGGGATGTTTGCAAAAGGCGAAATAATTGTTGCTTCAAAAGACAGTACAATAGTAATTCCAAAGAGTATAATTATGTCCAAACAAAGAGGAAACACTGTTTTCGTGGTTGATAAAGGTCTGGCACAGGAAAGGATCATTACATTCGGATTGGAAAACCCGGAGAATGTTGAAGTTACTGATGGCCTGGAAAACAAAGATAATATTGTTACCAAAGGATTTGAAACACTACGTAATAAATCAAAAGTAAAGGTTATAAAATAGTGACCGTATTATAATTTTTATTATCAAATTATCTAATCCAGCTTATTCAAGGTTAACACCATGTACTCTGTAATATGAAAATAAACTGATCGCAGATGAAAAAACTAACTCAATTTTCTGTTAATTACCCGGTAACCGTTTCAATGATCGTAGTTGCAATAATATTACTGGGCTATATATCATTCAGCAGGCTTGGTGTTGATCTCCTCCCCGACCTGAATGCTCCCAGGATATTTATTGAGATATCAGCCGGGGAAAAGCCACCCGAAGAAATTGAAAAACAATATATCGAAGACATTGAAGCACAAAGTATCCGGCAAAAAGGTGTAAAGCAGGTTAGTTCTGTTTGCATGGTTGGATCAGCTCAAATTACAGTTGAATATGAGTGGGGACACGACATGGACGAGGCATTTCTTGATCTTCAGAAAGCTCTTACAGCCTATAGCCAAAGTTCAGATTTTGATGATTTCACCATAAGCCAACACAACCCCAATTCCACACCTATCATGATCATAGGAATGGTAAATCCAAATATAACTGATATGGATGAGCTTCGTCAGGTGGGTGAAAATTACATAAGGAATGAACTGATAAGACTGGAAGGAATAGCTGATGTTGTTATTTCCGGTGCTGAAGAAAAAGAAGTGTTGATCGAAACCAACAAATACCTTCTCAACGCATATGGGTTAACTGCCGGACAGGTTGTTCAGCAGATTCAAAATATGAACAGAAATGTATCCGGAGGTACAATCGTTGAAATGGGAAAGAAATATATCATCAAAGGTGTATCAACCCTTCAAAATATTGATGAACTGAACAACATTATAGTTACTTATAAACAATCTGAAACCAGCCAGAACAATTATATACAGGAAACAACAACCAACAACCGGAAAACACCAGTATTATTAAAAGATATTGGACAGGTAAGTTTTAAAAATAAAGATCCTGAAAATATTGTCCGAATAAACGGGCAACGATGTCTGGGACTTTCCATTTATAAAGAAACCAGTTCAAACACAGTATCGGCAACCGACAACCTGATCGAAGCTCTGGAAAATATAAAAACGGCATTATCGGGCTATGATTTTGAAGTTATTCAAAACCAGGGACAGTTTATAAAAACTGCAATTAACGAAGTAGAAGAAACTGCTTTGCTCGGTGCTTTAATGGCAGTTTTTGTACTATATATTTTTCTGCGCCGTTTGAAAGTAACTGCCATAATCAGTTTTGTTATTCCTGTTTCCGTTATAGCTACATTCAACCTCATGTATTTCAACGGACTAAGCCTGAATATTATGACCTTGGGAGGCCTCGCACTGGGTGCAGGAATGCTGGTAGACAATGCCATTGTGGTAGTAGAAAATATTTTCAGGAATATGGAAATGGGAATGACAGTGAAAGAAGCTGCCATAAACGGAACAGCAGAAGTTGGCGGAGCCATAGTTGCCTCAACACTAACAACAATTGTAGTATTTCTTCCGATAGTATATTTACATGGCGCTTCGGGTGAGTTGTTCAAAGACCAGGCATGGACAGTGGCATTTTCACTTCTGGCATCGCTGTTTGTTGCCATTTTGGTTATACCAATGCTATTCAACTTTGCATATTCAAAAAAATACAAAAAAGGAGGTAGTATTAAATCCGTAAGATTAGGATGGTATGGAAAAATATTATCAGGTATTCTTAATTACAGAATTCTTGTTATGCTGATTGCCGGAGGTATTATTGTATTAACAGTATATATCCTTCCGTTTGTTGGAAGTGAATACTTACCAAGAGGTGGAACCGGAGAGTTCAGTATTGACCTTAAACTAAAGGAAGGTACTGATCTGGCTACTACCTCAAATACAGTTGAAGCGGTAGAAATAATGCTGCGAGAAGCATTTCCCGATGAAATTAAAACCATTTATTCTACCGTTGGAAAAGTTAATAACAATTCAGATGAATCAGTATTTAAAAATGAAAATACTGCTGTGATCAAAATCCGTATCAGGGAAGATGCATTAAAACATTCAGAAGATATTATAACTGCTACAAATAACCTTCTTGAAAATATCACAGATGCAGAAATTTCCATTATCCGCGATGAAACAGCCCTGATGTCAACTATGGGTGCTGAAACGGCACCTCTGGTAATTGAAGTTAAAGGAAGAAACCTGGAGCAAATCAATACCATCACTACAGATATAAAAACAAATCTTCATGAACTTGATCAAATAGTAAATGCGAAAACAAGTATGGAAGAAGGTGCTCCTGAAATTGATGTTGTTATAGACAGATTTAAGGCTGGAATTTACAACCTGAGCGCCGATGAAATAAGCTCTCAGCTTACAGATATTCTTGAAGGTAAGAAGGCAGGAAAATATGAGAACAGAGGTGAAATGAATGATATAACAATAAAAATGCCTGATGTAAACAAATACGAATTTAACTCACTGGTAATCAATACTGCTGACGGCGAAGTTCCTCTTTATGAAATTGCAGATATCAGACAATCAGTATCACCAAAACAACTTATCAGAAGAAATCAGAACCGAATTGGTAAAATAAGTGCTGATATTGACAGATCGTATCCTTTCGACCATGTTATAAATACTGTACAAACAATGATAAACAACTCCGATTATCCTCCAGATTATGAAATCAGTATAATTGGTGAAGAAGAAAAAAGAAAAGAAGCAATGTCGAATCTTGGTTTTGCACTGATGCTTTCTGTAATATTGGTTTATATGGTAATGGCATCTCAGTTTGAATCAATAATTCATCCATTTACTATACTTCTAACAATTCCGCTGGCCGGAGTTGGTGCAATATGGGCATTTTACTTTCTGGGTAAACCACTAAGTATAATGGCGTATATTGGTATAATAATGCTCGCCGGAATTGCTGTAAACGATTCAATTATTCTTGTGGATGCAATTAACAAATTCCGGGACTCCGGTAAATCAATCCACGATTCAATAATAAGTGCTGGAGAAAACAGAATACGGCCAATAATAATGACAAGTATTACAACAATCCTTGCTCTGTTACCTCTAACAATTGGGTTTGGAGAAAGTGCAGCTCTGCGTTCGCCTATGGCAATAGCAGTAATAGCAGGACTTGTAAGTTCCACTTTGCTTACCCTGGTCGTTATTCCTTGTGTGTACTATGTTTTTGAATCGGTTAAAGAATCAATTTTTGGTGAAAGAAAAGTTGATGTAATAACAACAAATGACCTCTAAAACATGAGCTTCATAATAAAACGTAAAGTGTTAATTACAATGCTCTTCACAGGGCTGACAATGTTGGGATGGTTTTCATACAAACAATTGTCGGTGGAGCTTTATCCAAATGCTCAGATTCCATTTCTTTTTGTAAATGTGGGCAGTATGCTGGAAGTAGATCCGGAATACATGGAAAAACAAGCCATAATACCTTTGGAAGGGGCAATAGGAACATTGGCCGGGGTTGATAAAATTGAATCGTCTGCAGGACAACAACAGGGTACTATACGGATTTCGTATGATAAATCTACTAACATAAAGCTGGCATATTTAAAACTGATTGAAAAGGTCGACGAAATTCGTGGTACCCTGCCTGAAGAGTTCATGGTTCAGGTTTTTAAATTCGACCTTGAACAACTTAATAATATGTTCATGACAATTCAGGCACGTGGTAGTGGCGGGGTTGACAGAGTAAGGCATGTTGTTGAACAGGAAATAGTAAACAAGTTTAAAAACGTTTCGGGAATCTCCAATGCTGAGATATTTGGTGGACGTGTAAAATCCGTTGACATAATACTAAAAGAAGATGTTTGTAAAGCTTATAATATAACACCTGCCGATGTGCGATCAGCAATTAATGCAAATAGCATGGCAAGAAAATATGTTGGTAAAGTAAACGAAAACAATACCCTTCATGCTGTAAATATTGTTTCTGAGTTTGTAAATGTAAATGAGCTTTATGATGTAGTAATTATTAAATCAGGAAATGTAAAATTAAAGGATATCAGTACAATTCGCTTTGGACTAAAAGAGCAGGATTCTTATAGCAGGGTAAATGGAAAAGAAGCCGTTACAATACAGCTTACAAGGGACTCGCAATCTAATATTATTGAGCTTGCAGAAACTGTAGAAGCCTTAATAGCTTCATTAAATGAGGAATTCAGTAGTAAAGACATCCAACTGGTTATTCAAAACAACTCAGCTGAAATAATGGAGAAGAATATTGATCTGATTATTGAACTGGCTTTGGTTGGTGGTATTCTGGCTGTTTTTATCCTGTGGATCTTCCTGAGAAATCTGAAACTTGTTATAGCTGTAGCACTTGCAATACCTATTTCCGTTTATACAGCTTTTAATTTCTTTTATGCATATGACATAACAATAAACAGTTTAACACTGCTGGGAATGGCATTGGCAATAGGCATGTTGCTGGATAACAGTGTAGTTGTGCTGGAAAACATTTATCGCCTTGCAGCTAAAAATATTGGAACGGCAAAAGCTGTTGTTCAGGGAACTAAGGAAGTTGCCAGGTCAATTATAGCAGCAACATTAACTACTGTTACTGTGTTTCTGCCATTTGTGTTTTCATCAAACTTTTTCATTGGCCTGCTGGGAAAACATATTGGGGTTTCAATAATATCAACATTGTTAGTTTCTCTTGGTGTTGCATTGTTGTTCATTCCAATGATTACATATGTTTTTCTTACTATACAAAAAAGCACAAACAATATTGTATTTGAAAGGATTTCGAGTAATAACAGAATGATCCAGGTGTATCTTGTATTTCTAAAAACAAGTATGAGAAACCCGGGTAAGGTAATTATTGGTGCATTAGGTATATTTTTTATTACTCTTATAATCAGCCTTGGTATAAGTACGCTAACCACAGAAGAACCTGAAATAAAAGATATAAATCTTTATGTTACAATGCCGGGAGGTACCACTTTAGAAAACACAGATCTTCTTATTGCTGAAGTTGAAAAGAAACTGGACAGTATTCAGGAAAAGAAGGATATTATCAGCCAGGTTTACCAGGAAGAAGCAGTATTAACAATTTCGCTGGTTGATGACTACCGCGATGTTAGAAACATGGATATTCCTCAAATCAAAAATGATATCCTTGAAAACCTTGATGACTTTAAACAGGCACAATTTGACTGGGAACCTCCGGCATCAGGCAGACGATTTGGAAGCGGCGGTTTTGATGATGACGATGGTATGGCACGGATACTTGGAATTGGTATCCAGCAGGAAAAAATCATAATAAAGGGACAGGATTTTGAACAAATGCAAAACAAAGCCCATGATATTGAGTATTATCTTGGACAAATTTCATCCATAAAAAGAATAAATATCAAACTGCCTGAAAAACGTCCTGAAGTTCAACTTCTTCTGGATAAACAACTTATGTCGTTGTACGATATTCCGGTAACCTCGGTTCTATCTGAATTGAACTCTTTTCAACCGGGATTTTCAAGTGGTGTATTGTTAAAACAGGATGGTGAAGATTATGATATTCAAATTAAAATGCCTGATATCGACGAAGAAGTTACGGATCGTAATATTCACGATTTAAAAACTTTGAATGTAAAAGGGGCTTCAGGGTCAGTATTTGAATTGCAGAATATCAGTGATTTTAATTTTACAACCGGGTTATCAACAATAAAACGTAAAAATCAGGAAAAGCAAATAGTAATCACCTACGAATTTTTGGATGAAGTTAACGATGAAAACGATTTGTTAACATCTGCAAGGGCAGAAGTTGATGACCTGATAGAAAGTATAAGTCTTAATTCAGATATGGTGATTGAAGTGATCCATGAGGATGATGACCTTGGTGAATTTGGATTTTTATTGCTGATGGCAGTTCTTTTAATTTATATGATACTTGCTTCAGTATTTGAATCTGCGACTATGCCTGTTGTAATGATGTTTTCCATACCTCTGGCTGCAATAGGTTCACTGATACTTCTCATTCTCACAGGAACATCAATAATGAACGCTAATGTATTTACAGGATTTTTAATACTGCTTGGAATAGTTGTTAATAACGGGATCATTATGATCGACTATACACGTGTATTACAAAAACGTGGCTATAGGGAAACCAGGGCATTAATGACTGCAGGACTTGCAAGGGTTCGTCCCATATTAATAACCGCCATAACAACAATAATCGCATTGCTGCCACTGGCATTGGGTAAAGCAGAATATGTAACTCAAATCGGTGTTCCGTTCGCAATAACAGTTATTGGCGGACTTGCTTTAAGTACCATACTTACCCTTGTTTTTATTCCAACCTTTTATTCAGGATTGCAGTCATCATTGAACTGGATTAAAGAGCAACATATTATTATCAGGATAGTTCAGATAATACTATGGGTGGCAGGCACATATTATATTTACATTGAGGTTGACAGCAAAGTATGGCAATTAATATATTTCATTGTACTGGTAATTACGGTGCCGGCAACCATATATTTTATTAAAAGCAGTTTACGTAAAGCCAACGAAAACCTTATTCCTGAAAATACGCCGCTTAAAATAAAGATCAGGAATATCGTTAAAATATACGACTGGGATAATAAACTAACACGTGAATGGAAATCGGGTATAAACATCAGAAAACGTCTTGGTATTCATAATTCATCGTCAGTTGCAGGGATAGTTGCAGGGTTGATCTGGCAATTACCTGTTATTGCTTTCTCGTACTACTTTATATATTACCATATTGAAAGTGGTTTTTGGTATTTTATCCTTCAGGTAGTATTTTATATACTTGTAAACTCTCTTCTTAATCCGTTAAAAGTTTATTTCAGGGATAAAAGCCGTAATAAAATACTGAAAGTAGTATTTGCACTCATTCTGGGTGCTTACTACTGGATTTACCCGGGAGTAGCAATGTATAGTTTCTATTCAATTTATTCACTGATCGGTTTTGTTATACCGGCTGTGATCATCTGGTATTTAGCATCTGCAGTTAAGAATACGGCAGAAAACCTTCACAGAAAAAATACTGATGTTAACCGGTTGAAAGGTTGGTTTAAAGGCATCAGGAAAATGTATTTCCGCTTTGTTTTGGTTATTCCTGTTCTTGGCAAAAAGAAAAAGCCGTTTAAAGCTGTAACCGGAGTTAATTTCGACATTGAAAATGGTATGTTTGGATTGCTTGGACCAAATGGTGCCGGGAAATCAACACTGATGAGAGTGATCTGCGGAATACTGGAGCCCAGCTATGGTCAAATAACCATTAATGATATAGATCTCAAGAAAAACCGTGAAGAACTCCAGGGATTGATCGGTTATCTCCCCCAGGAATTTGGCATGTACGAAAATATGACTGCATGGGATTTTCTAAATTACATCGGTGTTTTAAAGAAACTTTACGACAACGAAACCAGAAAGAACAGGGTTGAATATGTACTTAAAGCTGTACACATGTACAATAACAGGAATGAGAAAATTGGCTCATTCTCCGGAGGTATGAAACAAAGGATAGGAATCGCCCAGATTCTGCTACACCTTCCCTGTATTCTGGTTGTTGATGAACCTACAGCCGGTTTGGATCCAAGGGAAAGGATCAGGTTTAGAAACCTGCTTGTTGAACTCAGCAAAGAACGGATCGTGATATTTTCAACACATATTATTGAGGATGTGGCAAGTTCATGCAACAGGGTTGCTGTAATGAAAAAAGGTGGCGTTGTTTATTTGGGCAGACCTATTGATATGGCGGAAATTGCCAAAGGTAAGATTTGGTCAATGAATATGAGTGCTGATGAATATGAAAAATCAAAAGACAGTCTTACAGTTATACATCACATGCGTGAAAATGATATAATCAGAATAAGATGTCTGTCAGAATCCAAACCGGGAGCGGATGCTATACCTGTAAAAGCAAATCTCGAGGATGCATACTTATACTTATTGAAAAATGGGAATACCTATGATCAAAATTCTATTAACGATAATGGAAATGTACCTCTTTCTTTGAATAATGCAGATAACAAACAATAATCAAATGAATAATAAGATACAGCTGGCAATAAGAATGATCCACTATAATCTGAAGATTATATTCGCAAATAAGTTTATCTACTTCATGATAGCAGCAGTCGCGTTTTATCTTCTGGTTACGGGGATCATGCTTTTTTCTGATCAACAACCAAGGGAAGAATACATTTACGATTCTTTGATATTTCCCGGGTTACTGATTATTTTCTATCCTGTATTATTCAATATACAGAACGACAAAGATTCAAGAATGCTGGAAATAGTATTTAGCATTCCCAATTACCGGTACAAAATTTATTTGATAAGGTTTGTTATAAGTATTTTATTATTAACGGTTGTACTGACTGCAATGACACTTTTCTCGGTTTTTGCAATTATCAGGGTTCCTGTTTTAAATATGGTTTACCAGGTTATGTACCCTTTGTTGTTTATGGCCTGCCTGTCTTTTCTTTTCACAACACTTGTGAAAAATGCCAGCGGGGCAGCAGTTATTATGGTTATTATAGGTTTGTTTTTCTGGATAATGTCAGAACCCCTTGAACACAGCAAATGGAATATATTTTTAAATCCTTTCAATGTACCATCTGACATTAGTTATACAATATGGACAAATATAGTTTTCCAGAACAGATTGATGCTGGTGGTCGGGTCAGTGATATCAATACTATGGGCATTGATAAATCTTCAAAAAAGAGAAACGTTTATTTGATAAAAATTCCAATTAATTGAGTTTCTGTTTTCGGGATCACTGAATTAAGGTCTGATAATAATTAACAATTGTTATTAAATCTTTAGTTTTGCACGAAAATAAGCAAAATGAAGAATGCAAACTGGAAGATAAAACTTGGGATAATACTGATGATAATTTCAGTACCCGCATTTCTTGCAATCCCACTGGTTCCTTTTCTTGATATGGATACAGAAACCAAAATAACGGTTTCAACTGTATTGTTAATAATCGGGGAAGTATTGTTTTGGAGTGGCGGATTGCTGGTTGGTAAAGAATTATTTACAAAATATAAATCATATTTTAATCCCCGGAACTGGTTTAGAAAAAAAACCCAACAATGATACTGATACCAAATAATATTCTCTTTGCAGGATAAGTTCAGATATTACTATGATTTTGCTGCTGCAGAACAATTAATCAGCTTAACCTGCAATTGACTTCTATCCAATAATTCTAAAATGCCGGGCATTATTTATTGGCTCAACCTTTATTTTTACCGCCTTACACTGATGCCTGCATGACCCGCAATCGATTAGCATCTGCTTACCGGTCGAATCGCTGAGTTTATCCAATGTTTGATATTGCTGGAAATAATCAAGTTTCCTGTAATCCGAAAACGGGCATTGAGGATTTTCATTATTATAAATGCAGTGGTGCATTAATCCTGATAATTTTAACCAGTTTAATTCTGTCATAGCTTTCATTAATTAAAACCAATTGTAAAGACAAAATAATTTATTGTTGGTTACAATTAACTGATAATTGAAACCATAAACTATGACTCTTAAACAAAAAACGGACCATAATATTGTATTACAACCGGTATATTAATTCTGTCTTATAAAGATTGCAAGTGATATACTAACAGCGACTTATATCCGTTTAATACAAATACCTAGCAGGTAAAACATGTTTGTTATTTAGAATAATTAAAAATAAGGCCTGATATCAATAAAATTTTGCATTATTTTGCACTCAGACAATAAAACTACAATTATGTATAATATTATAAAACAATCCCATTCAGGTATTATGTGGCTGGTTATAGTCATGTTAGTATTAAGCGTTATCTTCGGACTTATCAAAACTCTTAAAAAAGAAGAAACAGCTTCGGCTCACTGGTACAAGTTTTTCTATTATACCAAATGGCTGATGTATATACAGGCATTGTTGGGTATAACATTAATGTTTATCAGCCCGTTAGTGCATTATAGTGACGGGTTTATGAAGAATGAACAACTTCGGTTTTATGGTATGGAACACCCGTTAATGATGTTAATTGCAGTTGGTCTTGTGTCAATAGGATTATATAAATCGAAAAAAAAATCATCAACAATTAAGAAAAACCGCTCCATAACAATATATTATTTTGTAGCTCTTGTTATAATGTTGCTTATGATACCCTGGCAAACGGTTATGCAATAGTGTTATCCGAATATAAATACCTCCTCTATTGTTAAATCAAAAACCTGCGAAATATCGTATGCAAGTTTTAATGATGGGTTATATTTCCCTTTCTCGAGAAATACAATTGTTTCCCTTCTGACATCAACATGTTTTGCAAGATCAAGTTGTGTCATGTTATGCTTTGCACGTAATTCTTTAATTCTGTTATTCATTGAAACCACGTTTTACAATTACTTTTGAAACATAGAATATCAGTGCGAACAGCAATATACCACCTCCGAGCATGGTTTCTGTATCAGGAAATTTATCCTTGAAAATAAAAACAAACAACCACATGTACATTGATGAAAGAAATGCATAATAACCCGATTTATACTTTATCAGATTACTAAGTTCATCTTCAGTAGCTATACCAAGTTTTTCATCCCTGTCTTTCTTAACTGCCATAAAGAGTATTGAAGTTAATATCAATGCTTTTCTTTTTACTTTTTTTATATTGCAAGGTTATATATTTCTAACACAAAGATAGAAATATATAACATACTTGTTGTGCTTTTTGTACGTTTTTTATAAGGGTTTGTATGTCAGTGCCATAATCTGAGAATATTGCCTTGTAAAAGTATTTGATCTAGTTGGCATTGATAAGGTGCTGGCAGATATCGTTTACAAACTGCACTTTTCGTGTATTGATATTCCATATGACACATGCAATTGTAGATTGGGAAATGAACCAGGATGCTATATGAACAAATAAAATAATTGTTGTAAAACGGCTGCAGGATTAATGATCTTCTGCTATAAATTAATGCCGTAAATCAAATGATCATATTTAGTACCATCTATCTCAATGGTTCCGGGCAACCTTCCCCATTCCTCGAACTTAAATTTGTTCAACAGGTGAATACTTTCATGATTTACATCCAGTAAAAATGCCAGTAATGTTTCTTTTCCTATTCTTGGGCAGTCTTCTATAACATGCTTTAGTAAAGCTGATCCAATGCCCTGACCTCTGAATGAATATTCAAGAAAGAAGCTTACTTCAGCAATTTTGTTCATCGCTTCTCTTCCAGGCCGGTAAGCAGATAGATTAACATAACCTACAACATCATTATTCAGCTCTGCAACATAAATCGGAAAGCTTTCGTTATTATGCTGTTTAAACCAGTTTACCCTTTGCTTAACTGTAAACTCCCACATGTTTCCGGTTGCTTTTCTCGATCTTATGGCCTGATTATAAATTTCAACAATACTGGTAAGGTCTTCAAATAATGCAGGTCGTATAATGAGGTCTTTTTTCATCTTTCCGCTGTTTTCATTTTATCGCGCTGTAAAATTAAAGCAATTTATACTGCATTCACAATATATTGATCGAATTATTGACTAAGGACCTGATTTTATTCCTGATGCCTCTGATTTACTGTTCCGAAAGTGGGACAGTAGCCCAAAGTACATTTATTATTTTCCACTCACCCTTATACTTACCAACATGTAAATAATCAATAAAATTATATTGATTGCTTGTTACTTTAACTGAAGCTGCATTCCCGGCAATATCAAATATATCAACTGTGGCAATAATATCTCCATCAGGATTTGCAGCATGCCTGTTAGAATTATTCTTTGCCCTTACGATCATGTAAGATGCTCCCAGGTTTATTAAAAAGTCATCACCATCTTCGGTTGTTTGAACACTTCGTTTTACAAGTTCAGGGTGCAATGCCTGTTCCATTCTGTCAGCATCATTGTAGAAATAGCCCTCAATATAATTCAGGGCAGCATTTTTAATATCTGTGGTATCCTGTTTTGTTTGAGAAAAAAGACATGTTGTTGTCAGCATAACAGCTGCAAAAGAGATTAAATACTTTTTCATATTGGTTGGTTTTATTTGTATTCATAACGTTTGGCTTTACAAATAATTGCAAAAAAATATTTTTATATACAGGTTGTTTTTAACTGTAAAATAGTTGTAACAAATTCTATATTTGCAGATTAATTTTCGAATATGAAGAATTCAAAAGAAAAAACCGGTATGCTCCAGAAGGTATTAAACTGGACAGAAAGAGCCGGAAATGCATTACCACATCCCGGAACTTTGTTTGCACTTTTTGCAGTGGCAACACTAATACTATCAGCAATTGGTTATGCAATGGGATGGGAAGTTATACATCCCGGAACAAAAGAGGTCATAAAACCGGTAAATCTGTTATCTCATGACGGAATACACAGGATAATACTTGAAATGGTAGACAATTTCACAGGTTTTGCGCCATTGGGTATTGTTATGGTTGCTATGCTGGGTATTGGCATTGCCGAACAAAGCGGATTGATCAGTGCTGTAATACGTTTACTTGTGTTGAATTCTCATAAACAACTACTTACGTTTATAATTGTATTTTCAGGAATTCTTTCCAATGTGGCTTCAGATGTTGGTTATGTACTGTTAATTCCTCTGGCAGGGGTAATTTTTATTGCTGTTGGAAGACACCCTATTGCCGGAATGGCTGCGGCATTTGCAGGAGTAAGCGGAGGATTTAGTGCAAACCTGGTACTTGGCACAGTTGATCCGCTTCTTGCAGGACTATCAACTGAAGCTGCTGAAATACTTGATCCCACCTATGAAGTCAATCCCACCGCAAATTACTATTTCATGGTAGCATCTACATTTGTAATTGCGGTTACAGGTACTTTTATAACAAACAAAATAGTGGAACCACGACTTGGTAAATACACCGGTGTTGTTGATGAAAATGAAAGCTCTGTTGAAAAATTATCAAAAGAGGAAAAGAAGGGTCTGATTATGGCTCTTTTAACTCTTATTGGTATTGTAATAATAACTCTTATTGGTATTATCCCCGAAGATGGATTTTTCAGAGGAACTGATGGTGCCATACTAACATCACCGCTTATCAGGGGTGTTGTTGCAATGTTGTTTTTAACCGCCGGAGCCACAGGCCTGGCATATGGAATTACAACCGGAGCATTTAAAAATGATACCGATGTAATGAAAGGGATGGCAGCATCAATGAAAACACTTGCTACATATTTTGTGCTGGTATTTTTCGCTGCACAATTTGTGGCTTATTTTAAATGGAGCAACCTGGGGATCATACTGGCAGTTAAAGGTGCAGGTATGCTGATGTCAGCTGATATCGGATTGATACCACTTATGATATTATTTATTCTTCTGTCGGCATCAATTAACATGTTAATGGGTAGTGCATCTGCAAAATGGGCTATTCTGGCCCCTATATTTATCCCAATGTTTATGATTATGGGCTATTCACCCGAATTGTCTCAGGTAGTTTACCGGATTGGAGATAGTGTAACCAATGTTATTTCTCCAATGATGAGTTTCTTTGCTCTTATCATTGCATTTGTTCAGAAATACGATCAAAAGGCAGGTATTGGAACGATAATAGCAACAATGATACCTTATTCTTTCGCGTTTTTGGTTGTTTGGATATTACTGCTTGTAGCATGGCTGATGCTTGGAGTACCTCTTGGTCCTGATGCCGGAATTCACTACCAGTTACCAACCCAGTAACCGGAAATGCAGGAACAATTATCATTAAACGGTTCCTGCACGAAACAGTACTGAAACAATGATGCATTTCGATTAAAAGTTATGCTTACATTTTAACATCGTCGGCAAGATAATTATTTAGTGGAACAAGATTTCTTATGTAACTTTTTTGCTGCGTATTTAGTAAATCATAATCCACTTTATAAACACCCTGACTATAATACTCCATTAAGTCGAATACGGTTGTGTTGATCATTTCAAGCAGTGCCGCAAAATCCGATTTATTTGTAAATACACTTTTTCTGACCAGTAATACTAAATCACATTTCGAATTTTTGATGTTTTCAGGTGTAATCTTACCATACTTATTTTCAATATTTGTAATTAGTTTCCTTTTTATCTTGTCACCGGTTTTATTAAATAGTACCAGGGAATCGTCAACTTTTACCACAACAGATGCTTTATTAATGTACACCCTTATTAAATTGGAAAAATCAACAATTTCACTTTCTTTTATACTTTGGTATGTAATTACCTCTTCCTGATCTCCAACTTTTCGCATGGCGCTTATAACTATTTGTGTTTCCTGAGAGATTAATTCCGATGGTACTACCATAAAAACAGTTATTATTCCTATGATAATTATTCTGATGATGCCCTTAGTGTTACAGATATTACTTTTCATTTCAATAGATTTAAATTAATATTTCATTTATATTTTTTCAAAACTCTCCAATTAACATCAGATTACCATTTTAAAACCGTATTATTTCTGTTTCAAATTTGTTTCAAATCGGTTTTATCATAACATTATACATATTTTTACTTTTTCATTAAACCAGATGAAATTGTTGAAATGAGTAAAAACAGCTCCATAAAAAATGAGATAAGATTATGTCGAAGTTTTATAGAGGAACAACTTGCCCGAAATAAAAATGAAATCTGGACAAGAAGGGACTTTGAATTACTATCAGAAAAGATCTTTACCAAAACCGGAGTATTGCTGAGCATTTCAACTCTAAGACGTATATGGAACGATGATTTTAAAAAAATACCACATAAAAGCACTTTAGATGCACTTGCAACATTTGCCGGATTTACCGATTGGCAAAATTTTTCTGAAAATAACCAGCACAGGCCTGACTTAAAAAACAGTTCTAAAAACAAGTTGATAATTTTACTGGTAACATCCATAATTTTGGCTGGTGGGCTTATGCTGTTGAAGTATCTGAATTATAATAAGGGAATAACTATTGTTGGCCCCGTGGTATTTGATTACCATCAAAAAAGTGATTCAACGGTTCCCTGTATCGTTGTGTTTGATTACAATGTCCGGAATATTAATGCTGACAGTTTTTTTATTATTGAATCATCACATGACTATACAAAGAAATACCTGCCTGTGAATGAAGGTCAGCTTACAAGTTCTTATTATTATCCTGGGATATATCAGGCATTTCTAATGGCCGATGATTCTGTTGTTAAAAAACTTGAATTAAACATTGTTTCTCATAACTGGGTAGCAATGATTACCTGCGAAAATTCGCCCGAAGTGTTACCATGGTACTTTTATGAAGAAAATATAATTGATAACGGTAGTTTATCTGTTTCCAAAAGATTACTTGAAAAAAACAACATTCCCGTCAGTAGTGATATGAAACTGGTATTATCAAAAACACATACTGAAAAACCTTTAAACTATAAAGATTTTATACTACAAACCAGGGTAAAGCTTGATAGTATTGATATTGAATCGTCCTGCCCTGAAATATATATTGGAATTCAGTTTGAAAATGATTTCTGTTATATACCACTTATTCAAAACGGAGGTCAGGACAAGCTACAAATAAAATATGGAAATACGATATTAACAAGTTATGATTCAGACCTATCAGGACTTGGCTGCAACCTTTATACCTGGCATGAAGTGGAGATCGTTTCAAAAAACGGATCAACAAGTGTTTTTGTGGATAATAATATTGTAATAGCTTTATCTGATTCTCTTAAAATGGGAAACATAAACGGAACATCCTTTAATTTCGACGGAATTGGTTCTGTTGACTACTTGCTGCTTGGCAACAATAAAGGAGATACCACCTATTACAATTCTTTCGAAAAGTAGTCACATTTTGCTTTTCCTCATCTTTCCGACTGTGTTTGAACAAACCTTTTATAGCTGAATAAAGAAATACCACCTTTCTGCCATAAAAAGCTGAAAATAAGATATTACCACATCAATTTCATAAAAAGTTTTCTTATATTTGATGAATAATAAATCAAATCTGCTTGCTATGAAAAAGTTAATTAACATCACTCTTATCTCATTAATAATATCTTCAACATTTAATATACATGCACAGGTACCTGACAGTGTTTATTACAACCGGTTGTTTTACTTATGTAAAACATGGGGACATGTAAAATACTATCATACCGAAACAGCAAACGGTAACGTAAACTGGGACGATGAGCTGCTTATGGTTGTTAGCGGAATTAAAAATGCCCCTGATAACAGTTCATTTAACGATTCTCTGCTCATTATGCTGAATAATGCCGGAGAAATGGGTACAAGTACAGCCTATATGCCAAATATACCGGATAGTTTAAATTTAAATAGTGGCTATTCATGGATACAAAATCCAATATTTACAGATTCCGTCAGATCAATTTTAGACACCATACGAAGCCGCTTCAGGCCACAGTCAAATGTTTATGTAGGGCAGGCATATAATGGAGGGCCTCCTTCATTTGTGATAGATAATCAATACAGGGAAGGGCCTTACTATCCTGATGAAAATATGAGGATTCTCTCTCTTTTCAGATTCTGGAACATTATAAACTACTTCTTTCCTTATAAAAGTATTATGGATCAGGAGTGGGATACAACACTTCATGAGATGATCCCATATTTTATAGAAGCAACTGACGACCTGTCGTACAACCTGGCCGTAAAAAGATTAACCACAAGAATAAACGACTCACACGGACAACTTAGTTCATATATTTTTCAGCTATGGGATGGCCATCATCACACACCATTTTTAACAAAATTTATTGATACAAATATGGTAATATCAAAAGTATTACCGGAGGTAACAGAGGTAATGCCAGGCGATATTATTTTGGAAATAGATGGTCTTGACATTAATGAGATCAGAGATAGTTTAAGGGAATATGCTGCCGGTTCAAATGATGAGTTTATAAACCGGATGATAAATAAAATGATAATGCTTGGCAATTATGGTGATTTTTCAATTACTGTAAACGATGGTGTTTCATCGCATACAGAAACTCTTGTCCGCGATATAACGAACTATGAAAGGTTGGTTGCCAAAACCGGCCCTGTATGGTATGATACTTTGGTGAACGGATACTGCAATTTCGGCATTGTTGATATGTCGAGACTTGAGGCTGATGATGTTGAAACAATGTTTAATGAACTTTGGGATACTGATGCAATAGTTTTCGACATCAGAGGTTATCCCAGGCAAACTCTGTGGTATATTGTAGATTATTTATACAATTCACCCATTAATATTTCCAATTTCACCTACCCTGACATTGACTATCCCGGCAGATTATACTGGAAATATGAGTTTATTGGAACCGGAACACCTAACCCATATGAGGGTAATGTTATCATACTACATGATATAAATACCATCAGTCAGGCAGAGTACACATGCATGGGACTGGAACAGTTTGACGGAGCCATAAAAATAGGTAGCACAACAGCTGCAGCTGATGGAAATACTTCTTCCATATACTTACCTGGACATATATTCACAGCAGCTACATTCCTGGGAATTTATTATCCTGATTATACACCTACGCAAAGGATTGGTATAATTCCTGATTATGAGGTTAATTATACAATAAACGGCCTAAAGAATAACAGGGATGAAGTAATGGATTTTGCTTTAAATTGTGATTTTGTTGATATTGCTCATAATATGTCAGAAAATGATATTAGCTTTTATCCGAACCCAGTCAGTAACATCATGAGGTATAATATTTCCGATAATTACAATAATGATCCTTTTTTGATAGAGATATATGATCTTTACGGAAGACTTGTTCTCACTAAGAAAGTTCTCCCGCAAACAGAAGGAGAAATTGATATTGTTACTTTAAATAGTGGGACTTATGTAATCAGGTGTAGAATGAAGAACAAGATATTTACACAAATAATAACAAAGATGTGAGATAATATAACATAATTCCTTTTTAAAGTAGTTGTGATTCATACCAAACAGAGGTTCATACAACGATTATCAGAAAACATTGTTTTTCTTTATGAAATTCTAGAAACAGAGACCAAAAATCATTTTTAATGCTTATATTTGCAATATATTTACATAATCAGACATTAAAATGGTGTTGGAAATTCGTTTAAGTAACTTCTTCTCAATAAATGAAGAGGTCGTTTTGGATTTAAGAGCTGGTAACATTAAAACAGCAAAATCAAAATCATTACCCAAAAACATCTTCAAATATGATGATATTGAGGTATTAAAAACCATTGCCCTTTATGGTGCTAATGCCTCAGGTAAAAGTAATATTCTGAGGGCAATTAGTTTTTGTAACGCGATGGTTTATGAATCACATAAGCATAATGAAAACTCTGTTTTCAATTTTAAAAAGTTTAAATTTAATGGGTATCCAAAAAAACCTAGCTCTTATTTCATATACTTTGTAATAAATGAAATAGAATATAAATATTCCTTTTCATTGAATCGTGATGAAATATTAACTGAAAGCCTATTTTATTATCCAAATGGTAGAAAAGCAAAGGTTTTTGAAAGAGATGAAAAAGCTGGAAAGACCAAGAGAGAAAAATACTCTTTTGGAACGTCAGTCATTAAACGACCATTCGATGTTGCTGAAAGTACATCAAATAAGACTTTATACATTTCGCGAGCAAGCCAAATGGACAGGTTAATACCTAAAGATGTATTCAATTTCTTTCATAGTACCTTCATTTTACACCATTCAAATTATAGTATTAAACATCTAGATGAGTTAATAAAATCATATAAAAAACAACTATTATGTGCACTGCAGTTGGCAGATAGTGACATTGTTGATTTTAAGCAAACTCTAAAAAAAGAAAAGGGGAAGAACATTAAAGCTAATCTTGATACAGAAGAAGTTTCATTTGAGGAAACTGAAGTAGAAAGTATTGAGATTAAAACATTTCATAAGAATTCTCCAGGAATTGCATTTGATTTTTCAACAGAGGAATCCAATGGAACACGAAAATTGTTCATGTTAATGCTTACTATTCTAAGCGTTGTAAGAAATAATAAAATACTATTAATCGATGAAATTGAGGATAGTTTGCATCCCAAAATAGTTGAATATATCATTCAGATATTTAATGCTAGTAAGAAATCACAATTAATCTTCTCTACACATAACACAAATCTATTGGATCTTGACATGTTAAGAAAAGATCAAATTTGGTTCGTAAATAAAAAACAGGATGGTGGATCTGATTTATATTCATTATATGATTACAGTGATTTCAGAGATACTATGGACGTTGAAAAAGCTTATTTACAAGGAAGGTTTGATTCAGTTCCAATAGTTGATAATTCGGAAGAGAAACTTCACTCAATTATTAATGAGTAAATTGTGAAAAAGAGAAGACAACCTAAAGGCAAAAAAATAAATCCTACATTTTTCGTTTTTTGTGAAGGAAAAACCGAGGAATCATACATAAATTTTTTAAAGAGCGAATATAGGATACCTTCTATCTATATACATCCTAGAATTGGGAAAAATAATATTACTAAGGAGTATATTTATAATTACAAACAGAATAAAATAACCCACGAAAAGGATTTGGACTTTTTGTTTTATGATATTGATGTTCCAGAAATATTTCAGAGACTTTCTCAAATTCAAGATTGCATATTATTGGTTTCGAATCCTTCTGTCGAATTATGGTTTCTACTTCATTATAAAAACCATACTTCAAATACAAATAGTGATTATTGTTGTAAAGAATTGAAGAACAGAAATCATTCCTATAAAAAGGGTCTAATCGACAGTAAATTGAAAGAGAAACTGATATCCAAGAGAGATGATGCTATTAGAAGAGCTAAAAATTTAAAAGAATTTAATAACCCATGCTCAACAGTCTACAAATTAATTGAAATTTTAGACCAATTGAAATAATAATTAACCCTAATCCGTTCGTTTTAGATTATAGCTCCAAAAAACAACTCCAAACGAACACTAAATCTCTCCCTCCCCCATCCAAAAAAACCCCTATCTTTACATCACTAAACCAAAAATGAGATAGAATTGAAAAGATCCATTGCTAAGCTGCCCAAAGAAAAGCAGGAACAAATATGTATAGATAAAATTTCAAAAACTCAGGATATTGTAAAAATAAACGTAATTCCATTTATTTAATACTTGCCAATAATTAAAAAATCTCATCCGTTCATTAAAACTACTTGTTCACGTGGAGTGAATTTATTATTTTTGTGAACAAACCTGAAGCTCTTTATCAAGCATTACGATATCCAAATTATCCAAGCATTCAAGAAGAAATTATCATACAGGTTAGTCCAATGACAGCAAAAATGATTAGTAAAAAATACTATTCCTAAACACGGGCTTACTGGATCAACATTAGGTATAAAATAATGCGTTTTTGTTTAGAACTTAAGTTGATTCAGAATTGGAAAAAGTTTTACCCACTCGTTCGGAATTATACCCCAAACAAAACAAATCCAACCTCCTACCAAACCCAATCCACCCCCATCCAAAAAAACCCCTATCTTTACATCACTAAACCAAAAATGAGATAGAATTGAAAAGATCCATTGCTAAGCTGCCCAAAGAAAAGCAGGAAGAGTTGGGAGAAATTGTTTCGTACATTACAAAAAACAGTAATGTGGAGATGATAATTTTGTTTGGCAGCCATGCAAGAGGAAGCTGGGTTGATGACAGTTACGTCGAAAATGGCACCACTTTTGAATATAAAAGCGATTATGATCTGCTTGTTGTGGTTGAAGATGAAGTAAAGGCTAACAAACATAAGGCTGCCAAAAGACTACGGCAAAAACTAAGGAGGAATGTGGAAATAACTACTCCCATAAACCTGATTTACCACGGCATCGATTATCTAAACCAGGAAATTACCGATGGTAACTATTTCTTTACCGATTTGCTAAAGGAAGGCATCAGACTTTACCACAGCAAAAAATATGTGCTGGCAGTACCTCAACAACTTACTGCCAAAAAACGGGTTGAAAAAGCGCAACTTTATTTTGATAAGTGGTTCGAGAGTGCTAATGGTTTTTATAAAACGTTTGAGTTTAATTTTCGTGAAAATGATTATAATCTGGCAGTTTTCCAGTTGCATCAGGCCACTGAGCGTTATTTCATGACCACTCTTTTGGTTTTTACCGATTATAAGCCTAAAATTCACGACGTTGAGGAGCTACACATGATGGTCAGCAAACTGGATGCCCGGTTCTATCCTATATTCCCACGCCAGACTGAAGAGGAAGAACGCCTATTTACCATTCTCAAAAAAGCCTACATCGACTCACGGTACAAAATGGATTACAAAATAAAAAAGGAAGAACTGGAACACCTATCAAACTGTGTGCTTGAGTTGCAGCAACTTACAGAGGTTGTATGTAGGGAGAAGCTTGTGGAGTTGGGTGGTGTTAATGGTGAATGATTAATGGTGAATGATTAATGGTGAATGATTAATGGTGAATGATTAATGGTGAATGATTAATGGTGAATGATTAATGGTGA
>JANQGJ010000075.1 GCA_028277395.1 Bacteroidales bacterium | reverse complement strand
AGTTTGATGATATTGGATTGATCAACAAGAGTTCGGGTGGAGGTTTTATGGCACCAACCCGCAAACGTTCAAACAGCCCAATTGAATGCTCTCCGTTTTAGGGAGTTGTAATGGATGTGGTAAGTTATATTTTCTGTTAAATTTGCAACCTGAAAATTGAGGAGTCTTATTTTAAAGGATAAGGAACAACTTAAGGAATACTATTAATTATATTTTGATCAATACTTAACCGCTTATATTAATATTGTATCGGTATTTAAACTATAAGCTGTAAGAAATAGATAGACAAGGATATAAATAAATATCAATTAAACAATAATTCAAAAATTAGAGATGAGAAAAAAAAGACTTTTAATTTTATTTTCTTTCATTGCAATTGTCTTAATGTCAAATACCGCATTAGGTCAGGTTGTGACAAACACAGAAGCTTTGCTTAAGTTTTCTCGTGAGAAAGCAGCTGAGTACACTGAAAAAAGAGCATATGCAGAGAAGTTTGCTGAAGAAAATGGTTTGCCTGTAACCTTTGTAAATGATAAAGGGGTATTTTTTGAACTTCAGTATATAACTGAAGATGGTCAGCCAATGTACTATAAAACAGATAATAGTACTGCTGCAAAAACAATTTCTACAAATAAAGTATATTCTGGAGGAGGCTTAGGTTTATCTCTTGATGGTACTGGTATGACACCACGTGAGTGGGATGGCGGAGGTATTCTGCTTAGTCATCAGGAGTTTGGAGGTAGAGTTACACAGGGCGACAACCCATCATCAACACATTGGCATGCAACACATGTTGCAGGTACAATAATGGCAGCAGGTGTTCAGTCAAATGCTAAAGGGATGGCTTATAATGCCAACCTTCGTGCCTTTGACTGGAATTCTGATAATTCTGAAATGGCAGCAGAAGCGGCACAGGGTGCTTTAGTATCAAATCATTCATATGGATTTGGTCGTGGATGGTCATGGACCGGTACCAGCTGGACATGGTATGGAAATTCCGGAATTAGTACCCAGGAAGATTACCTTTTTGGTTTTTATGATAACGAAGCACGTGGATGGGATCAAATTGCATCTGATGCTCCTTACTATTTAATAGTTAAATCTGCAGGAAATGACAGAAATGAAGGTCCAAATGGTGGTGCACATCCCAAAGATGGTCCGTATGATTGTATCGCTCATGGTGGAATATCAAAAAATGTATTAACAGTGGGAGCGGTTCACGATATGGTGGGTGGCTATAATGGACCTGGATCAGTAAATATGAGTTCGTTTAGTTCATGGGGGCCGGCTGATGATGGTCGCGTAAAACCTGATATTGTGGCTAATGGTGTTGGACTATATTCAACTAATAATAGTCATAATTCAAGTTATACTTCATCAGATGGTACTTCAATGTCAGCTCCTTCTGCAGCCGGCTCACTTATTCTTTTACAGGAACACTGGGAAGATCTGGTAGGTACCGGTGAGTATATGAGAGCGGCAACACTGAAAGGACTTGTAATTCATACTGCTGATGAAGCAGGCATACAGGATGGTCCGGATTACCAGTTTGGCTGGGGACTCATGAACACAAAAAGTGCAGTGTTAAAAATTACTGAAGATCAGAGTGTTAACGTGATTGACGAAATAGTATTGAACGAAGGTGATACTTTTGAGATGGTGCTTGTGACAGATGGAAGTGAAGATCTAAAAGCAACGATATGCTGGACAGATGTACCTGGACAGCCACTTTCTGCTCAGTTAGATCCTCTTGATCCAATGTTAATAAATGATCTGGATCTAAGAATAACAAAGGATGGAAATACTTATTTTCCATGGAAATTAAATCCAAACTCACCAGGATCAATTGCAACTAATAATAGTGAAAACAATGTTGATAATGTGGAAGTTGTATTTATTGAAGATCCTGATGCAGGCGAATATACCGTAACAGTTGACCATGATGGTTCACTTACAGGTGGAAGCCAGGCATTTTCAATAATAGTTGGCGGAGTTACAAACACAATTTCATTGCCTTCTGCTTCTGCTGGAGATGATATGGATGTATGTGAAGACAGTGATGCACAGCTTGATGGAGGAGCAACCAACTTCAGTTCGGTTGAGTGGACAACATCAGGTGATGGTATATTCAATGACAGTGGAGTGTTAAATGCTATTTATACACCTGGTAGTGAGGATATAGCAACAGGAAGTGTTGATCTTGAATTAACAGTTGAACCAATACCTCCTGCAACAGGATCTGTTACTGACAATATAATACTGACAATAGTTTCGGCTCCAATAGCCAATGCAGGTGAAGATGTGACAGTTTGTGGTAGCGGATCGGCTCAACTGGTGGGCCAGGCTGAGAATTATGAATCTGTAACATGGGCATCAAGAGGAGATGGTACTTTTGATGATATTTCAATCTTAAACGCTGTTTATACACCAGGTCCAAATGATATAGCAGATGGTCAGGTTAAACTGAGCTTAATTGCCAGTGCAATCGAACCATGTATAGAAGAGAACAAAGATGAAATGTATGTCAACATTGGTGTTGCTCCAAAACCAAATGCCGGTCCGGACGGAATAACATGTGGAAACAACGCTTATCAACTGAACGGAACAGCAACTGACAATGATGGAGTTTTGTGGAATACATCAGGTGATGGTACATTTGATGATAACACACTCTTAAATGCCTCATATACTCCAGGTGGTGAAGATATAACAGCAGGAACAGTTAATTTGACTATGGTAGCGATAGCAATGCCTCCATGTACAAATGACAGTACTGATACAATGACACTTACTGTTGAAGGAATGCCGGATATTAATGCTGGTGATGATATCACATCTTGTGCTAACAACCAGGTAAGCCTATCTGGCACTGTTGATAATCCTGTTTCGGTTGAATGGTCCACGTCAGGTGATGGTGTATTTTCCAATAATACAGAATTGGAAACTACATATACCCCGGGGTCTGGTGATATTGAAACTGGCAATGCTATGCTAAAGCTGACAGCTCATTTCTCAGAAGGTTGTGAAACAGGATTTGACCAGCTTTCACTTGATATTGTTCCGAATGCAATTTCTAATGCCGGGCCAAACGATTCAGTTTGTAAAGACGGGTCAATTACATTATCCGGACAGGCTGATAATTTTGCAAGTTATGAGTGGTCATCACTAGGTGATGGAACATTCATGAATTCAGCTTTGTTAGATTCAGATTATACACCGGGCAGCAATGATATAAGTTCAGGATCTGTAGTGCTGCGTCTATCAGTTTATCCTGAAACTCCATGTAGTGAGGTTGTTACCGATGATATGACACTTTTAGTTTTGGGTTGCGATGGAATAGGTGAGAAATTATCAAATAATCTTGGATTTACAATAATCCCAAATCCGGCCAGTAATGTGATCGAAATATCTACAGAAAGTAATATTGATGGCAGTATTGAAGTTAAGATTATTGGAATGGACAATAAATTAGCTTATTCGGGCAGGTTTACATCGAACAATAATGTCTTCAAAACAAATATTGATATAGGAAATATTGAATCAGGTGTTTACACAGTATTTATCAAATCAGATAAAAATGCTGGTGTGAAGAAATTAGTAATACAGCGATAATACCTGGCTTATTATACAGATAGATCCTGGATTTACATTAAGTAAATCCAGGATCTTTTTTTAATGAACATATGTAGATTATGAGAAAAACAACAATAATTGTACTTATAATCATGTCTACAGTCCTTCTTTCATGTAAAGAATTGAGTGTGAAATACTCTGATAGTGGTAGTTCAGTAGATATGGTTGTTGGGCAAGTAGTGAAAATAGAACTGCCAGCCAATGCATCTACAGGCAACACCTGGCGTAAAATCATGTACAACGATTCAGTGATCGTTAAATCTGGTAAACCAAATTATATGTTGGGTGATGACAGAATTGGATCTGCCGGAGTTTATTATTATAGATTTGAAGCTGTTAATGCAGGAACAACAGAGCTGATCATGGAATATGGTTCTAAATTCGATGACAAGAAAGAAGCTCTTAAGATATTCACTTTGAATATAAATGTGCATGAAGTAAAAGACTAAATTCAGTCGTTTTTTTTGATTCAATGTATAAGTGCATGAATATCCTGGTGCATAGAGGATATTTGAGAAAATATTTATGTATATACTGCTGATTTGTAAAACTAAGCACTTCACCTAATTAATCTTTATTATTTTTGCCAGTTAAAATTGAATAGAATATGTTTGAAGGATTAACCGACAGACTCGACAGGTCGTTTAAAATTTTAAAAGGTCACGGTAGAATTACCGAAATAAATGTAGCAGAATCGATTAAAGAGATTAGAAAAGCTTTAATTGAGGCAGATGTTAGCTATAAAATTGCTAAGAACTTTACAAGTGAAGTAAAAGAAAAAGCACTTGGTGCCAATGTTCTTACAGCAATTAAACCGGGAGAACTTATGACCAAGATTGTTCACGATGAGTTAGCTTTGCTAATGGGTGGTGAACATGAAGAAATTAATATTAAAGGAAAACCTGCAGTTATACTAATTGCCGGGTTACAAGGTTCCGGGAAAACAACATTTTCGGCAAAACTCGCGAATTACCTTAAGTCAAAACAGGGTCGTATTCCATTATTGGTAGCTGGTGATGTTTATCGTCCGGCTGCGATTGATCAGTTAAAGGTACTAGGTGATCAGATTGGTGTGGATGTATTTAGTGAGGAAGGTAATAAGAACCCGGTACAAATTGCTAAAAATGCAATTAAGCATGCAAAAGAAAACAGTAAAAACGTTGTAATTGTTGATACTGCAGGTCGGTTGGCTGTTGACGAAGAGATGATGAATGAGATATCATCTGTAAAATCTGCAATTGATCCAAATGAAATTCTGTTTGTTGTAGATGCTATGACCGGGCAGGATGCTGTAAATACTGCAAAGGCTTTCAATGACAGACTGGATTTTGATGGTGTGGTACTGACTAAGTTAGATGGTGATACACGTGGTGGTGCTGCTCTGACTATTAAATCAGTGGTAAATAAGCCAATTAAGTTCGTAGGGATAGGAGAGAAAATGGAAGCCATTGATCTTTTCCACCCTTCACGTATGGCTGATCGTATCCTTGGAATGGGAGATATTGTTACCCTTGTTGAAAAAGCACAGGAACAATATGATGTTGAGGAGGCAAGAAAGCTTCAGAAAAAAATAGCCAAAAACCAGTTTAATTTCAACGATTTTCTAAAACAGATCCAGCAGATAAAAAAGATGGGTAATGTTAAAGATTTAATGGGGATGATACCTGGTGTTGGGAGAGCTATTAAAGATGCTGATATTGATGATGATGCTTTTAAAGGAATTGAAGCGATTATTTTCTCAATGACCCCTGCCGAACGTGAAAATCCTAAAATACTAAATGGATCAAGACGTAAAAGGATTGCAAGAGGAGCCGGAACTGATATTCAGGAAGTAAACAGGTTGATAAAACAATTTGCTGAAACAAGCAAAATGATGAAGATGATGACATCTGGAGGTGGTAGAAAAATGGCAAATATGATGAACCAGCTCAAACGTCAGTAATTATTTTTCAACAAAATAAACATAGAATTGATAATATGACAGCAAAGATAATTGATGGGAAACTCATTGCTTCAAAAGTGAAGGATGAAATAAAAGCTGAAGTTGCTGAGATGATAGATAATAATTTGGATACACCTCATCTCGTAGCTATTATTGTGGGAGAAGATCCTGCCAGTCAGACTTATGTTGCTAGTAAAGAAAGAGCAGCAAAAAGTGTAGGTATTACTTCATCAGTTTATAAATATCCTGCTGATACAACTGAGGAAGAGCTATTGAAAGCAATTGACTTTGTAAATAAGGACGATGATGTGAACGGTTTAATTGTTCAGCTTCCTCTGCCTGATCATATAAACGTAAGTAAGGTAATTGAAAGCATTGATCCTGCAAAAGATGTTGATGGATTTCATCCGGTTAATATTGGTAAGATGGTTGCAGGTGAAAAGTCCTTTGTATCAGCAACACCGGCTGGAGTTATGGAGTTGTTGAAGCGTTATGATATTGAAACTGAGGGAAAACATTGCGTTGTTCTAGGAAGGTCAAATATTGTTGGGTCTCCGTTAAGCATTCTGATGTCAAAAAAAACAAACCCTGGAAATGCAACAGTAACCCTGTGTCACAGTAAAACAAAGAATTTATCGGAAATAACCAGTCAGGCTGATATTTTGATAGCAGCAATTGGTAGTCCGGAATTTGTTAAAAATGATATGGTTAAAGAGGGCGTTGTAGTTATTGATGTTGGAATTCACAGAATACCTGCTGATAACGAGAAGGGATACATTATTACAGGAGATGTTGATTTTGACGAAGTTTCAAAAAAAGCATCTTATATCACGCCTGTACCTAAAGGTGTAGGTCCCATGACTATTGCCATGTTACTGAAAAATACATTATCTTCGTTGAAGATGGAGTACAGCTAATCAAAGCTGTATAAACTTACAATGTTTTTGGTTCTATTTACCGGCTATCCGGTTTCTAATTTTTTATACTATGAAGATACTAAGCAAATCTTTGTTGATCCTTTTTATCTGTTTCTTAGGTTGGTTCAATAATGCATCAGGACAAATAACCGGTTGTACAGACCCGAATGCGAATAATTTTAATCATTTGGCAACTATAAATGATGGTTCATGTTTATACAACCTGACCGTATATAATCCAAACCTCAGATATCTGCTTCCTGATGAGATTAGTGAAACATCAGGTTTAGCATTTTATAAGAATAAACTATGGACTATCAATGATAGTGGTGGTTTGCCTGTTCTATATGGTTTGGATACGACTTCTGGTGATGTTGTACAAAGAATTACAATTGGTAATGCAACAAATATTGACTGGGAGTCATTGGCTGACGATGATGAATATATTTATATTGGTGACTTTGGTAATAATGCAGGAAACAGAGATGATCTCACGATCTATAAAGTGCGGAAATCAGATATCCCCGATAATGGTAATGCTACTGTTAGTTCTTCTAAAATAGAGTTTATTTATTCAGATTATACCGGTGGTAAAATTAATAGAAGGGATCATAACTTTGATTGTGAGGCGTTTATCGCGTTTAATGGCAATCTTTATTTGTTCTCAAAAAACAGGGGTGATCAACATTCCAAATTATATAAATTGTCTTCCAACGATGGAGTACAGGTTGCTGAGTTAGTTAGTTCATTTAATACTTCCGGATTAATTACCGGTGCTGACATAAATGAAAAACTTGGAGAAATAACATTGATTGGTTATGTAAATCAGAGCTGGGTACCATTTATCTGGATTTTATTTGATTACAAAGATGATCAGTTTTTTTCAGGTAATAAGAGAAGAATTGATTTTCCAAATATTATTGCAACTCAAACAGAGGCAGTTATCTATACTATTGGATCAAATGAGGTTATTACATCTGAGGGAAATATCATGTTCTCACAGACAGCTTACGATATCGAAACATCAGGATGGACGACAGCCTCACCATCGGGAGCGGAAGCTATAAAAAACAGTTTATTTGATTTCGAATTGAGTCCCAACCCTGTAAAGAGAAATAAACTGAATATGGAGATTAGTGGTCTTCCTGCAGGAAATTATACTGTTGAATTGTACGACTCTTTGGGAAAGACGGTTTATTCTCAGAGATCAAATGTTAAAAGGGTTGAAAATTCGTTAAAAATAAGGCTGAAAGTTGGTAATCTATCCTCTGGTTTATATTTTGTAAGGCTGTCATCAGGAGATGATAAAGTTGAAAAAAAGTTTGTTAAAAAGTAATGGTTGAAAATCAGGATATATTTAGTAATGGTATGAAGCTTCCTGTAATGGAAGAGTTCTATACACTTCAGGGTGAAGGATATAATATGGGTAAGGCTGCGTATTTCGTACGAATTGGAGGATGTGATGTAGGATGTTCATGGTGCGATTCAAAAGAATCATGGAATGAGAGCTTATTTCCACCTGTAGATGTTAACCTGATAATCGAAAATATTCGCAGAAGCGGAGCAGATACGGTAGTTGTTACCGGGGGTGAACCATCACTTTACCCGTTGGATTATTTTACTGAAAAACTTGTGTCGTATGGAATAATTACAATGGTTGAGACATCTGGTGCACATGAATTAACAGGAAAATGGGATTGGATATGTCTCTCTCCTAAGAAGTATTCTCCTCCAAAAGGTTCAATCTATAACAAGGTAAATGAACTTAAAGTGATTATAAAAAATAAGTCGGATATTGAATGGGCAGAACTAAATTCTGAACTTGTAAGTAGTAAAGTACATTTGTTTTTACAGCCTGAGTGGAGTAATATTCCCAAAATAATGCCGGTGCTAACCGAATATATTATGAATACTCCAAAATGGAGGATGTCACTCCAAAGTCATAAATACATGGGGATCCCATAATCAAAAGTTACTTAAAGTACTACCTGATCAGTAGTTTTAGCAGTTTCAACTTATTTTTAAAGGGAGCATACCTGATTGGAATATCCATCCAGGTTTTCTTATAAACTACAGGTTTCTTATTTGAAAATATTTCATATGAATATTCGCCATGATATTTGCCCATTCCGCTATTGCCAACACCACCAAAAGGTAACTGGTTGCTTACAATGTGCATAATTGTATCATTGATAGTTACACCACCTGCTGAAATAGAATCTACTATCATGTTTTGATTTTTCCTGCTCCCTGAAAAGAAATAGAGTGCCAGTGGTTTGGGACGGGAGTTTACAAGATTAATAACCTCACTCAATTCTTCATATGTAATAACCGGAATAACTGGTCCGAATATTTCCTGTTGCATTAAAGGTTCCTCCATTGACAGGCTGTCAATTATTGTAGGTTCGAAATATCTTGTTTCAGTATTGTACTTACCACCATATCTAATATTTGTTCCTTCTGTTAGTTTCGCGAGTCTTAGGACATTAGATTGATTAATGATCCTGGGATAATCTTCACTAACGGAAGCATTAGGTCCATAGCAGTTTTTTATAGCATTGATAAGTGAGTCAATAAGCTTTTCCTTTACATTTTTGTGAACTAATATGTAGTCTGGAGCTATACATGTTTGCCCTGCATTTAGAAGTTTTCCCCAGATTATCCTTTTGGCTGTTAACCAGATGTTTATATCATTGTGGACAATGCAAGGACTCTTACCTCCCAGTTCAAGAGTAACAGGAATAAGGTTTTTAGCAGCCTCCTGCATTACAATCTTACCTACTCCTGGGCTACCTGTAAAAAAGATATGATTAAATTTCAGCTTCAAAAGTGATTGTGTTACACGGGCATCTCCCTGAACTACGTGTATAACCCCACTATCGAATGATTCATTGATAATCTTTTCAATAACACCTGATGTTGCTTCAGATATCTCAGATGGTTTTAGAATTGCAGTATTACCTGCAGAAATAGCTCCTATCAGCGGGGCTAACAACAATTGGAAGGGATAATTCCAGGGTGCAATAATAAATACTGTACCAAGAGGTTCATTTACAGTATAGCTTGATGCCGGGAAGTTTGTTAAAGGTGTCGGATATTTGGTTGGTTTAGCCCATCTTTTAAGGTGTTCAATATGATATCTGATTTCCTCAAGTACAAATCCTGTTTCGGTAGCGTACGTTTCAAATTTTGATTTGTTAAGATCACTCTTAAGTGCATTATTAATAAGGTCTTCATTATCACGAATAACTAATCGAAGTTTCTTCAGCAATTTAATCCTGTCCGATATACGTTTTGTTTTTCCTTCATGATAATATTGGGTTTGTTTTTCAAACAACGAATAATATATCTTGTCCTGTTCGTTAATTATGTCTTTGTTACTCATAGTTTGCCAGTATATTATTATTTACTGTAAAGTTATTTTCAACCATAGCTTTTCGGTACTAGTTAATGAAATAGTACATTAAAATTCAGGTTTAAAATAAATAATGATATTGAAAAATATATCTTCAAATATTCTTATAAACTCCCAGTAGTTCCATAAACCTGGTATCGCTATACAGATCAGGTATTAAATCGAATAATTCAGTGTGTTGGTAGTAATTCAGCTTCAGGGCATTTTCCATATAAAAATATGATTGCTGTATTTTTCCTGATACATGAAGGTAACCTGCAAGCCGATACCATAATAGTGCACAATCCTTATTATTTTCAATGGCTTCTTCAATAATTTCAATTGCAGTTTCCGTTTCATCCAGAGCATAGGCACAGGATGAGTGGTTTATCCATGCCTCTGTATTGAAAGGATCCTTTCTGGTAATGTTGTAGAATAACTCAGAAGCTTCTTCATAATTACCGTTTTTCAGGTGGATCATTGCCAGATCAAACATAAATTCAGTATTTGATGGCACGATCTCAACTGCTCTGCTATAATACGAAATAGCACTTGAGTCATTGTCCTGGGCTACAAATAGCCTTCCTAACCCTGCCCATGCATCAGCCATATTGTTATTAATCTCAATTGCTTTATTATAATGATGCATTGCATTTCTGATATCATTTAAATTCTCATATGATTCGCCAATATAGTAATGTGTTATTGGTTCAGGAGCTTCATATTTAAAGGTTTCTTTATAATAATCTATTGCTTCCTGATATCTGTTCAATCCTGATAATGAGTTAGCTATATTAAAATATGCAGATGAAAATTCCTCATCAATTGCCAGGGTAAATTCATACGCTTCAATAGCTTTCTCATAAAGTTCCAGTTGATTATAGAAAATACCTAAATTAAACCAGGCTACTTTTGAAAAGGCATTTGTATCTAAAAAGTCTTTAAAAAATTCAATTGCTTCCTCCTCCCGGTTTGTTATATCGAAGAAAAAAGCTATTTCATGAATAATATTCTCAGAATCAGGTTTTAGTGTGAGAGCATTTTTAAGATGTTTAATTGCATTTGGGTAATCATTCATGTTTTCATACTCAAATGCAATTACCGAGTGAATATCTTCCGGGTTTGCTGATAGTGGAATCGCTTTTTCATATTGTTCAATTGCAAGCTCATGTTTGTTCATCATACTGTATATCTCACCTTTGGCAATATACAGCTCATCATTTGCTGTTTCAATTATCTCTATCTGGTATAATTCTTCAAGAGCTTCATAATGTTGACCATTTTGTGCTAAGATTTTTGCACTCCGGATATTAAATGAAGAACAGGATGGATGCTGTTGCATGGCTGATTCCACGGCAAGTTTTGCCTTGTCAAATTCCTGAAAGTCGAAATAATAGTCAATAACGGCCTCAAATTCATTCACATCAAAAAAGAACTGCATATCCGCTTTGATCATCTTTTCGAACCTGTTTACAAGTTCATTTAGATTTGTATCATCTATCCAACCATACTCCTCGTTCATTTAATACAATCTCGTTAGTTTTTAATGGCTGCAAAAGTACAGCTTTATTTAATATCAATCTGACAACCAGACACTGAGAAAAACAATATTAATAATTCCTGTATCTATGTTTTGAATCTCATCATTGTAACATAATTATTACAGCAACAATTCTTAAGATTGCAATATCTTGTCGTCAGTAATCAATATAATTACCGCTTGAAACGAAGTTAAGGTAAATTATAGAAAATGATAATAGTTAATCTGAGAAATTATTAACTAATTATATCCATAATTGTTAATTAATGTTTATTAAACACCAACCTGATTAATAACCTGTTAATTAACCAGTGAAAATAGTCTGTTCCATCTGATCTTACCATTGAACAATGATTTATTCTGATCAAGCGACAACCAGATAAACTCTGCTCTTCCAACAATATGGTCTTCGGGAACAAAACCCCAGTATCTGGAATCTGCCGAATTATGGCGATTGTCACCCATCATCCAGTAATAATTGTATTTAGGTGTATATGTATTAGTTTTCGTGCCGTTAATAATTATTTGTCCATTAACTACCTCCAGGTCATTGCCTTCATATGTTTTGATCAGACGTTTATAAATTGGTAGATTCTTTACAGTAAGGTTTATAGGTACACCAGCCTTTGGGATATACAAAGGACCGAAGTTATCCCTGTTCCATTTATAGGCTGAATCATGAGGAAATATCTCAGGTTTCCATAATCCCGGTTTATCATTGAAAATCTCGATACTCTTTATAAAAGGTAATTTCTCAATTTCTCTTTTCGCTTCATCAGTTAATATAAAAACGAATTCACCCGGCATACTTCCTCTGTATGTTTCTGTAATATCGTATTTATCCAGAACTTTGGGATTAATACTATTACCATTGGTAACAACATTATACTGATATTGAAGCTTATCTGGATTTTCAGCCTTTTCACCATTGAGATAAACCTGTCTGTTAACAATTCTTAAAGTATCTCCCGGTAATCCTATACATCTTTTAACATAGTTTTCTCTCTTATCAACAGGTCGAACTACAATATCGCCAAAATTTCTTTTGTCCGACCATACTCTTTTTCTTCCATATTCATTTACCAGTGTATAATAGCTTACATTACTTTGAAATCTTGTTGATACCGTATCTCCTGTAGGATAGTTAAATACTACGGCATCGTTGTGTTCTACATTTTTAAATCCTGCAAACCTGTAGAATGGCAGTTTAATCCACTCTACATATGATTTTGTTGATTCGGTCCATGGTAATGTATGATGAACAAAGGGAAACGACAGGGGAGTATTAGGGACTTTTGGACCATATGTGATTTTGCTAACGAAAAGATAATCACCAACAAGTAATGATTTTTCCATTGATGAGGTTGGTATTGTATAAGCCTCCAATAAGAATGTACGGATAATTGTTGCAGCTACCACAGCAAATATTATGGCATCAATCCATTCACGTGCAAATGATTTCTTTACTTTTTTTCTATCGGCAGGATCAATATATATTTCATCTTCCCTGAAACCCAGATAGGGAAAATAAATGAAAGGTACAACCACGCTGAGAAACTGTTCCCCCAATGAAAACTTATTGAAACACTTTGCCATTTCAACCAGCATTAACATATACATAAAAACGTTCAGAAAAGGGAAAAACAACAGGATCATCCACCACATTGGTTTTTTAATTATCAGTAAAAAAACATAAAGGTTATAAAATGGAATGATGGTTTCCCAACCTTTTCGTCCTGCTTTTTCAAATAGTTTCCATGCAAATACTGTAGGAATAGTAAATAATAAAGGAATATAAATGATCAGTTCGAGCATGATATCTTTTAGTTTGAGATTTGTCGAATGCAAGATACTTTCAATTTACTTGCGTCCGAGTTAATTAATCTTAAATTTTAAGGGTGCAAAAATAGTAAATTTATGGGCTTGATTTAAAGGACGCTATTTTCGAGTATTGATAATTGTATTTTTAGATTTAAACTAGTTTATATCTCTCAAATCCTTGTTCCCTAATGAAATACAACCAATAGTCCGGTTCTGTCTGTAATCGATCGTAATATCCTTACCTTCTGCTAATGCATGTATTACGATTTGCCCACCAATTTCTGCAAAATCAGTGATAATACCTGGCTCTTTAACATTAATACGTTTCTCATGATTATCAGCAATTTCAAAGCTGAGTCAGATAATTTAATTTCAACTCATGAATGTTTAGAAACTATTGAATACAACCTTTCTGAAGTGAATTTACTTCTCAGGATCGGTTATCTGTTGTAATTGTAAAATCTAATATGGTACCATGTTAAAATTTGAATTATCAATGTAAACTTTAATCCAGCACAGCTGTTTCAATCGCTTCAGTATGGAGTAATATTTTAGGTAACTATATTCCAGGGGTTCACAAATGATCACTACTAGAATTAATTATAATGATCGAATTCTCCAATCATTAACCTGTGTCAGTATAACCAGCTAAATATATGATATTAATTCCTGTAAAATACCGACTTATCCAGACCGCTCAATCTAAGTGTTATCCCATCTTCATTTGCATAGTTATCAAAGAAACTAAGATTGAAATATAATTTTTGCTGAACAATTGCACGGCAATGGTCCTGATCTTTAAGTTGTAAAAACAGGTTAGTTTTGGGCGGTGAGGATTCCATAACTTTATCCGAATAGTAAAGTTTAAAACTGGCATCTCCACATCCACCACCATAATTTGCCCAAATGACAAGACAATTGTTTTCAATATAAACACTATCAACGCTATAATAATCAGTTTCTATCTCACTAAAAGGTGTATTGTTGAATGTCATTGACTCGCAAATGTTTACGGGGGATTCAACATTCGTTTCTTTTAGTGATTTGCATGAGGGCAGCATCACAATGCTGATAAACAGAGTTACTAAATACTTAAGCATCATAATCAGTTGTAATTAATAATAAAACCATGGAAAAATTGATTTCGTATCTTATTAACAAAATTAAAGATAATCTAACAGGATATTAATCAAATAATATTATCCAGAAGATCATTCATATTGAACACTCCTGTTTTATCCGATAAAAATTCAGCAGCAATTATAGCTCCCAGTGCAAATCCACTTCGATTCTTTGCTTCATGAATAAGTGTAATACTATCCACTTCAGATTCGTAAATAACTTCATGCTTACCAGTTACTTCGCCTTGCCTGAATGCATAAATTGAAACATTATCCGGTTTATTATCTGTGTTTAGTTCCCAGGAATCTATCTTTTCATTATTATTAATGATTTGATCAGCTGTAGCGATTGCCGTACCACTTGGTGCATCAACTTTGTGTATATGGTGTGTTTCATTTATATGCACTTTATAATCACCAAATCCTGACATGATCTTCGAAAGATAATCATTAGTTCTGAAAAACAAGTTTACTCCAATACTGAAGTTTGGTGCATAAAAAAAAGAACCATTGCTCTTATCGCACATCTCGGTAACTTCTATCAGTTTGTCATGCCAGCCGGTTGTTCCGGTAACAATTTTTAGTCCCTTTTCAAAACACTTCCGAAAATTACTTAGCGCAATATCAGGTAAACTGAAGTCGATCACGATTGCATTATCATAACTGAGTAAATCAGGATTTTGCCAATCATGTTCATTATCAATTATTGCAACAACTGTATGATTTCTGCTGAGGCAAACCTTTTCTATTTCTTTGCCCATTCGTCCGTAACCTGAGATTATTATATTCATAATTGGATTTAAATTAGTTTAGAAATTAACAGATATTTTTAATCCGTTATGATTTACAGTGTTACCGGGAATGCTCATTGGGATAGTTATATCAGGTTGCATTATAACAGGTTCAAGTCTTACAGAAAGGTCCTCATTAACGTTCCAATAATATAAATGCGCATCAACTGTTGCATCCAGCATCTGGATTACGTACCATAACCCCATTAAAATAAACGAGAATTCCATATCCCTTCGATAACTGTCCCTGTATGCTTCAAGTTGATCAAGTTCATACCTTTGCGCCAGTTCATTCTCACATTCAACCTTGTTATTAACGCTACATGAATAAGAATCATCAGCAGGGTTGTAGCTTGTAACAAGCTGGTTGTCAGGATTGTTAACCTTGCACCTATAAGCCTGATTAAATTTTAAATAATTGCTTCGGTTCCACGATGCATAATATCCTGTTACTGCAAACCCGGCATATACAATAGGTAACTTCCAGTATTTCTTGTTATAAATATGTCCGGCTCCGGGTATTAACGCGAGTAAAGTTGCTTTTTTGGGAGAGTGTTTTCGTACTACTGTGGAATCATTTTTTTCAACAGGCTGAGCATTAACAATATTAATACTACATAATGTAATAACCAGAATTAACACAGTAAGCAGTACACTTTTAAACAACTGTTTCAAAATGAGATTATTATTTATCACTGATCAATGATATGATCTTATCAAGATCGTGATCATTTTTAAAGCTAATAACGATTGTACCTTCACCATTATTGTTACGCTTCAGGTTTACTTTTGTTCCCAGTTTAGAACTTAAAATTGCAGGAGTGTCTTTAAATCTTTCGGGAATTTCAGATAGAGGTCTTTTCTTAACTGTTTTTGGTTTTAGAGTATCGATATTTCTAACCAGTTCTTCAGTTTGCCGAACATTTAAACCATTGTCGATTATTTTCTTTAGTAATTGTTCCTGAACCAGTTTATCCGGTAAGGTAATGAGCGCACGTGCATGTCCCATGGAAATAAATCCATCACGCAGAGCAATTTGAACATTTGGAGGTAATTTCAACAGTCTCAGGAAGTTTGCAATAGAAGATCTGCTTTTGCCAATTTTTTCGCTGAGTTTTTCCTGTGTTAATTTAATTTCGTCTATTAGTCGTTGATAACTAAGGGCAATTTCAATTGCATTCAGATCCTCTCTGTGAATATTCTCAATGAGTGCCAGCTCAAGCATTTGTTCATCGTTAGCTACCCTGATAAATGCCGGTATTTGCTTAAGTTCTGCCATTTGTGAGGCTCTGAACCGTCTTTCTCCTGATATGATCTGATAAGTATCGTAGCCCATTTTACGAACAGTGATAGGCTGGATAATCCCCTGCGTACTTATTGATTCAGAAAGCTCTCTGAGATGCATCTCATCGAATTCGGTTCTTGGTTGAAATGGGTTTACTTCAATCTTACTTAACTCAATTTCTGCTATAGCTCCTGCCACAAAATTTCCTGATATGTCTTCCGAAGTGATATCAGTATCAGGACTCGACAATATAGAATCCAGACCACGTCCCAATGCTTTCCTTTTACCCTTATTATTACTCATTAATTATCTTATCTGCGTTATTCATTATAGTCATATCGTTCTTTTGAAGAACTTCACGGGCAAGGTTAAGATAGTTAATAGCTCCTGTGCTGTTGGCATCATGCATAATAATCGATTCACCATAGCTTGGTGCTTCACTGAGCTTTGTATTTCTGTTTATTATTGTATTGAATACCATTTGCTGAAAATGGGTTTTAACTTCTTCAACAACCTGTTTCGAAAGTCTTAACCTGGTATCAAACATTGTTAACAGAATACCTTCAATATCCAGGTTTTCATTCAAACGGGTTTGAACTATTTTGATGGTATTTAATAGTTTACCCAGTCCTTCAAGTGCAAAATACTCACATTGAACAGGTATAATAACTGAATCTGAAGCAGCAAGTGAGTTAACAGTAATCAATCCCAGAGATGGTGAACAGTCAATAATGATGAAGTCATACTTATCTTTAACACCGGCAAGGGTATTTTGCATTAGTTTTTCACGGTCAGGCAGATTTATTATTTCAATTTCTGCTCCAACCAGGTCAATGTGTGCTGGCAACAGGTCCAGATTTGGTGTTTTTGTCTGGAGAATTACGCTTTCAACATTTAGTTTGTCAATTATACATTCGTATATACTTGCCTGAATCTGTTTTGGATCAAAACCAATGCCTGATGTTGCATTGGCCTGTGGATCTGCATCAACAATTAAGGTTTTGTATTCCAGTATTGCCAGACTGGCTGCAAGATTTATAGAAGTTGTTGTTTTACCAACTCCTCCCTTTTGATTAGTTACAGCAATTGTTTTACCCATAGTGTTATATGATTCAATTTCTGAATTTGATCCTTTATTGCAAAGTTACAATTTAACAGATTTCGCACTAAAAATGCAATATTAATTTATTAACAACTATTGCGAGTTAATACTATGATGTAAGGGTTAAGATTCAGCGTCGTCACCGAGGTCTTCAAAACTAACATCAACGGGAGTACTGATTTTGTCTTCAGTATTTGTTATCTCGGTTGATATTTCTTGTTTTTCCTCTCCTGTTTCAATAAAAGAAATCGCAGCATTAAGTCCGTCTCTGAATTTATCAAAGTCCTCTCCATAAAGAAATACTTTGTGTTTTTCATAAAAGAACTTGCCTTGTTCTTCGTTAAAACGGCGTTTACTTTCTGTAATTGTTAAATATTGTTGATTTGTGCGCGTCGCTTTAACATCAAAAAAATACGTACGTTTTCCTGCTCTTACTACTTTTGAAAAAAGATCGTCTCTCTTTTCATATTTCTCTGTCTCCTGCATGTTGATTTCAAGATTTAAACCAAATTTATTTTAAAGATATTATACCCGTTAATATGATTATATTTCAAGTCAAAGTTAAAAATTTAAATTTAGCTTGTATAACCATGTTAATTTTTGTTGATAAATACTATTATTTGTTGATAACATAAAATCACACTATAACCATTAATGTTTTTTATACGTTAAATAATTCTTAAATAGTTAATTTCTAACCTTTTATTATTTTTATTACCTCCGACCTGTTAGAAGCCTCAACTTTAAGGAAATAGGTGCCCTTTGTTAAGCTATTGATTCCTTGGGTCAGACGGATTTCTTTTTCGTTATTTGAAAGTATAAACTTTTCATTATAAACAATTGAACCTGTTATGCTTATAATACTAATATTTACTGTTTCCGCACTATCTGTATTTAGTTCGATTTGTAAAAAGTCACGACATGGGTTTGGGCTTGCACTTGCCAGGTTGCCAGATTGAACTGGTGGTCTGATTGACGTTAGTATTGAATCGGCCCTGTAAAAATCAGGTATTCCCCATCCCATTAAAGTATCTGGTGTAGCTGCTGTCGAACCACTTTCCATTACTGACTGTAGAACTTCCTTTGCTGTCATTTCTGGATAAGATTGCCATAAACAAGCTATCATTCCTGCAATTACCGGTGATGAAAAAGATGTTCCATTCCTAAATCCAATAGAAATAGTATCTAAGGCAACAGCAGTACCTTGTCCCTGTGCCATAACATTAGGCTTTATTCTACCATCTGCCGTTGGTCCATAAGAACTAAACCCTGCTCTGATACCGTTTGAATTAACGGCTCCAACTGTTAGTACGCTGTCACCGTCTGCAGGTGCACCTATATATGAACCGGAATTCCCTGCACTGTTGCAAACAGCTATTCCTTTAGAAGCTGCGATATCTGCACCAATGGTTACAATGGCAGTATTCCCGTCCAGATCTTCATATTTGTGGTTCAATTGTGATGAAGCGGTATCAAATTCAAAATAACTAAGGGAACTGTTTATTATATCTGCTCCCACACTATCAGCAAATTCGGCTGCTGATACCCAGTGAAATTCTTCAATAATGTTTTCACCCCCTGGATCCTGTTCCGATCTTAGAAGCCAGTATTCTGCACCTGGAGAAGTGCCTACCATTGATCCTGATAAATTGGCTGCCATACAGGAAAGTACGCTTTTACCATGTTGGCTCCCGATAAATACATCTCCTCCAGGATATACAAAATCCTTTGTCCCCAGTATCATATCGTTATTCCACAGATGTTCAAAAACAGGATGTTCAACCACCCCATAAAAACCTGCATCAAGAACAGCAATAACCATCCCTTCTCCGGTAAAACCCTGCTCATGCAACGGGATACCATTTATCTGTTCTATCTGGTTGTAACTTGCGCCATAATCCAGAGTTGTTACGCTTTTCGTGTTAACATGATCATTATTATTGGTTATAACCTCTTTGAATTTACTTTCATCTGAGAAAGTTGCTGACCCAACTTTCATCGATCCACTTACATACGGTAATGCCTCAATTTGAGATATTAATGAAGGATCTTCAGTATAAACCGTAACTCCGTTTAACCACTTTGTTGGATTAAGAATTTCTACTCCAAATGATCTTACACCCTCAATGTATGCCTGGTTTACCGGTATATCATTTTCTGTAATCTCTATTCCTTGTCTTGTTCTTCTGTCTAATGCTCTTTGTGTAAGGTATTCACCAGGATTGTCTATTGAGTATGGTGAATCGTTTTTATCCGTGAATTGAATATAGTACCTGTCAGGTCCAACCTGTGCATTTGAAGATAATATTAATCCTATTATTAGTATAGTGAGTAGTTTTAATTTCATACGATATTGTTTTCGCTGTTAAATTGACAAAAGATGTATTGTTTGAGTTGCACTATTATTCTGAAATTACAATTTGGTTATTTTCGCTTATCACATCCGGAATTTTATTGTTACCCAATGTAACTGATTTTAAAAACTTATCAGGGTCAGCCTGTATCACAATCGCTTTGTCATAATTACTCCATACAGATGTACTTCTGTAAAAATCGGTTTCAGTACCATCAGAATAAGTACAATTAATAACAACTGGCAAAGGCAGCCCTCCGTTATTTTCAACAACAATCTTGTTGTCAAAAGTAACTTTTTTGATACCAAGATCAGCATAATCCCTGTTGAAAAACCAGGGTTGGATAAACCAGCCAAGATCCTGTCCTGTAACATCCTCAAAAGTGTTGAAAAAATCATAAGGAATTGGATGTTTACCATTCCATCTGTCCATATAATGGTGTAATGCTGTTTTAAACATATCATCACCTATTGCATCGCGAAGATATGCATATGCCATGGATGACCTGTTGTACGAATGTACCCTGTAGGAAGGATAATCTGAAATCTGGTACGATAAATATATCAACGGGATTTCCTTTTCTTTACCACTTAAGTTCTCAAAATCTCCTGAAATCCTTTCAAAGTAGTTATAGTCAGGTTTTAGCTCGTCCATTATACCATATACAAGCCAGGTTGCCCAACCTTCATCCATCCATGAATATTTTCTTTCATTTGTTCCCATATAAAAAGGAAAGTATGAGTGAAGTATTTCGTGGAAGATCAACCCGATAGCTGACCCTTCATCTGCAGGATCCCCCTCATTTACCATCATTGGAGATTCCATTCCACCTCTTTTTCGTCCATTGCAAAATGAAGTAATATGCGAATATGGAAATGGATAACCAGGAAGACTGTCAATCATAAATTTTACACTTTCCCGTGAATAAAAAGCTCCTTCGTCAAATGAATCAACAGAATCAGGGTAAACGACATCAATTGTTACTCTTCTGCCGGTTACTTTATCAGCAATAACTGAACACCCATCCCAATTTGAATATTTTGATACCCCAAATGTGAAATCAGGAATATTACTGGCTATAAAGTGCCAGCTATTTGATTTATCGGATTTTAGTACCCTGTTGTTTTCACAATCTTCTACTGAGAAAATATTCACAACTTCTTCATAGGATGAAGCTTTTTTGTAATTATCAATAACCGTAGTCTGATAGATTTCATTCATATTCATCAAATCTCCGGTAGCCCAGACTGTAAATCCTGGGGGAGTTGTTATTGTTACATCGTAATTATTGAAGTCATTATAGAATTCAACGGTACCATAATATTCTATTTTATCCCATCCGTCAATATCATCATATACTGCAACCTGTGGGTACCAGTATGCCAGGAAAAATCTGTCATTTCCATAATTACCCATTCTTGCCCAGGCCTTACGAGGTATCATCATCTCCCAGTCAATTTCAATTCTTGCAGAATCACCAGGTTTAATTGGATTTTCAAGATAAACTATTAGGTTCGTTGCTGTTCTTCTTGCATTTTTTCTGTTTTCAATATCCAGTTTTTTCCCATTTATTTCAAACTTTGAAATAATTGTGCCATCAGTAAGGTCGTTATTACCGATTGTCCATGATCTGGCATTTCCTTTTTTATAGAAATCGGGATATAATCTAATTACAATACTATTCAAGCTGTCTCTGCTGTTATTATGATAAATGATTGTCTCAGAGCCTGTGAGTTTACTTTCATTAGTTAAAAGATAGGCATCTATTTTATAATCAGAGTAGTTTTGCCAATAATTCGGACCAGGTTTTCCATCACTCGACCGTGTTCCATTTTGATAAGCTTTTGCAATCTCAAGAGGCATTTTAATGCTTGTTTGTCCAGTGAGAACAGCGCTATACATTAACATCAATAAAGTAACAATAACCGGTGTCAGGTTTTTCATAATTTCTTTAAATAATTAAAAGTTAGTTTTGGTAAAAATAACAAATATTGTTTACGGGGTATGTGAAGATTAATACCTTCAAATATTGGATTTTTTTTTCACATATGGGGACTAACAAGAGCAAAAATATTTTGAACATCTCCCATGATCAGGTTCAAATTACTGAAACATCTGTATTATGAAGCATGCTGCAGATGTTCACATAATCGACTCAAAAATAAGCAGTAAATGATGAAATACCGACTTTATTCCCGGTAAAATATTATAGTTACAAAGTATCGGGATAAACTAAAAATGACCGGATAGAGCGGTGGGAAATAAATTTGTAACAATCGTTACATTTTAGGCCATAAAAGAGGATTTTAGTTACAAATGATATAAGTTATACGATCAATATTGTTGAATTTTGTCAATACGCAATAGTTTTATTCCGTGCTAATGTTCGAATAACCCTGCATTAACAGAATTATTCAAATCTATGATTCATACAAATTTATATTCCGAAAAATACAGATTTCGGTATCGTTATTTAGAATCCGTATTCATGGTAAAATTTTCGGATTTGGGTGTCCAGATCTTCAAATGCTACGAAATGCATTGTACATCCACTTCTTGAACAAATGTAAACTTTTCCGCCAAGAGCAATATTTAACGGGATCATAGGAGCATTGCAATCAGGTGAATCACATTCATCATTGCTTTTCAGATCTTTGTTGCAATGAGGACAGAAAAAGTTAGCTATTTCACCATCTACTATCTCAATATCGCTTTCATGATCATAGCATCCGTAAACTGAACATAATCGTATTGTTCCCCTGTCACGGACAGTTACAATATTAAGTTTGATACTGGGATGACCTGTAATAAGATGTTTGTCGTCCATCAGGCTGGTATCGCACATTGGACATTTTACATTTAAAGCTACTTTTTTCGTCATAGTTTTTTATATTAAAGTTAATAGATAAATTCTCATTACCCCAAATTTACAAAAAATATGATTAAAAGTCAAGAAAGGCAGATGATTTATATCATATGTAAGAAACTTATAGTAAATGTTTATTGAATATTAAATAACAGTGAAAAGGTAGTTCTAGGTCTTTCTTTTTTTCTTCTTAGCCGCAGGAAACAATACATTATTCAGTATAAGTCTGTATCCAGGAGAGTTGGGATGAAGATTGAGATCGGTTTGAGGATCACCTATTCTGTGCTGGTAATCTTCAGGATCATGACCTCCGTAAAAAGTCCAAAAGCCTTTTCCAAATTCACCGTGAATATATCTTGCTTCATTAGCAGCTTTATTTTCTCCCATTATCACAACATTTGACTGGATCAGATTTTTATTAAATGCCGTAGTCTGTCCCATAAAACCTTTTATTAATCTCTCATGGTTCTGACATAATATCGTGGGTATATGGTCCCATTTGGCAGAAAATTCAAATAACATGAAGTAATCATTATGTTCGCGTATTGATTTCGGTCTGGTTTCAGTTACATCAATATCAGATATCTCATATCTGGCAGGATTTTGAACAATTGTAAAGTCTTTAAAAACCATGCAATTGTCATAATCAAGCTTTTGTTGCGCATTTGGTTCAATCGCATCACCATCAAACATTACATCGCATATGTCAACCTCACTTGCCGCCAATGCTACATCGTAACTATCAGTTGCAGAGCACATTGCGAACAGATACCCTCCGCCCAACACAAAATCACGTATTTTTTTTGTTACGGCGAGCTTAAGTTCAGATACCTTTTCGAATCCAAGTTCTTTGGCTATTTTTTCATTAGCTGCAACATCTTCTTTATACCACGGGTAACTTCTGTAGTGGGCCCAGAATTTTCCATATTGTCCGGTAAAATCTTCATGATGAAGATGCAGCCAGTCATATGTGGGCAGCATACCACTCATAACTTCATGGTCATATACAATATCGTATGGAATTTCTGCATATGTAAGTGCAAGTGTAACAGCATCATCCCATGGTTGTTTATTTTTTGGTGAATAAACAGCGATTCTTGGAACCTTCTGCAACTCAATAATATCCATATTTACATCAGGTTGCAGTATCTGTTGTTTTATGGAAGAAGCCTGAACATCAGTAATTACCTGTGAACTCACACCCCTGATTATGCACTCGTTTTCAAAAGTTTCGTGATAAGGTGCAAGATAGCTTCCTCCACGATAATTTAACAACCATTCCAATTCTACTCCCTGTTCCAGTATCCAATAGGCAATACCGTACGATTTTAAGTGATTTTTCTGAGCCTCATCCATTGGAATCAGAAGCCATGCTGCTCTTGATCCCAGTGTAGACAGAGTTAATATTAATATTAATATAAAGTATAATTTCTTCATGTTTCTTTAGTACACTCAAATTTGGATTTTACCACAGCAAATATACTCTGAATTTTATCAGATAACAGCAGCTCCTCTCTTTCATTTAGTATATCAATAACCTCCAATACCTGTTTTTTATTGCCGATAGAGTTCTTAATAATTCCTAATCCGGGTAGTTTTGTTCGAATAGTTTGATCTTCAGTGAAACTCTTTTCTACAATTTTCTCTCCCGGTTTTATACCTATATATTCAATTTGGAGGTCCTTACCGGATTCAACTATCATTGACTTAGCCAGATCAAGTATTTTAACCGGTTCATCAGTTGAAACATAAACAGCTTTATTTACCGGATTAAGTAGGATAAAGAAAAGTAACTCTGCTGATCGGCTGCCGGAAACAAACATTCTGCACATGTCAGGATGTGTTATAGTTACCGTTTGATTATTTTTTATTTGATCTCTGAATATATTGGTTACGGAACCATTACTGTCAATAACATTTGGCATTCGAAGTGAAACAACAGTTGTTTTTTTCGTTTCAAGATCACAAACATATTGTTCCGTCAGATATTTTGTGATTCCCACTACTGAAACCGAATCCTGGGCAAGGTTCGATGATGTTGTTATGATAGTTTTAACACCCGAACTGATTGAAAGATCAATGATGTGTTTTGAAGCTTCATAGTTAGATATAACAGCATTGACCGGAAGATTTTCACCATCTTTTACCCTTGTTAGTGCTGCAAGATGGATTACATAATCAGGTTGGTGTTTTTGAAATAGAGGATCATAAGATTCTGGCTTCATCAGGTCTGCGTATTCAAATATTATTCGATCATTTTTTTCATGATCTCCTTTATTTTCTCTAAATGTAGCAACAATGTCAAAATCAGGATGTTGAAGTAGTTTTTTGATCAGGTAATAGCCAACATAACTTGAACTACCCGTTATAAGTATCTTTTTATAATTTCTATCCATCTTTTACATGACTATCAAATAATTAATGTTTATTTTTCGAAAATTCCGTTGCGGCCATTAAAAAGCTTTTCGCCAGTGGAGCAGAAAGATTATCCAGAGTATCCATTGTTTCAGGATGCCACTGCACTGCCATAAGATAAGGATGTGATTGATTTTTATCCCATTCAATTGCTTCCGGTAACCCATCATCTGAGTATGCTGAAATAATCAGTCCGTTACCCAACTTCTCGATTCCCTGATGATGATTTGATACAACATCTCCCGATTTTATACCATTGCAAATCTTCCTTAACTGTGAACCTTTAACAAGTTTCACATTATGTTTAACCCTTACATAACCAGGTAACCGATGTTTAACAGTAGTGTCGTAATCATCAGGGATATCAATATAAAGAGTTCCTCCGCTAAAAATATTAAGAATTTGTTCACCACGACATACTCCGAATATGGGAATGTTCAAATCAATTGCCATCTTAATTAATGCCATTTCAAGGCTGTCGCGATACAAGTTAAACGTTCCACATCGATTGGTATCTTCTATTTTGCCATAATATTCAGGATAAACATCCTCACCACCAGTTAATAATAATCCGTCACTGACCGAAAGTACAGATAATGCAGAGTCAATTCCAAGAGAGTACATTATACTGTATTCAATACTTGGGTCATATCTCAATAACCAGTCAGCATATTTTGTATTGCTTTCATTGGACTTCTCCCTGGAAATAGCAATTTTTACAGTATCATCATAAGTGCCTGTGCAACATGATGAAAGAGCTACTAATAGAACTATTATTACTTGATTTAGAAACTGCATAATTCTGAATAATATTACTGGAATATTAAAATCAAAGTTAGCAATTTGAATGAAGTATTGCACATGATATCATAAAAAGAACAACAATTACTTACATTTGCATACTAATTTTTAAGTATGAAAGTACACTTACATAAAAAGCTGGTTTATTTTGTTTTGATTCATGTTGTCATATTCACTTTGATATCATGTAATAACAGGGAAAATACTGTTACAATTGATGATTTGTACTTTTCTGAAGAAAATGTAAAATCTTTGGTTACCTATGCCGAGGGATTTAATATTTACGAAAATGATGGTGTTACGAAACTTGTAATCTACAATCCAAAAAACAGATCAGAAGTGCTTTCTTCAATATATTTCACCGAATCAGGGTTTTTTATTGAGGATAAAACAGGGATCAGGTATTCTGACGTTCCTGAAAACGTCGCAGTTTTTTCTGCAACTCAGTTAAGTGCATTTAGCCGAATGAACATACTTGATAAGGTTGGTGCCATTTCAGAATCAGATTATATACAAAATCAGGAAGTTATTGATTTATATAATAGTGGAAAGATTGTCAGCCTGGCAAGTAATGGTAATTTTTTCCTGGAAAAAACCCTTGAGGTAAACCCCGAAATAATATTTTATTCACCTTATAATATGGCACAAAGCCACCCATTGGCTATTACAGAGATAATCATGGTACCTTTTTTTGATTTTCTGGAATCAGATCCGCTGGGAAGAGCTGAATGGATCAAGTTTACTGCATTATTTTTCAATAAGGAAGATATAGCAAGGGATATATTCGATTCAATAGTATTTAAATATAATTCTTTAAAGGAACTGGCCGGATCCGTTGAATATCGTCCGACAGTTTTTTCAGATAAATATTATAGTGGTCAATGGTTTATTCCTGGTGGTAAAAGCTATATTGCCAGGATGCTTGATCATGCCGGTGCAGATTACCTGTGGAGTGATAATGATAAATCAGGAAGTATGAACATTGATTTTGAAGTTGTTTATAAAAAGGCACATAATGCTGATTTCTGGAGAATAGTAGGAACATATCCTGATGGATTTACCTATGAGAAGTTAGGAGAAGAGAATAACCTTTATATTAATTTTGATGCCTACTCCAACAGAAAGGTGGTTTTTTGTGACTCACGCAGTTCATCATACTTTGAGAAAGGAACATTAGAACCTCATATACTATTGGCAGACCTTATATTTGCATTTCATCCGGATCTGCTTCATGATTATGAACCAACATATTATTTCCACTACAAATAATTGGAAAACTTTAAAATAACTGATGAAAGTGAAAACAACCGGGAAAATAGTATTCATGATCTTACCTATTTTGATCATAGTGTTATTTCTTTCAAATTTATGGTATGGATCTGTAAATATTAGTCTGGATGATGTCTGGAAGTCAATATTTAGTTTTGGAGAACGGGGTGAAACTTCCAATATTATTATTAGGCAGTACAGGTTACCACAGGCTGTTACAGCTTTGTCTGTTGGAATGGGTTTAAGTGTAGCCGGATTGTTGTTACAAACGACATTTAATAATCCTCTTGCCGGACCATCAGTATTGGGTATAAGTGCCGGTTCCAGTCTGGGTGTGGCATTGCTGGTTCTGTTGGGTGGTTTTGCCGGACTGGAGATAGGTAACGATATAAGTTTTATGGGAGATATGGCAATAGTGATAGCAGCTCTTACAGGTGCGATCGCCGTGCTCCTGATCATTATTTTTATTTCCGGAAGAGTGGGTAGTGCCGTTACAGTGCTTATTATTGGTATTATGATTGGTTACCTTGTTTCAGCAATTGTTGGTACACTACAGTTTTTTAGTAATTCTGAGGATCTACATACTTTTATTTTATGGGGATTGGGTAGTTTCTCAAAAACTACTATCACTCAATCAACTTCCATCTTTGTTGTAACACTGGTAATTTGCATATTTTCACTGATTTTTATCAGACCGTTAAATGCATTGTTGCTGGGTTATAAATATGCTGTTGGTTCAGGGTATAACGTTAAATTATTACAGAGCGTTCTTATTTTAATATCCGGCATACTTATAGCTCTTGGTACTGCTTTTACCGGACCAATTGCATTCATCGGACTTGCCGTACCTCATATTTCAAGAAGTATTTTTAAATCTTCCAACCATTCGATTCTTCTTCCAGCAGTAATACTACTAGGTGGAGCTTTGTCACTGTTTTGTAACCTTGTGTCAAAATTACCCGGTTATGACGCTTCTTTACCTATAAATGCCGTAACATCAATGATCGGAGCCCCAATCGTTATATGGGTTATAATTAATGGGAGGAGGTTAAGCTATGAGTAACGATATGAAAATGGTGAATGACTTACTTACTATCAGAGAACTAAGTACTGGATATTCTGTATCAGGAGGAGAAAGAAAGGTGCTCCACAGCAACCTGAATTTCAAAATCGGTAAAGGTGAGTTTGTTGCAGTTCTCGGCCCGAATGGTGCCGGAAAATCAACATTACTAAAAACAATCTATGGCATTCAACCTGCAGTTTATGGAGACATCATTATAAAGGGAAAGAATATTAATGTAATGTCAAGCAGGGAGGTTGCAAGATCAGTGGCTTTGGTGCTAACAGATAAGATAAGTGACAAATACCTTAAGTCTATTGACATTGTTAGTACAGGCAGGTACCCTTATGGATCATTCATGGGTAGTACGACTAAAAAAGACAGGGAGATAATTCAATATGCACTGGAAGTGGTAGGAGCTGAAGGATTTTCACAAAGATATTTCCATAGTCTAAGTGATGGTGAAAAGCAGAAAGTGTTGCTGGCAAGGGCCATTGCCCAGGATACTCCTTTAATATTGCTTGATGAACCGGCAGCATTTATAGACTCACCCGGTAAGGTTGTAATCATGAGTCTGTTATCTCAATTTGTTAATGAGTTTAAAAAATCTGTTTTGCTGACTTCACATGATATTGAACTCGCACTAAACTATGCCCAAACAGTGTGGTTGTTGGGAAAGGATAATAAATTCTATCATGGAAATCCAGGTGATTTGGTTTCCAATGGGTTGATAAACAGTCTATTTGATAACCCTGAAGTTACTTTTAACCGAAATTCGAAGAGATTTGAACCTGTTTCGGGTAACTAAGATATTATAAGCATAACAAAAGCAAAACCATGAAAATAAAACCTATAACAACAATACTTTACGCAGCAATGCTAATGTTTATTACGTCGTCCTGTGACAACAAAAAAGAGGTTGATCTGATTATTAAAAATGCAAAAATTTATACTGTTGACGAAAACTTTGATATTGCTGAGGCGATGGCAGTTTCAAATGGAAAGTTTGTATCAGTCGGGTCAAATGATATGATATTAAAAACCTACAAATCAAATAAATCAATTGATGCTAACGGGATGTCAGTTTATCCGGGATTCAACGATGGCCATAGTCATTTCATGGGTTATGGATTAATGAAAACAAAGTATGCTGATTTGGTTGGAACCGGATCTTTTGATGAGATTGTTGAAAGGGTTGAACTTCATCACAGCAACTATCCGGCTTCATGGATATTGGGCAGAGGCTGGGATCAAAACGATTGGGATGATAATTCATTTCCAACCAATGAAAAGTTGAACCAAAAATTTCCCGAAACTCCGGTTGTGTTAACACGTATCGACGGACATGCATTAATTGCAAACTCAAAAGCACTTGAAATGGCTGGTATTGATAGTGAAACCAAAGTAGATGGTGGAGAGATAATATTATCTGAAGGTGAAGTTACAGGAGTGTTAATAGATAATGCCATGGAATTGGTACGTAATATGATTCCCGAATATAGTATTGACGAAAAAGAGATTGCCTTAATAAAAGCTCAGACAGATTGCCTGGAAGCCGGACTTACTTCAGTAACAGATGCGGGTTTGGATAGAGATGAAATACTGCTTATTGATAGTTTACAGAAGCAGGGGAAGCTTGATATCAGGGTCTATGCCATGCTTAATCCCACTGATGAAAACTTCCATTACTTTTTCAGAAAGGGACCTGTTAGGAATAATAAATTAACTATTAGTTCGGTAAAATTATATATCGACGGAGCTCTGGGTTCAAGGGGTGCCTTATTATTGGAACCATATTCAGATGCACCTCATACTCATGGTCTGAAACTTAATCCGGTGTCTTATTTTGATACCATATGTGCAATGGCTTATAGAGCAGGTTATCAGGTTAATACACATGCCATTGGTGATTCAGGCAACAGAATAATGCTGCAGTCCTATGCAAAAATGCTTAGGGGTAAGAATGACAGGAGATGGCGTATTGAGCATGCACAGGTTGTAAATCCTGATGACTGGAAGTATTTTCATGATTACTCAATTATTCCTTCAGTTCAGGCTACACATTGTACATCTGATATGTACTGGGCCGGGGAAAGGCTTGGAAATGAAAGGGTTAAGCATGCATATGCTTATAATGATCTGCTAACTCAAAACGGATGGCTGATAAACGGAACAGATTTTCCAATAGAAAATATAAGTCCGCTCCTGACTTTTTATGCATCAGTAGCAAGAAAAGATGAAGCAGGGTGGCCTGAAGGTGGATTTCAAACGGAAAATGCCTTATCGCGTGAAGATGCATTACGTTCTATTACCATCTGGCCTGCCAAAGGAAGCTTCGACGAAAATATAAAAGGGAGTATTGAACCAGGTAAACATGCAGACTTTGTTATTCTTAACAAGGATATTATGAAGATTCCGAAAAGTGAAATACCATATGCAGAAGTTAATTCTACTTATATTGACGGGCAATTAATGTATAAAAACAAATAACCGGAACTGAAATTGATTGATTTAATTACCTGGAATTGGTTCAACATGAATTGTGATCTCGATATTGGGAAGCCTTGTCCTTAATTTTGCTTCAATTTCATCACAAAGTTCATGTGATTCGGTTACACTCATGGATCCGGGAACCTCAAGGTGGAAATCAAGTTCCCTGTTTGAGCCTGCTTTTCTCGTACGAAGCATATGGAAACTCATTTCCTCTGTAATTGATTCGTTCAATACCTCGATTATAACTTTTATTTCATCTTTTGGCAGTGCATTGTCAATTAATGGTTTAAAGGCTTCCACCAATATTTCAAAAGCTTCTTTTAAAATAAAAGCAGCTACAACAATTGCTGCAACCGGATCAAGAAAATGCCATCCGGTAAAATAAATTACAGCAAGGCTTACTCCGATCCCAAGAGAAGTATAAACGTGAACACTCAAATGTAAAGCATCAGCTTTTAATGCTATTGAATCTGTTTCTTTGGACACTCGGTATAAGTGACGGCTGACTATAAGGTCTACAATAGCTGAAATCATCATTACAATAAATCCAAGCGTTAATCCTGAGTGATCAATTACATGGTCGGATGTTAGTCTTTGTACAGCATGAAATATGATCCAGCCTGACGCTACAAATATCAGCAATGCCTCAATTACACCTGATATATTTTCAAACTTACCATGACCATATGGATGTCTTTCGTCAGGTGGTGAATCAGCAATTTTAACAGAAAAATAGGCCATAACTGCTGCCAGCAGATCAATAAATGTATGAATAGCCTCGGAAATTATACTAACTGAACCACTGATCAAGCCAACAATCAAATTCATGATTATCAGGAAGGTATTTGAGAATACTGATAGTCTGGCGGCCTTAGCTTTTCTATTTAACATCCTGGTTATTTTCTTCCGGTTATCAAAAGTTTCAGATTGATAACCCGTAATTTTTATAATACAAAGATAATATTTGATATAAATAGTACTAACTTGCAATATTATTACATCATTAAAATGGGAATAATTAAAATAAACAACACAGATATTTACATTAAAGAGTATGGAAGCGGACAACCCCTGATCATGATCTCAGGGCTTGGAACAGATTCAACAGGTTGGTTACCGGTAATTGTAGGTTTATCAAAACATTTTAGAGTGATAACATTTGATAACAGGGGAGTAGGGCAGTCTTCTCACGATAATTCCAATATTACAATTAAAGATATGGCTGATGATTGTATGGCATTAATAAGTCAATTGAAATTGTCGGATACAGTTGTTTTAGGACACTCAATGGGAGGAATGATTGCTATGGATATGGCAGTAAGATACCCTGATATTGTGAGTAAGCTGATCCTTGAGGCCACATCTCCGGTTGTAAGTATCCGAAATGTGTGCTTGTTTAATGACTGGATAAAATTTCTTGAGGTGGGAATGGATAGAAAATTATGGTTCAGAAACCTGTTTTATTGGATATTTCATCCTGATTTTTTTAAGGATGAAACATTATTGGACCAGGCAGTTAACATGGCGTTGAACTACCGGTTTCCTCAATCAAATGATTCTTTTAAAAATCAGGTTGATGCAATATTTGGATTTGATTATGAAAAGAGGTTGTCTGATATTGAGGCAGAAACCTTAATAATACATGGAGAAAACGATTATCTGTTTCCACAGACTGAAACCAATAGTTTGTTTAACCAAATCCGTAATGGTACCCAGGTAATTATTCCGGGTACTGCGCATTCAGTACATATGGATAATCCGGAAGAATTTATTTACAAGGTGGTTGGTTTTGCTAAAGATTGATACCGGGAGTCAAAGATTACCAGGTGTTTAATGTTTGTACTGCAACACTTTTTCTTTATGTAAAGATTATTAATAATCTGTTAATTCATAACATTTGATTTTGGTGTGGATATAAAATTTACAAATAAAGACTACTTTTGCAGCCCGAAAATGTAAATAGAATATAATGCAGGAAATCAGGAATATAGCTATAATTGCCCATGTTGATCATGGTAAAACAACTTTGGTCGACAGAATGCTTCACCAGGTTAAACTATTTAGAGATAATCAGGATGTGGGTGATTTAATACTTGACAGCAACGACCTTGAACGTGAACGAGGGATTACAATTTTGTCCAAGAATGTATCAGTAAGATATAAGGGAGTTAAAATAAATATAATTGATACTCCCGGTCACTCTGATTTTGGAGGAGAGGTGGAAAGAGTATTAAATATGGCTGACGGTGTGATTTTACTGGTAGATGCATTCGAAGGCCCGATGCCACAGACTAGGTTTGTGTTACAGAAAGCTATTGACCTTGGATTAAAGCCTATTGTGGTTATTAATAAGGTAGATAAACCAAATTGCCGTCCTGATGAAGTTTACGAGGCTGTTTTTGATCTTATGTTTAACCTTGGTGCCACTGAAAACCAGCTTGATTTTCCTGTTGTTTACGGATCATCGAAGCAGGGCTGGATGTCTGATGACTGGCAGACACCAACTGACAATGTTGCTCATCTTCTGGATCAGATAATTGAGCATATACCTCCTGCAGAATTTAAGGAAGGAACTCCACAAATGCAGATAACATCGATGGATTATTCATCTTATGTTGGAAGGATAGCAGTTGGAAAACTTGAACGTGGTACTGTAAAAATGGGAATGCCCGTTTCTCTTGTTAAAAGAGATGGAACTATTTTTAAACAAAAAATAAAGGAGCTGTATTTTTTTGAAGGACTAGGAAAAGAGAAGTGCAAAGTTGAAGTGAATGCAGGTGATATAATTGCAATAATGGGACTTGAAGACTTTGAAATTGGTGATACAGTAGCCGATTTTGAAGAACCTGAAGGTATGCCTGCAATAAAAATCGATGAGCCCACAATGAGCATGGTTTTTACGATTAATAATTCACCTTTTTTCGGGAAAGAAGGAAAATATGTAACGTCAAGGCATATTCGTGACAGGTTGTATCTTGAAACAGAGAAAAATCTGGCACTTAGAGTTGAGGAAACAAACTCTGCTGATTCATATCAGGTTTTTGGACGGGGAATATTACACCTGTCTATCCTGGTAGAAACTATGCGTCGCGAAGGTTACGAATTCCAGTTGGGTCAGCCTAAAGTAATTATAAAGGAAATTGACGGAGTTAAATGCGAACCAATCGAAAGCCTGACAGTATTGGTGCCCGAAGACTTTACCGGTAAAGTAATTGATATCGTAACCCTCCGTAAAGGAAATTTCCTGAACATGGAACCAAAGAATGACCGTATGATGCTTGAGTTCAAGATGCCATCAAGAGGAATTATCGGACTCAGAAACAGCATACTAACTGCTACAGAGGGTGAGGCAATTATTGCTCATAGATTTGAAAGTTTTGAACCATGGAAAGGAGATATCAAAACCAGGAACAATGGAGCGTTGATATCAATGGAAACAGGTACAGCGATTCCTTTTGCAATTTTTAAACTTATTGACAGGGGTAAATTCTACATTGATACAAATGTTGAGGTTTATGCCGGACAGGTAATTGGTGAAAATAACCGTTCAGGTGATCTTGTTGTTAATGTTAATAAAACCAAGAAGTTGACTAACATGCGGTCATCGGGATCTGATGATAAAGTTTTGATTCCACCTCCAGTAAGGTTCTCGCTTGAGGAGTATATGGAAATTATCAGGGATGATGAATATTTGGAGATCACACCACGTTCGTTAAGGTTGAGGAAGATATTGCTAAATGAGCATGACAGAAAAAGAATGTCAAAAATATAGGTCAATTAAAATATGTTTCAGGTTAAATCAGTTTATAAATTATGAAAAAGTATCTGATCTTTAGTATACTAATAACAGTATTTCTTAATTCCTGTGAAGTACTTGAACAAATGAATGAGGTAAAGAGGTTTGCCAGTTGCAAGTTTTCAGTAAATGAAGTACAAATTAAAAAACTTGGAGGTTTTGATATCTCAGAATATAATAGCGTAAAAGACATAAGCATTACAGAAACACTTTCGTTGGGTCATCAGGTTATGTCCGGTAAACTTCCGGCTACCATTTCTGTTGATATAAGAGCAACAAATAATGACATGTCGAAAGCCGCTATTTCAGGACTTGACTGGCAATTGTACATGAAAAATGAGCGATATGGATCCGGCAAGTTAAACAGGTATGTTGAGGTATTACCTGGCAGATCAACGGATTTTAATGTTGATGTAACGTTTGATTTACTGAAACTGGTGACATCAAATGATCTCCAGGCAATTCTTGATCTGGTTATGGATATTGATAACAGAGAAAAGCTTCAAAAGCTTGATATAATGTTGAAAGTAAAACCATATTATAAATCAGGAGACAAAGTGCGGGAATATCCCGGTTTCCTGACTATACGTCCTTAATAATATTATTGTATTCCGAACAGTGTAACCATACTGTAATTACCAATTGTTGCTTTATTTATCCAATTTGTTGCTTTGTTTGTGTATTTTGTCAACTGATTTCAAATACTGCATAATATAATGAAATACAGGTCGTTCTTTTTTGTAAAATCAAATCCTTATGCACCTGAGAAAATTATTGTTAGTATTAGTATCAGCTTCGTTGTTTCCATGGCTTTTCTTTGAAAAAGAAATTGGTATAAATTTATTCATATTTAATCTGATCATAATTGGAGGACTGGCTATCGTCGGACGTTTAGAGTTAAAGCGTTATTTAAACCTTGTTGTATTAACCGGTACTTTGTTAACTGCCGTTTTTGTTGTATTCAACGGCTCTGATCTTGCCATAACCATAAATATCTTATCACTGTTTCTGCTAGCCGGAACATCCATTTTCCCGATAGCACGAAATTTGATATTTTCTGCTTTGTTATCAATCATTAACTTCTTTTATTCGCAATATGATTTTATCGGGATCATTGGAGACTCAGCCAGGAAATTGAAAGGAGTTTCTGGAGTTTTGAGGTTCCTGAAAATTATAATAATTCCGGTTATAATTGTCATTGTTTTTATTTTGATTTATAAAGCTGCAAACCCTGTATTTGAAGGGATGATGAAGAATATTTTTGATGCTGTTGAAGATTTCTTTAACTGGTTTTTCTCATTTATAAATTTCCCGTTATTCTGGACATTTGTTCTTGGATTGTTATTTGCGAATTATTTCTTCCTTGGAAAACCTGAGAAGACAATATCGGAAGCTGAAAGTAAGGGAAGATTTACTTTGTTACGCAAAAGAAGAAAGACACCAGGAGGTCCTAAAATCACATCTTTAAAGAACGAATACAAGTCAGCTATCATACTTTTTGCACTACTTAATATTCTTATTCTGATAATAAATGCAATTGATATATGGTGGGTATGGTTCAACTTTACCTGGAATGGTGAGTATCTTAAACAGTTTGTGCATGAAGGTACTTATTTACTGATTCTGTCCATATTAATTTCTCTTGCAATTAGTATCTTCTATTTCAGAGGGAATATAAACTTCTTAAAAAATAACATTGTACTAAAAAGACTTGCTTATTTGTGGTTGTTTCAAAACGCTATACTTACTATTTCAGTTGGAATCAGAAACTTTTGGTATATAAACTACTTCTCACTGGCATATTTACGTATTGGGGTAGTATTTTTTCTGTTACTTACCCTGTTTAGTATCGTAACGGTTTTTATTAAGATCAGGGACAAAAAAACTACATTTTATTTATTCAGTAAGAATGCACTTGCAGCATATCTACTGCTTGTGGCTATGGCTTTTTTCAATTGGGATATAATTATTGCCAAATATAACTTTAAGCATAGTAGTTCTTCATTTTTACATTTCGATTTTATGTCAGATTTGAGCGAATCTGCCTTACCATATCTTGTTAAAACAAGATCAGAACTCTCAGAAATAGATATGGCCCAGAAAGAGGACTTCCCGTTCAGAAAGAACTATATGACCAGTGATGAGTATTTTACCAAAATGAAAACCAGAAAATCAGTGTTCATTGAAGATTGGCCGCAACAAAAATGGCAGGAATGGAATTGGGCAGGGGAGAGATCATTCAGGAAATTATTGGATAAAAAGTAAAGAGGCTGTCTGAATATTACATCCTGACAACCTCAATTACTCCTTTAATTCCTCTTTTTGTTATTCCTTTTCCGGAACAAGAAGATTTTTATCAAGTTTTGACGGTGTGAATATTCCTATAACACCGTTGAGACCGACACTCATTACAATATTATAAAAGAGTGCAGGAAAAGCGGGCAGCAACGAAACTCCGCAAAGTTCAACAAGAAAGAATTTCAGTTCGTTTGTCATTTTAACGAACGTGCACTCCAGAGAGTAACGTGGACGATAATGGTTAGTATCTAAAACAATCCGTCGTTTTTATAAATTTCAAGTTGTACCTCTGAAAAAGGAGTAATATTACCTGTTTTATTTTTAGAAACATTTGTGATCACACCAGTTTCGAAGTTGACATTAACGAGGTTCCTGTTTTCAATATCGATTCTGTCTAATGTATCGTATGTTAAAATTGGGAATGCAGCATTAATGGCATTTCTTTCGTAAATAGCACCAAAAGATTCAGCAAGAATGGCCTGGATACCCAATGTTTTGAATCCGTCAACAGCCTGCTGGCGTGAACTACCGGCACCAAAGTTCTTACCTGTTATAACAATGTCGCCCGGTTGTGCTTTTTTAGCGAAATCCTCATATCCTGCAAGGTTATCAAAAATATACTGTCCCATTTCAGCAGGATCGGTAATCTGTAGGTACCTGTTATGGAAAATCATATCTGTGTCAATATCATCTTCATTAATAACCCATACATGACCTTCAACTTCAACTTTTTTGTCCTGTGGTTTTTCCTGCTTTACAGCTTTCTCAATACGTGATTCGAGGTCAGCATAATCATATTCAGGTGCTACATCAGGTATATCGTCTTCAGTAGTAATATAACCGGCAATTGCTGAAGCTGCAACTGAGGCCGGGGAGGCAAGGTAAACGCTCCCTTTACCCTGTTTACCAGGGAAGTTTCTGTTACCTGTACTGATTGTTATTTCTCCAGGTCCGTTTTGACCAACCTGTCCGGCAGCACATCCGGCACATCCGGCATTTGAAAACAGTACTCCGGAATCTTTGAATATTTTTATAATACCTTCATCAAGACATTGTTGCCAAATCTCATCAGTTGCAGGAACTATTTTTAATACAACTCCGGGGGCAACTTTTCTTCCCTTTAGGATCTTTGCTGCAATCCGCATATCTTCAATACGTCCGTTTGTACAACTGCCGATAAACCCTGAGTCAATTCTTGTTTTCTTCTGGGTTTCTATATCAACAGTATCATGAGGTTTGCCGGGACGGCTCACCATTGGTACAAAAGTGCTGATATCAAGCTCATGTTCTTCAGCATAAACAGCATCTGCATCAGCTTCTATTTTCTCAAGTTTTCTTCCTGTACACTTTTCACAATATTCCATTACTTCATCATTGGGAGTGAAAAGAAGTATGATAACTCCCATTTCAGTTCCCATTGAAGCAATAGTAATTCGCTCATCAAGTGTTAATTTGTCAACTTCCTTGCCATAAAACTCAACAGCTTTACCAAGCAGGCCGTTTGCACCAAAATGTCCAAGTAAGTTCAGAACGATATCTTTTGCAGAAACATTATCCGGTCTTTTCCCATTCAAAGTGATCTTCACAGATTCAGGAATCTTAAACCAAACTTTTCCTTTATGGAAAGCAGCACTGATATCCTTATCGCCCATTCCCTGACCAAATGCTCCGATAGCACCAAGAATATTTGCATGTGAATCAGTTGTAACAGCAGTTGAACCTGGCCATGCCAAACCTTCACTGATCAATGTGTGTGTACCAATACCGGTATCAATGTCGTAAACTTTAATGCCTTTCTTACGGGCATATGTTCGTACAATTTGTTGATTAACAGCATATTTCTGGTCGCTTCCTGTTGGGTTGGTGTCAAATGTAAAAAAAGTTTTGGAAGTGTCATCAATATCCAGACCAAGGTCTTCCAGGTTCTTTACAACATTTGGCCCACCAAAATCACGCGCAACTCTGGCATCAATGCTAATGTCGGCAATATCGCCGGCAGCCACAACTTCTTTGTTCGTATGTGCTGCAATTATTTTCTCAATGATATTCATTTTAAAATCAGTTTTATGACGCTTCAAAAATAGGATAAAAACAATTTATACCTGCGATGATTTATCAAATTATTTATTAAAAAACTATGATTATATTTGTTAAAATCTTGTTGGCATTACAATACAGTTATGAAGAGAAAACCCGGATATGTTTTTGGAGTTGACAACAGCATTTTTTTGCTTGCTTCAATTATAGCTTTTGTTTTTATTTTTCCTGTTATAGATATAAGATTAGAGCATAATTTGTTTGTTACAATTGCATATACGTTGGTACTGATTTCAATATTCTCAATCATAGGACGTAGAAACCACTGGATGAGATATATGGTTATAATTGCAATTATTGCAAATACACTATTGATCTTTCTTTTCGACAAGTATCTTACTGCCAGTGTTTTTCTCATAAGCGCTTTAACTTTTACCATTGCTGCCGGAATTCTTATTAAACATATTGCAGAAAACAGTGAAGTATCCGTAGCTATTATTATTCAGGCAGTATGTGGTTATTTACTGATAGGAATAATTGGTGTGCTACTTAATGCAATATTATTGGGCTTTGACGAAAGTGCAATTGCTATCGGCGAATCAGATTATCGGTTTAGCTCGCTTATATATTACAGTTTTATTACCCTGACTACGATTGGATACGGCGAAATAGTACCAATAAGCATTGAAGCACGATCGGTAAGTATCTTTATCGGGGCAAGCGGTCAGCTTTATCTTACTGTAATAATTGCCATGATCGTTGGTAAATATCTGAATTCTTCACGTAAGTAGTAATCATTTAATATTTACCAGATAATCATTCATTATCTCTTTGTATTCATTTGTGTATTCACTATTGGTATTTCTCAGTGTGATCTCACTTTTTTTCGGTTTTACAGGTACTTTACGGCTAAACTCCATATTAGTTCTGTTAGCTTTCAGTCCGTGTTTTGGAATTATATCGAGTCTTCTGTTAAGGTACAAACCATGATTCTCAGCAGTTGTTATAAAATCAACAGCAATGGCAGTTGGAAGTACGATTGCCAGAATACCGTTATTATCTAAAAGTCTGTCAGATCCTTTGCATATTTGTTTGTGATCCAGTAGTTTGTTGTGTCTTGCATGTTCTCTTTGTTCTTTCGGTGAAACAATACCAGAAGTAAAAAACGGTGGATTTGAAATTATCAGGTCGTACCTTGATGTTATGATTTCTGAAAATTTGTCAAAACTATTATGTACCACATTCATTCGTTCACCAAATGGTGAATTCTGAAAATTTCCAAGTGCTTCAGTGCAGGAATCAATGTCAATATCAATTGCATCGATATCTGCTTTTGACCTACAGGCAGTCAATAGGGCTATAACTCCCGAACCTGTGCCAACATCTAGTATTCGTTTTTTGTTTTCAACACCAGCCCATACACCAAGTAAAATGGCATCGGTGCCAACTTTCATTGTAGACTTGTGATGTTGAAGACTAAACTGCCTGAAGTGAAATGGTTCCATTTATTGACTTTATCAGGAAGGATTTATATAAATATCCAGCAAACCTTCAGGTGAACTGACTTTCATAATATTCTTTTCTCTGTCAACATCAATTATGATCTCATCATTGATCGGGATAAGTACTTCATTATCCTTATAAAAAACCTGTAGAACAGCCATATTCGGATATTCAAGGACTGATTTTATTTGCCCCAGTTCACCAAAGTTCTCATCTACAACTATCATCCCCGGAACTTCGTGATAATAAAACTTATTACCTGTTCTTTCAGGCAACATTGAAAGCGGCAGATACATTTCTTTATTTACAATTTCTTCAGCTTTATCAACTGTATTGATATCCATGAATCGTACAGTTGCCTTATTGTTAAGAATACTTATTTCAGTGATGAAGAAAGGTACTGGGTTACCCTGTATGTTTAGGTAAACTACTTCCAGATCAGCATATTCACCCGGACTGTCAGTGTCAAGATAAATCGATAATTTACCTTCGTACCCATGTAGTTTAACTACTTTACCAAGATAGAAATAGTCGTTTAAGTTACTCATGATTTTTAATTTATTGAAGGCAAAATTAGTACATTTCGTTGATTGTATAGTTTTTGGCTACCATGTTCAATTATTGTTTCCACTTATATGAAAGTAAGTTTACTTTTGTAACAAATACAAATGTTGGCGACATAAACTGAATATTTAAGAAATGAATTATTTATCTGCAGAGAATATATCAAAAAGTTATGGTGAAAAGGTCTTGTTTGAGAATATAAATTTTGGACTTGAGAAGGGGGATAAAGTAGCTTTGGTTGCCAACAATGGAACAGGTAAATCCACATTGCTTAGAATACTTGCCGGTGAAGATCAGGGAGATACAGGTATGGTTTCTGTAAGAGATGGTATAAGAATTTCAATGCTTCCCCAGGAACCAAGTTTTGATGGAGATCTTACAGTTAATGAAGTGGTTGCAAATGCCGATACAGGTTTGGTAGAGGTGATAAAGGAGTATGAAATAGCGGTACAGCAGCAGGCTGAAAATTATACTAATGAAACCCAACGTCAGCTGGAACTTGCTACTGCAAAGATGGATATTCATGATGCTTGGGATTATGACAGAAGACTAAAACAACTTCTGGAAAGATTCAATGTAAATGAACCTGACAAAAAAATTGATACAATGTCTGGAGGCCAGTTAAAACGGTTGTCACTGGCATTGGCATTACTTGATAATCCTGATATACTGCTACTTGATGAACCAACTAACCATCTTGATATAGATATGATCGAGTGGCTGGAGAAGCATCTTCAGAATTCATCAGTAACATTACTCATGGTAACCCACGACAGATATTTTCTTGACAGGATATGTAATAATATTCTTGAAATAAGTGATGGTAACCTGCACATTCACAGAGGTAATTACAGCTATTTTCTTGAAAAACGATCAGAGCGGGAAGAAGTAAATCGCATTGAAATAGACAAGGCGAAGAAACTCATGAAAAAGGAGCTTGAATGGATCAGAAGGATGCCCAAAGCCAGAACAACAAAATCAAAAGCCAGGATCGACAGCTTTCACAGAACCAAAGAAACAGCAACAAGTGCAAAGAAGCAGGATGAGTTGAAGTTAGGTGTTCATATGTCGCGTGTTGGTGGGAAAATTCTTGAAATGGAAAATGTTAGTAAAAGTTTTGGTGACACTGTTATTCTAAAAAACTACGATTATGTATTTAAAAAGGGAGAAAGAATAGGTTTTGTTGGTAAAAATGGTGCCGGGAAAACCAGTTTTCTGAATCTGATAATGCAGGAGCAAGATCCTGATTCCGGAACCATTGTTACCGGAGATACCATTGTTTATGGGTATTACAAACAGGAAGGAATAAAGATACGTGAGTCACAAACAGTACTTGAAGTGGTTAAAGACATTGCCGAGATAATTCCCACTGGTAAGGGAAACAGTCTTACAGCATCCCAGTTTTTGCAGCATTTTATGTTCTCTCCCAAAGTACAAAACGATCATGTGTCAAAATTAAGCGGAGGTGAGCGCCGCAGGTTGTACCTGCTTACTGTATTGATAAAGAATCCTAATTTTCTGATACTTGATGAGCCAACCAACGACCTTGACTTGCTTACACTCAACAAGCTGGAAGAATTTCTTGAAGGATTTAAAGGGTGCCTGATATTGGTTTCCCACGACAGGTATTTCCTGGATAAACTTGTTGACCATCTGTTTGTATTCGAAGGTGATGGTAAGATCAAGGATTACCACAGTAATTATACGGAATACAGGCTGATGATGGATGAAAAAGAACGACAGCAGAAGCTTGAATCGGGGGCTGAAAAGAAAGAGAAGAAAAAAAGTTTAGTTGCACCAAAGGAAAAAACCAAACTTACCTACCATGAGAAAAAGGAATATGATGCTCTTCCCTGTGAAATTGAAAAACTCGAAGAGGAAAAGTCAAATCTTGAAGAAAAAATAGGCTCAGAATGTGTTGATTATGAAGAGCTTGAAAAACTATCTGTTAGAATAGGGGAGGTGATAAATTTGATAGATATGAAAACCATTAGATGGATGGAGTTGGATGAGTTTGTTGATTGACCTTAGAAATACAATTGCTGATTGTATTATATCCTGCCCGACACTTTAATGTCGGACAGGATTATTTAATTCGTTTACATAAAGTTCATTTAGGGATACTCCTCAATCTCCAAATACCCCCTCAATCTTCCTTTAATAAAATAATCCCAGCCGGCTTCACAGCTATCTCTCCTGAACTCGGGGATATTATCATCAAAATCTTCTGTAACTGTGGCAGTAAGAGTAAGTCTTGTCCGGTCTTCTTCATCAGTCAGTTCAAACTCAACAACTGACCTGCCGGAATATCCGTCATAGCTCCAGTCATATGTTATCTTCTTGAGGGGTATTACCTCGGTAATTTGCCAGATATGAGGAAAAACTCTATCATCTGATATGACATCAAAGCTGGTTTGAAATCCTGTTACAGGTTCAAAAGCAGGTATATTTTCGAAAAACCACCGGATCATCTCAGGGTGGTTGGTAATGGCACTCCATACATTACCAATGGACGTATCAAAAGTTTGTTCTACTATTACTGGTGCATCAGTTTTCTTCATAATCTTGTTATTTTAGTCCGAAATTAACAACTTTGTTACCAACTGTAGCCAATTTCATTTCGTCTTCAAGTTTACTGAAATTTTCTTTACCAACAGTTTTTATAATATTTCCTTCTTTTAAATGGTGGATTTCATCGCATGTATCGCTTAATGTTGAGAAAATATGTGAGGAAATGATGACTGTTTTCCCTAATTCTTTTAATTGATGTATTATGTTGCCAATAATAATATTACTCTGAATGTCAACACCATTGAAAGGTTCGTCAAGAATATAACAACTGTTTTCCTGCATGAGAACAGCAGTAAATGCCAGTTTCTTCTTCATACCTGTTGAATATGTTGAGGCGTATTGATTTAAGGGTAGTTCGAACAGATTTCGCTGATTTAGATCCCCGGTTTTTTTACTTCTGGCATTGCAAATCAGTCTGATATATTCACTTCCGGTAGTTTTTGAAAAGAAAAATGGTACTGTAGGTAAAAATCCCAGATGATTCCTGAGTTTGTCAAAATCGGATGAAATTGTACCTGAGTACTTTTCAAGTCCGGCAATACATCTGAACAATGTTGTTTTACCAGCCCCGTTTTCACCAACAATACCAATGACTTTCCCTTTACCAAAACTCATATTGATATTATTGAGGACTACCTTTGAACCGTATTTTTTAATCAGGTTTTCAATTTTTATCATGACAAAATATCTTTAAGTCGTTTTGTTGATTGTATGTAAAAGAATGGGATCAAGACAAGTAAAACAGGTGGGAACAACAGGCTAATACCAATTAACAGTGCCTGAGGCAGATTTACCTCATGTGGATAAGAAGAGTATTTTGCCATAATGACCGTAATCAGATAGATGTACCCGGGCAAGATAAGAATTAACAGTATTTCCAGGTTGTTGTTGAAGAAAATACCAAGTGCAATGATCACAGGAAAAATGAGTATTGTAGAATATAAAATGGCTGTTTTAATTTTCTGAATTAGAAACCTACCCGGGGTTATATTGAATACCCATATATAATATTCATTTTCAAGTTTTGTAAAATAGGAAATGATAACACCGAAATTAAGGAGTAGGGCAAATCCGCCAAGGTTAAAGTTACCTGCGGAAACCGACATATATGTCAGAAAATATGAGAAAATGAACAGGGAGAATGTATTTCTGAATCCAATAGTAAATTCAAATGGTTTATGATAAAAAGGTGTGGGAATTGTAGTACTTATTGATGTAGCAATATTGACCAGGGCCAGCAACGATGAAGCTACAGTTAATATTAATGCTGATATATAGAGTTGTTTGAATAACAGGAACATAATAAAAGGAGCGGTAACGAGTAAATTTTCAGCCAGTCTGAGTTTTAAGTATGTTAAATGGTTAAAAACTGATTTTAGGAAGTCATTCCTGTTTCTTTCACTAAGTTGTGACAACGCCCCCAATGCAACAAGTATGTATAAGTAATCTGCGTATGAAGTCTTGTAAAACAGAAAAAAAGAAAATCCGATAAACACAATAAATAACAGTATTAACCCTGCAACCGGATCAAAACCAAGGTCTTTAAGTTTTCGGATAAACATTTTTATCTGAAGATACAGGTAATATCTAATTGTTCCCATTTATCAGATATGAATATTAGTACATTTTGAAGTTCTAAATGTACACTCAAAACGGATATAGGGATACTAAAAAATGTTAAAGTTGTGAGTAGTAGTATATTGGGTATTAGGTGCAATCCGTTGATAATTGTTATAGTTCGGCAACTTAACAGGGGAGATTATCGTTACCTGTTCCGGTACATTGCAAGTAACATGCTCACCAGTAAAACTGCAATTATTACGATGAAAACAGGTAAAAACCATGTCCCTAAACCATTTGCATCATTAATCCCCGAATTTATTGTTCCGTAACACAGATAAACAAAGATTGAGGTAATAATTAATTTCAAGATTCTAATAACTCTGGTGGCAGTCTGATACAACTTACCGGCATTTGATTCTGTTACTTCAACAGGATAATTGAATACATGGGGATACTTATTCAAGATAGTTAAACCAACATACAATATGAGGCCTATTACTGGTAATATCCATATTGTATTTTTACTTCCGTAAGAATCAGGTTCTCCAAGTGCATTAAAATGTGTTGGGATAGTGTCGGGTAGTTGATTGTAAAAATATATCGGCAGTATAATGAGTAAGATAGTTAGTATTGCACTAGCAGATTCTACAATGTAATCTACCGGGAGATACTTAATGTCAGCTTTTGGTCTTTTAATAGTATTTTTCATTAACATTTCATGTTTAATGTTATAATTAAGTCAAAAAACCGTTTATTCCGGTCAATTGTCCTGTATTAATTCATATCGTAATTACTAAACAATACTTCTGACGAAACCCAGTAAATTTGCTCATGGCCTTCTTTATAGCTTAAAAAGAAGAAATATTTTCCATCAGGTGTAAAGCCTGCAAATCGCGATTCGGTAAGGTAATCCTTATCTTCGAAAAGTACTTGATTACCCCAGGTTCCGTCTGATTGTTTCATTCGGTGGTATAAACCGGCCTTGTTTTCCCCTGCGCGACCGTAAGTAAAGTATATCATAATCCTGTTTTCAGGATCTGTTACTGCTCCACTTTCAATTTTGCCTTCAAAACTGACAGGATCATCAAGTCTCTCAATATCATAGGCTTTATTATCTGTCAACCGGCATTTGAAAATATCATAATCCCTTTTCCCGACTTCAGCAAAAAAATAGAATGTACCATCGGTAGAATAATGTGAGGGATAAAAACTAATTGCATCAGGTCTGGTAAATTCAAGCACCTTGGATTTACTCCAGCCACCATTTTCACGGGTTACATATCTGATACGGGATTTGGCTCTTTGTTCGTCACCTTCTGTGTCAGGATGTTTTGAATAATAAAATAAAGTATTCCCGTCAGGGGAGAGAACAGGTCCACCATCCTGGTATACTCCGGAAAATGATGCTAACTCAGGCTTTTGCCAGTACCCATCAGTTTTTTTTGAGACAAAAATGCGTTGTGGATGTTCGTTATTTATATAAACAGAGAAGTACATTTCCAACATATCAGAAGTAAAAGCCGGTGCACTGTGTAGATGGTGAATCTTGCTGTTCAACAGGTTTGGTGCGAAAACTTCAGGTGAAGTTCCCGGTTCGCTTTCTGAAAAGTATTTACCGGATAAAGGTTTAAAGTTGCTGAATACTGTATCAACCTGACATTGTAATTCTACTGTGGTAAATAACCATACCATCACTATAAGACATGTAATAATATTTGATCTCATTTTTTGACTCAAAGAAACAGAATGATGTCAAATATACATGATATTTTATAATGTAGAAATTAGTGATTTTAGAATTTCCTGTTCCAATTTAAAGTCTGATAATTTTGGTTTGCACCTACTTTTACAGATTATCTTTGTACCTGTCCAGTTTGCTTTTTCCCCTGATCTTTGATACATATGTCTAACATTTTTCTCCTGTTGTTGAAGGTAAATGTGTGTCTTTTCTGACATCCATACACTTCCAAATTCTTCTCCCAGGAATTTTGTATCTGAACTATATTTAACTATATCTCCTGCCGATAATAGTCCGTTTAGATTATGTAGTTCATCTGCAATATAGGCAATTGATGTTTCAAACCATGTTCTGAATAACTCTTCAATTTCCTGTTCCATTTGAGTTACAGATGTTTTTTTCTATTTTACAAGCTCCTGGGTAGCTTCCGGTTTCCCTTCTTTCAGTTTCAGCCTCAAGTTCACTCGTTTTCATTCGTTCAATCCAGCGTAAAATATCTCCCTTGTTTGAAGCAACATATATTTCGAAAATACCAATTTTTATCTGCCGGATATTTTGTCTATGTTGTAAGATTCTATGATGGAATAACTTGATCAGGATCTTTTTCGTGGTTTTATAGGTTTATGAACTTAAAATCTTTTTGATAGATTCCATCAAAATAAGAGAAATAAAAAAGTTCAGGTGGAAAGGAATTATTCCACCTGAACCCAAACAAACCAGTAAATTAAGTGATACAATTATGTAAATCAGTTTAACAGTATGTATTTGTGATTATTTAATGAGTTTACGTGAGTATGATTTACCATTACCATCATTGAAATTCACCAAATATATTCCTGATGGTAATGTTGAAATATCAACCTTTAGATCATAACTACCCTCAGATATTTCAACTGCACCAATATCCTGAACTATCCTGCCTTGCAAATCAGTGATATTACAGTCTGGATTAAAACTTTCTTTACTTGTAATGGAAATGTTTAGCATATTACCAGCGGGAACAGGTGATAGCTCAAAATTAAAATTCAGGCTTTTTTCGATTAAGCTATTTTGCTCAAGGTAAACAGAATTTTGAATTAATCCGTCAGGAAGATATTCTGGTGGAGCTCCTATTCCCAGGTTACCACCATCAACATAGCATGCAATTTGAATGTCATCCATGGTTAATCCATAATCTGCAAGTATTTGCGATATATCAATTTGAAGATCCATTGGATTAAACTGATAATTTCCTTCTCCCAATTGAACAAAATTATCTGAATAATTACTTAATTCACCTTCGAGTATTAATTCACCGTTATAAATAAAAGCTTTTGAACTCCAGTAAATCTGATCAGGTATGTCATCTTCGTCTTCAATAATGCTTTCAACCTGTATTAAGCATGTGGAATAATTATTTGGAAGATCCATGAGGCTTACCGTTAATGCAAGTTCAAGCCCCTCAAGCATGATTGACTCATTTTCTTCATCAAAAACAACAGAATTACATGTGTTCAATGCATAATTACCCTGATCTCCATTATAATTATTATCTGCAATTATCGGGGCATTCGAAAAAATGGGTAATCTGCTATCATCCTTGTCACCAGCATTGTATTTATTGGTTAAACAGGAATGTACATGTTTATAGACTCTGGGTGCAACTCCATTTCCAATTTCAGCTTCAGCTTCTACTGCTATAACATATTGATTAACACCGCAATCTGTGCCTGTAAAATCCATCCACATCTGATGGGAATGGGCATGTGTGCAACTTTTATCTTTATCATGTGAATAAAGTGAACCGATCCGTTTAACTTTTGCATCAGTTTTGAACTTCTTTTTCCACGACCTGCATTTTTTTCTTGCTTTATACCACGCATCTGCGTTTGTAGTATTCACTCCTATAAATGAAAGCGCTAAAAATAATACCAGTACTTTTTTCATAATTCTTAATTTTAATGTTTACAGTTGATTTATAATATCATATCGTTATTGATATGCTTGTTTTACCTGTGATATTATTCTCTCAAAATATTTGCTAAAAACAGCTTTGTAATGTTGGATAACAACATAACTTGTATCCACAAGCAGATACTTTGATCAATATTTATGTTGAATTATGATGCAAGATATTACATGCCGAAAAACCAGGAAAGCTATTTTGATAAGTGCTGTCAAAGAATTAATAAGTGTGGTATTTGGTTTCGTAAGTGCATATATTATTGGAGGACAATAACTAACAAATACAATGCAAATATTGTATTCAAACAACAGAATAAATATTGTCGGAAAACCACCTTCATGAAAATGATTGGATAGTTTAATTTTTTTAGAACAAGATCAATTACTTGTTTAAAGGATCATCTAATTCTTCGTATTTTTATTAAACTGTAAAAACCAGTTATACAATTCTTCTCCGGGATAAACTGACCAGCCAATTCCATGTCCTGCATCAGGATATGTAGTGAATTTCAGATTTTTGTTCCTGTCTTTCAGTTTGTTAACCATCCATTGAGTATCTTCAAACTGAACTAGTAAGTCGCTCTGACTATGGAAGGCCCAGATTGGCATATCCACCAGGTTTTCAACATTCTCCCTGATAAACTCAATATGATGGGTAAACCCGCAAACCGGAGCAATTGCTGCAAATTTTTCAGGATATTTTATGGCAAGATACCATGTTCCGGCTCCTCCAAGGCTTTCTCCGGTAAGGTAAACCCTGTTTGTATCAATACGGTATTTGGTGATTACTTCTTCAAAAAAACCTTCAAACCAGTTATCGGTTGACCAGCGATGGTTCACCGGACACTGGGGTGCAACGATTACAAACGGGAAACTACGCTTTCTCCAAATCTGGTCGGGTATTCCGCAGCAAAACAGTTTTGTGGTATCTGTTCCCCTTGATGAACCGCCGTGCAGATATATTATTAAAGGCCATTTCTTTAATGTATCGTTGTTGTATTGTACGGGAGTATATGAAATGTACCGGTAACCTGTATCAATAGGTGTAAGGTTGGTGCCGTTTTGGAATTCAAGTTCACGAAGCAGGTTGCCTTCTTCATCCCAGTAGGTTACTTTTCCATGGTCCTGCCCGTTTTTAAAATTACGTACCGATTCTTTGTTACCGTTGGGATACCAGTATTCAAACAACCCATGCCGTAATCCGTTTGAGAAATTAATTCTACTTAACAACTGCCCGTTTTTATACCATGTGCTAAACTCTCCTTCTTTGGTATTTGTAGCATAATTGCACCACATACCTTCCTTCACATTTTTATCGAAAGCACTATATGCACCTTCCATTTCTATCTGTCCGTTGGGATAATAATCACGGACATAGTAAAGTTCATCGTCAGGATCATATCTGATTATTCTTTTATATGCTGTTGAACCGGTTTTTGATTTGGGAAATTTCAGCAAAAATGTGTCAACTGTCTGTGCGTTTACAATTCCTAAGATCAGGCTGAATACAATGGTTGCGATTATATTGTTCATCCGGTATTATTATAGTATTGGTTTTGTTGTGGTGAAAATAAGAAGTTTTAATAAATGATTCTCTAATCTTCAAAATATTGTTGACTTTGAGTTTATGTGTCAGTAATTCAGTGCAAAAGCGTTGATGTAGCTGGTATGTTAAATACTAACACGGTTGTATTTCTGCCGGTAGTCGTTGGGAGACAGGCCGGTGTGCTTCTTAAAGATGTCCCTGAATGCTTTTGGGTCGGAGTATCCCACATTGTACATAACCTGGTTTATCATTTCATTTTGTGATTCAAGAGATTTTTTGGCAGCTTCAACTTTTACGCGCTGGATGTATTGCGAAGGTGTGTTCATAGTTGCTTTTTTAAATCTCCTGATGAAATTCCTGCTGCTCATTGCAAAGGTGCTGGCAAGGTGATCTACTGATATTTTTTTACCATAATTGTTTTCAATATAATTCTGTGCGTTTATGATTTCAGTGTCATCATGTCCTTTCTGACCTGTAAATATCACAAACTGGTTTTGATTATACCTGTTAAAGTCAATTTCAAACATTTTGGAACACCATATTGCGGTTTCACGACCACAGTATTTCTCTATGATGTAAAGCAGCAGGTTTAAAAAGGAGAATGCACCACCACTTGTATAAATGCCATCTTCATCAGTGATTACTGCTTCGGGAATATGTTTGATCTGAGGGTATTTCTCACGGAATTTATCAGCAGAAGCCCAGTGAGTTGAAGCTGATTTGTTATCAAGTAACCCTGTTTCTGCAAGCAAAAAAGCACTCGAACAAAAACTAGCCACCTCACTGTTATATTTGGTTCGCTGCTCTTTTATCCAGGGAATGAAAGGTGCATTTAACTTAAGTGCTTGTTGAATGTCACCGTTTATGGTTGATATTAGTATCAGATCGGGAGCTGTTACTTCATCAATTGTTCGGGTTGGGTTAAAGGTTATCAATCCGTTGTATTTTTGGGATGACCGGCTCAACCCGACAAGATCAATTTCGAAAAAGCCTGTTTCGTTTTGTTTACTGTCAATATAATATTGGTTTATTCCTGAAAGTATTTCAAATGCCGGAACAATACTGCTTGCAATTACATCTCCCTCAGGTATTAATATGCTGACTTTTTTCATAATATCCTTAAAAATTTAATGATCAGAACAGGTTTGTAACTTTAAATTCAAACCCGTATTAATAACTGCAAATATAAAAATTTGGCATAAATGCCCCCCGGAGTTGTCAAATTTACCTGTTGCGCGTGGCAGATCATCATAATATTTTAGCACCTGAATTAATTAATAATTAGGAAAAATGAAATTTTACAAAAGAAATGCAATTGCAGCAGGACTGCTTTTTCTGGTTTCTGCTTTTCTGGGAATGTATTTTGGAATGAACTTCGACAGCAGATTTCCCGCAGAGTTTAACGATCACTATATGATATCGCATGGCGATGCGATGATGAGGGCAGCACATACTCACGGTATGCCTTTTGCTCTGTACAATTTATTACTGGCTTTTGTAATTCCGTACATGGGATTTTCTGATAAACTCAAAGCCTGGATGTCGTGGTCGGGAATTTTGATGATACTTATGCCGGTAGCATTATTTTTAAGGGGAGTAACCTACCCGGCAACCACATTCGACTCCACCGGGTTTATCGGGGCGTTTTTCTTCCTGCTTGTATCGGCATTACTTGTAATAGGATCGTTTAAACCAAAAACGTCTGATAATTAGTATTATGGATAATAAAAGAGATAAAACCATGGCAGCCCAGCTTATGGTTGAAAAACTGGGATCAATTAAAGGTATAACATCAAAAGCAATGTTTGGCGGCTTTGGGATCTTTAAGGATGGAGCCATGTTTTGTATTGTGGATAAAAACGGGCAATATTATTTCAGAGCCAACGAAACCAATATGGCTGATTTTGAAAATGAAGGATCAGTAAAGCATTCACGAATGCCTTATTATATTATTACAGATGATGTTTTCAACGATCACGAAAAGCTGCTGATATGGGCTGAAAAATGTATAGCCGGATTGAAATAAGAGATATATAATTACTAACTAAATAAATACTAATACAATGAACAATTTTATGATCATTTACTATGCGCCTGCAGAACTAATGGCGCAGATGGCAAACGTAACTCCCGAACAGGCAGAAGAAGGAATGAAACCCTGGCTGGCATGGAAAGATAAAGTAGGGGACAGGATGATTAATTTTGGAGCTCCTTTGATTGGTGGTATAACTGTACAACCTAATGGTGTAACAGGACCAAGTGACAAAGAAGTATCAGGTTTTTCCATTGTACAATGCGAAAGCATGGACGAGGCAAAATCACTTGTTGTTGATCATCCGCATCTTCACTGGGGTGATGGCTGCTATATTGAGGTTTACGAGTTTGCGAGGATGTAAGTTGTCATTGCAATAGCAATTGGGATTAGTGCGTTGATGTCCGTTGTTTTGATGGGAACATTGGCGCATTTTTTTTAGGTCATCTTCTTTTGGATGTCATTTCAATAATCAACACCCGGTAAATGGGCACAAATAATATAATAACAAAAGGCAGATAGGTTGATTATTGGTTTTCTTCCGTTTTAATTCCTTTCTGTTATTGATTAGATTTCAATTTTAGATAGAATTTTATTTCGATGTGTGAGGGAAGGCCTGTCTTTGCCGAAGTACCAGCAGGCAGACCAGTTAAAACGGCGGGCAGAGTCGAGTGAATGCGCCTGTATAGAAGTGCATAGCGGGAAGGCGCATTTGTTTTGACATGATTCTTTTGTTTTTTTTCTTATCATAGAAGAAAAGTAGTTGCCTGCCTGGTATAAAGACAATACATTCATCATTATTTACCTACAGTCAATATCAAGTTATAGATATGTTTTATAGTCTGTTTACAATGTTCGTTATTCAAATTGATTTTAAATAATCCAGTTTCATTAATTTATAAATTTGTATTCTTTAACTAATCAAAAAGTGAAACTGGCAATTTTTTTTGCATTATGCTCCTTTCTCTGTTGTATTTCACTAATATATTTAGTGAAAATGGAAAGTCGGAGTCCAGATACTACATCAGCGAAAGACAACTTTTACTTATGATTTTAAATAACCAATATCTATGAAGAAGTTAATATTAATAACATGGTTGATGCTTATTGGAATGATCGTTTCAGGACAGGAAATGTACTTAATGAAAGTAACTAAGGATTATGAGGGATCTGAAAAAGTGAGTACTACGGAACTCATTTACGATGAGTACGGAAATTTACTGGAAATGAAAACTGAACAGTATGACCCTGATGGTGTCCCTCATCATTCCGGCAGCAGTTATTATTATGAGAACGACACGATAATACAATTTTATGCCTACCCACAGAATTTTACGTGGGATATGGTATATACAGAAGATTCGATTATTCGATATTCCAGCCAATCCGGTCCTACATCTTACTATGTATCAGATCATGTAACCAATCAGATTGACTCATCTCGCTACGCTAACAGCACAAGAAGCAGACCATTTGTGTGGGAAGAGGATAATTTGTTATCCTGGGGTCTTGGTTTTGAAGTGTCTTATTATGAGGATATACTAAACCCGTTCTACAATGCTTTCAAATACCTCAGATTCGATTACCGTAGTAGCAGAAATTACCTGGAATACTTTGCTGAAAATTCTTATTTTGAAGTAGTAGAAACCTTTAACGGATATCCCACGGAGGTCAGAAATTATTATTTTGGGGATTTTGCTGTTACGTTTTATTATGAGTACAATTACATCTATGTAAACACTCCTGAAATAAACACTGAGCAACCTGAGGTCCTGTCTGTCGATTATTTTGATATTATGGGCAGATCAATACCAAAACCAGACAGAGGTTTTTTTATTGAGAGAAAGACTACAGTTAAGGGGGTGGTTTCTAACAAATATTTTATCCAATAATGCCTTCCTGACTTTAGTCAGCCTGAAAAAAATGGTATTTAATCCTTAGTGAGAAGGTTAATGTTATGCGATTAAGAAATGTATGAATGTCTCAGTTCGTCGAGAATAGCAAATAATTACTTTTATATTGAAATTTTACATACAACCAAACTTTTCTGCTCAAGCTTTGTTGCTTCCTGATAGCTATAAAATGATCATTATGAAATATTACCTTAGTTTTACTTCTGCGATCGTGGATTTATAATTTTCTTCAGGCAGCAAATTTTCAAATCATCAAATTTTCAAATTAAAAAGGTGCACACCAAACGCATACACCTTGAAACCCCTATAATACCGTTCTAACACACTTAACCATCTGTCTCAATCCCATCCAGCAACTCATAAAACTGTACTATTAGGTACAATCCCGTATTAATATTACTGCTAATGTAAGCATTTGGATCCGGTTCATCTTTCAGGATCAGTTTGTTGAAAGCCACACTGGTTTCTGCTATGCCATGCATAAGGTTAAATAGTGTGGTTTTGGTATCGTTGATATCCTCCGGGCCAAAAAACTGTTTAAACAGCCTTTCTGTGCTTCCACTCAAGTGAATTTCCCGAGCATCATCGCCAGGCAATCCTTCAATTTCAATTTTAACCATGACTGCCTCCTTTCAAAATTAAGGAAACAATTTCCGTTGATACCATCCTGTGCTGCAAATGCATGCAGACTTTTTCATGAATTTTTTGTTTAAGACTCATTTTTTAATCTCCCATGAGAAAACCCGTTGTGCACACAGCAGGCTCGCTAAAACCTGTCCGCCGAGGCGGAGCACAACGGGTTCTCCCTATGTAAGAATAAATATTAATCAATTTTTTAGCGAATTATCTGTGATTAATGATGCAAATTTAGGGATTTTTTTGGGAAGAGAGGGGTGGAGGGGTGTAATTTTGGTGGAATTTATACATCTTTGATATAGGTAGTTTCATCAATCTCATTCAGGATATTGTGTGGGTTTTGATTGAGTGGTATTGGGGTATTGGACTAATTGGGGAGGAACTGTTCGACTATGTGGAGTGTGGGACTTTGAAACGGTTCACAGTCAGGCTGCTACTGAGCCTATTCGTTTATTAATATTTTAGTTTTTATAGCCAAATCGTCAAAGAAGAATTGGCGTTGATGCAGTGAAACTTTCGGTTTAATTACTCTCTAAAGACAGCATTGCATGATTTAGTTAGTGTATGTAATTTATTTTAATTTTTCCCAATTAACATCAAGTTTTAGTGCAATTCCTTTTGGGTCTTCTTTCAAGTTTGTAAAATATTCAAAAAAAACATCAGGATATTGTTCTATTAACTTTTTAACTATTTCAGGCGTGAAGTCTTCTCCAACAAGATTTTTAGCTTGTTTAAATCCTAACCACTCATATCTTCTGTTATACCTAAAAAAGGTGATTAGTTTGTATTTTTGTTTTAACAAGTAAACGTTATCTAAATCACTTTCAGCCGTCTTTAATTTATTTTTCAACACTATGTTGTCTTTCTTCAACGCAGCTATTATTTCTTTGTCACTTTCATTTTGTTTAACCAAATCCTTAATAGTTTCTTTGTTTTTAGAGTTTGATAAATCAAGGTTATCAATCCGTAGTTTCAAATTATTCTCAATTCGTTCTCTTTCTTTAATTCGAGTTTCTATTTCAGCCTGATATTCATTTTCTAAAGAATCTTTTCTCCTTTGATATTCATTATTTAATTCAATATTCTTGTTTTCATAATTCTCACTTAGGCGAATACTATCTCTTCTAAAATTCTTATAAAGACTATCTTCTTCAAATTCTAATTTCGATATTTTAAACGCAAGTTCATCTTTCGACACTTGTATTTCTCTAAGTTTGATATCAAAATAACCAGAAGCCCAAGAAAAAATTAAGCCAATAATTCCCAACCCAATTGGAAGAATTGCGATGAAAAATTCTTTTTGCTTATAAAAAGGTTTCTTTAGTTCATTTATTTCGGTTTCAATCTTTAGCCTTTCTAAAATTTCCTTCTGTGGTAATTTGTCAAATTTTTTCATCATCCTGAGTTTTTATTATTTGCGTTAACGGTCAGCGGTATAAAATCGTTGCGCATTTAAGAACACAAACTTGTCAGCCTGCTAAGCTGCTGATTAAATGTTATTTCGTTCAAATATAGCACTGTCTGTGGAATGTTTTATGATGGCTTATTGTACGCTGGCCTTGATTCGTTTTATCATCAGTCCCTTCATTTATGCACTGTCTCTCTGTCTGTGTGTTAGAGCGGGAAGGGCTTGGAGGCTCTTTTGGCATTTTTGGACTGTGGGCAAGCCTTGAGGGAATGTCAAATGTGCCTGAGAGTGAAGGTATGGTGTGGGTCGGTATCATGATACTATCCTTTATTTTTATCCTTCAGTTTTTTTTCAGTTTCGTTAACCTGCTCTAAAAAATGCTTTTCAACTTCAGAAATCTCATTTTTCCTCAGTTTCTTAAACTTTTGATACTCCGTATGTGCTTTTTCCAATGCTTGTTTATGACTGATTGTACCTGCATGATTCAAAATATCCTTTCGTGTCATTTTTAGGAATGTATCAAGTTGCTCAATCCAGTCTTTCATATACATTGGTTCTTGGTTGAGTGCCTGAATTTCCGCCAATTCCAAATAAGCTGTCACAATTCGGTTCAAGATGTTTAGTTCATCCTCTGCAAGGTAGTTTTTAGCAACCTCTGTTTCCTGCTTTGTTGGTTTCTTACCCTTGAAACTACTTAATCCTAAATTTGGGTTTACTGAATCAACTCGTTGATAAATTATCTCTGCTGCTGTATGCCCATGAGCTGCCCAATGCATTTTATTCTGAACAGTTTTAAAAAACAACACAGACATTTCCAATGATGGGTTATAGTCTATACTTGTGGCATAAATATCAAGAACTTTTCTCCAAAATACTTTTTCTGATGAACGAATATCTCGGATGCGTGCCAATAATTCATCGAAGTAATTGCCTCCACCAGCTTGTTTAAGCAAATCATCGTTCATTGTAAATCCTTTTACGATATATTCCTTTAAACGTGATGTTGCCCACTGACGAAATTTCGTTCCCTGATGACTCTTTACTCTGTATCCAACTGAGATTATTACATCAAGATTATAAAATTTAACAGGACGGTCGGAACCACTAATGTGCAAAATTTGCACATTGCTTTCTTCCAATAATTCTCCTTCCTCAAAAATATTCTTGATATGCTTTGTTACAACGGAACGTTCCTTTTGAAAAAGCTCACTCATTTGTGCCTGTGAAAGCCAAACTGTCTCTTCTTCTAAACGAACATCAATCTTGGTTTGTCCGTCTTCGGTTTGATATAATAGTATTTCGGATTTACTCATAACAGGCTAATTGAATTTAATTATATTACGCACTATCCCTTCAACTTTAAAGTAGTCATCATCTGACACAGGTATTGGAGGGTAATTTTCACCATTAATCGAGAATAAAGTTATTTTCCCATTTTGTCTGAAAAATTTCTTAACCAATACCTTTTCTCCCAAAACACAAACAACTATTGCTTCATTATCAGGATAATCTGATTTTTGTGAAATTAATAAATCACCTTCATGAATACGAGGTTCCATTGAATCTCCTTTTGCAGAAACTATAAATGCTTCATTAGCTGGAAATTTCAACAATTTAGATGCAATAGGGATTTTATCAACTGGATTTCCATCCAAAATAGAGCCATTAGGTCCACAATGAGCATTTCCATATTGGTTAAGAACAACTATTTCTTTTTCTGGTGTAAGAAAAACTTGATAGTCTCTAGGGTTGTTAGGATTCCGCTTTAAATATCCTTTCTTCTCCAATTGCTGAATATGATGTGCTACAACACTTGGAGATGAAAAGTCTAAAGCACTTTGAATTTCACGAATAGTCAATGGACTATCGACATTTTGTTCTAAAAGCCTTAAGAGCAAAACTTGGTTTTTATGTAAATCCTCCATTGATTATCAACTTTTTATAACAAGTTATTAACATTGCTTGTCTTGCAAATATAGAAAAAATATATTTGTTCTAGTTTATTGTAGAACACTCAAGAAGTGTTTAATGTTTAATTAAAAATTTATAAAAAAGATGTCAAAAACATCAACAAGAGTGCGAGATGCACGAACAGGACAATTTGTCCCATCAAGAGAAGCTGACAGACGGCCAGCAACTACAGTAACCGAAAAAATTAAAGTAGGGCCGACTAAAAAGCGTAAGTAATGTTTCACATTTAAAAGTTGGAACAAGTATTAACATTTAATTTTTTTTTATCATGTACACTACAGGTGAAAAACCAGGCAAAGGACGTTACCAATGCGTCAAATGTGGAGAAGTAATTACATTGGATGATAATTCTGATACTTTACCCCCATGTCCAAGGTGCCATGGCACAAAATGGAATAAAGTTGGTTAGGTAAAAAGGCTGTTTATTCCATAGATGCAGTCCTTTTCAATTTTCTTCTTAAACGATTCTGATTTCATCGTAAATTCTCTTTCCAATCTAAATTAACAAAAGTAGATAGTTTATTCTTTATCCTCTGTTTTTCTTTAACGATTGTTTTACCAGACTTAAAATGTATTCCAAATTTTCTGAATCATTTATTCTTACTTCATAAGCACCGTTTCCCCAATGACCAACATTTGATATGTCTCGTGAAATTCCCTTTGGGTCATCAAGTTCTCCACTTTTAAGATTTATTATAAGTTTCAAACTTTTTCCAAGAAAGATTATATCACAAAATGTATTTCCTTCAATTTTAAACCCAACAAAATGTTTTCGTGGATTTAATGATACGTTATCAGCCAAATTAAAAACTCCATCTTTGAATAACTCATAGAGTTCCCTGATTTCAAATTCTGTTTTTAATAAATGCTCTTGTTCCGTAAATACTTTTACTTCTTTAGAAACGTTTTCTATTGTTTGGTCAGACCTTGAAATTGTGTTAATGCTTTCTTGTGCTCCTGATTTTATAATTTGTTGGTATGAAACAGTTTCATTTGAATATTTTTTGACCTCCCACAACTCTATCGGCAAATCTTTAAAGTTAATGGCTTCTCTTTGGTATGTGGTAAATGAGGGAGAAATAAAAATCACTTTTGATTGCGACCAGTCAACATCATTTCGTTTTAAAGTTCTTTCTTTGGCTTCATTAAATTCAAGAATAAAATCAGCCTTGTTATTGAGCATTAATGATAAATATGCATAACCTTGGTCAATTACGCTGAAATTTTTATCTCTTTTATATTCAATTATTACGAAAGAGTTATTTTCATTATCAAACGCTAAAGTGTCAATGCGAAATTTGTTTAACGCAAACTCTGATTTTACAAATTCAAGTTTCAGGACAATATTTAAATTATCTTCCGTTGTTTTTTGAATCTCTCGTTCTAACTTGAATGATGATTCTTTAATATGTTCTAATCGTTTACTTAATTTATATAAAGCCATTATATAATATTTTTTTATTTCATTCCTTCACAGGCTAATGTTTTGCAGTTTCTTATTTTCTGAGTTTTTTTCGTTGTTCAACATAAATGCCATCATCTAACTTTTTCAGAGCTTTCATAAAATCTTTTTCATTTAAAACTGATAATTGATATTTTGCAATCTCTCTCAATTTATTGAACCTATCTGTTTTACTTACCTTTTCCTTGATCATTTGAGCATTTAATGTCTCAAGGTTTGACAAGATTGCCAATTCGTTGATACTGGCAATATCCCTGATGTTCATTGATTTTTTTGCCAAGTCGGGGTTTGCATCTCTCCAGTCTTTTGCAGTACAGTTAAAAAGAGCAACATTTAATAAGTCTGCTTCTTCAGCGTAAATCAACCATTCTTTGTCTTTTTCATAATTTTTGTCAGGGAGAATGAAGTTTTTAACTGCATCGGTATGAATATGATAATTTGTTTTGCTCAAAATCCTTTTAACATTCCATTCAAGGTTGTGTTGATTTGTTTCAACTTCTTTTAGTCGTTGATATTCAGTAATCAAGTACAGTTTAAATGTTGGACTTAGCCAAGAGGCAAACTCAAATGCAATATCTTTGTGAGCATAAGTCCCTCCATATCTACCTGATTTTGATATTATTCCTATTGAATTTGTTGATTCAATCCATTTTTTTGGGGTGAGAGTAAAACTATTTGAACCAGATTCGTTTCTAAAGGCATCGAATTCGATGCTTTTAAAGTTTGGATTCTTTAATTGTTCCCAAAGTCCAAGAAATTCGATTGTGCTTCGTGTTCGCATCCAGTTCTGGATAATATAATTTGTTCTCTCAGAATCTCGAAACTTTGCCATATCTGTCAGAGAGATATATTCCTCTTGATTTTGTTTGTAAAGAACAATTTCTATCTGGTTGACATTCAATTTTGTTTTGCTCATTTTTAGTCCAATTTTATTGAATTAAAAGTAATATAATTCTTGATAATCTTGACAATGTTTTTTGGGATTCCTCACAATGAACGCTAACGGTGAGTATAAGAATAGTAGCCGATTGCGGCGTACTTTCTTGTCAAGATATACGAAAGTTGAAGCGGGCTACAACCCTTGATTTTACAACTGTTTCGGCTATTATTTTTATACAACCTAAGTTTGCAATTTTATGATTTTATCAATAAAACAAGAAGAACGAAAGAGAGGAATAAGGCTATGTTTTTACACAAGGAAAAAAACCGTCAACAATGTTAGTCCCTTCTCTTTCTCTACTAAAATCTGAACAGTTCATTAGGCCAGGAGAGCCTGTTTCCAGGATGTTTGATAAGAGTAGTCTCGTTCTTCCATAAATATATTTATTCATGGATAAAGTTACAATGCCTCTTTGCGTGATCTATGATTGTAGAAAAATTAATGCAAGACATCACCCAAGAAAAATGAACACAATGTACAAGCACCTGTAAACAATTATAAGAAAGCTGACAATAAAAAAGAGCATAACACATGATTTGTTAACAGGATTTTAGGTATAATTAGTCATTGTTTTAAGAATTTTTAGAATTAGGATTTGTACTAGGAATGTATTTTATTGATATTATTTTTTTCAATAGGATTTGTAAGTAGGATTTATGTAATGCACAGACAGATGAAAATTTTGTCCAGAATGATATTTGAACAGTACAAATTAATAAATATTATTACTATACTATAATTAACTTAACACAGAAAGCTGTTGCCAGAGAGGAGAAGTGTGACATCACGTTACTATGGTAGCAAAATT
>JANQGJ010000074.1 GCA_028277395.1 Bacteroidales bacterium | reverse complement strand
TAAGCCTGCCAGCGCCAATGATACTGCCATACCAGGTGGGAAAGTAGGTCGTCGCCAAAGACTTAACAGAAAGCCTCGCAATTGCGGGGCTTTTTTTTTTGACCTTTCAAAAACTCGTTTCCTTAAAGCCTTAGTATAATTACCGCAATAAAGATCAGCTATTTAGATGCTGTTTTGTGAAAAACAAGGTAATAAAATATACCCTTGCGATGTAATCATTTAAACCACTTTTGTGAAGAAATCGACAAACAGAAAGTATTCTGTAGATGTAAGTAAATAGTACTTTGAAGAATATCAAATTAATTGGAACAGGATCAAAGCTATTAAATACTCAAAAAGTAAGAGTATAGTCAGGGGAAGTTGGCACACCGGAAAATCCCGTAACCGTGACTGTTGAACTATGGCTGCAACCAGAAATGATACCATGAGTGATAATTATAAATGTATTACACATCTTTATAACTATATCTCAGTAAGTGATGAATTGCGCTGGATACAATAATTTCAAAATTGAAATATAGTATTGATAAAATATATCGCGATCAGGAGGCTGTTAACTCTTACTGGTTCAGCATTTATATATATTGCAAATATGATAATCAAAAAAGGAGAAAGCACTACTCAATTCATATACATAATCTTAAACAATCACTACATGATGGTATGATTGAAGAATTAATCACAAATGTTTTTTGATCAGATGCACTTTTCAACAGACAAATTATGTTGAATTTATCCTAATTAAATAGTTTGTTAAAGACTTATCCAGAAAAATTACAGGTCAGATAAAATACTTGATATCTTTGTACTCATGTTTTATCACGATAATCTATTATATAAGATATTACTAGCATTAGTATTTTTTACCTCTTCAGCAGGATCATTAAATGCTCAAAATAATAACCCTGGCGCAAATAATGATTCCCTTGCGATTGTAAATGACTCCATATCTATTGAAATAGACTCTGTAGCTACTTTACTTGGTTCAACTTTACCGGTTTTTGAATACGAAAAAGTATCAGAAACCGATCAATATTCTGATTCAATGACAATTGACTCCCTGTCAGTAACATATTTTACAGGCTCAATAGCTAATCTAAAAACAGGCAACTTTACTTATATTGACACTAATACTTATGAATTCCAGGTTTTTGATCCCCTTTATAAAAACAAAGGATTATACTCAACATTAAGTAATATCGGACTGGCTGCAAACAATCTGGTCTATTCCCCTACCCTGTCTCAGGGGTATTTCCTGGGAAATCCGTCGTTTTCAAACTATATCTACCGGAACAAGGATGTAAAATATTATAATTTATTCGTACCATATACTGAAATAAATTATGTAATGGGCTCAAAAAAAGAGCAGAACTTACATATAGTTTTTGCCCGTGACCTGTTTAAAGGATTTACACTTGGATTAGACTTTGCAATTAACAGTTCACCACCAAAAACATGCCCGTATATAAGAAGTTCCGTTAACAATCAGCGATTCTATCTTACAATGCAATATTATACTGAAAACAAAAGGTACGGAATTATAGCAAATTATCTACGAAACTCAATAAAAGTTGAGGAAAACGGGGGAATTGTTAATGATAGTATTTTTGAGAATAATATTGAACCTGACCGAAGAGCTATTCCGGTAAATCTTCAGCTTGCCGACAATCAGATAAAACAAACAGGTTTTTTCATTGAACAATACATTAATTTACTTACTCCCAGATCGGGAGACAGCTCAAATAAAAGAAGAATAGATCCGGGAAATATTTCCTATTCATTCAAATACATGAGAAACAGGAAATTATATACTGATGAGAACAACGACTTCTCCTTTTATAAATTTCATACTGCCCCTATTGACAGTACATCAACATTCGATTCGCTTACACAGGTACATATTCAGAATACAGTCAAATGGTCAAATATTGGTTATTCTGAAAACCCAAAAGATAAAATATTCTATATGTATTTAGGTGCATCTCATAATTTTATTGAACAATTACTTCCATACGACTCAGTTTGGTCTGACTTTACGCAAATTGAAACATTTGGAGGAATGGCTTTCAATTTTGGGAGAAGTTTCCATCTTGATATAGATGCAGGATATATGTTTGGAAATTATAACCAGGGAGATTACCAGTTAAATGCCATACTCAATCAGTATCTTGGTACTGAGAATAAGAATATTGGCTTTTTACGATTTGAATTTAATTTTACCAACAGAACACCAAACTGGTATTTCAATAATTTGCAAAGTAATTATTATACATGGTCATACAATCTGGAAAAGGAAAGGTATTTAATATTATCCGGATCGTATAATTATAAACAGATGAGTGTTGGGGCTAAATTTTACACTATTCAGAATTATACTTACCTTAATGATTCCATACGACCTGAACAGACTGATAAGGCAGAAACATTAATGCAGTTGTTTGCTGAAGGTACAGTTCCTTTTAGAAAATTTGGTTTAAGTGCCAGATTAGTTTATCAGACAACCAGTCAACCAAACGCTTTTCGCTTCCCTGAAATAAGCGGGGTAGTAGATATTTATTACAGAACACCGATCTTTGCAAATGCTGGTACGATTCAGACAGGGTTCCAGGTTACCTATTTTTCGGAGTTTTATGCAGATGCCTATATGCCGGCATTGCGTCTGTTTTACAAACAGGATGATGTGAAAATAGGAAATTACCCATATGCTGACTTCTACCTTACCCTAATGGTAAAACGAGCCAGATTATTCTTTAAAATGTCACATTTCAATAGCTATTTTGGTAACTTCAGTTACTTTTTAGCACCTCATTATCCTGCAAGAGATGCAGGTATGTATTTTGGAGTATCGTGGAGATTTCATGATTAGCAGATCACTACTAATTCATTCCTCTTTCATCTTTAATGGAATCATAAGCGGCATTTAACTCGGTAATTTTAACCTCAGCAGCCTTTTTAACATCTTCACCTAAATGACTAACTTTATCAGGATGATATTTCTTGGCCAGATCACGATACGCTTTTTTAATTTCTTCATCAGTGGCATCTACTGATACTTCCAGAATTTTATAAGCACTATTGGTGTCTTTTATAAACATGGCTTTAATGGAATCATAATCCTTTCTGCCAATTCCAAGATATGTTGAAATAGTTTCAATGGTACTTATCTCATTATTGTGTGATTTACCATCAACAAGTGCAATCCCAAACAAAAACTGCAGCAACATCAATCGTGAAGAGTAATCCATATATTGTCTGATCTGAGAGCTAACATCCTGAAGGTTATAATCCTGATTTATAAGATCACCAAGTATTCTGACATACTGTGGTGCCCTGTCTGAACCGAAATTATTGGAGATGAACTGTTTTACATAATCAAGCTCTGATCTTGTAACTTTACCATCAGCTTTCATCACAGCTGCAGTAAGGATCAGTAACGATATATTGAAATCTCCAGCCCGTGTTTGTCCGAATTGCGACCCTGACATTCCGGAACCACCACCAACCATGGAACCAAACATAAAACCAAGGATTCCACCAATTGGACCTCCAAAAGCCCATCCAAGCCCCCCTCCTATCCATTTTGCATAGTTTGCACCATTAGATGAACCTCCGCTATTATGATTTTGTCCGGCGTATGGCCCGGTATCACGATTTCCATTCATATTTCTTTGCCCTTTTGAATAAGGATCTCCATTATTACCGGAATACGAAGAACCTTTCTTTGTTGATGACTGCCATTTCATTGCATAATAAACAACAATCCCAATCAGAATAATTAATAGTAAATACTTCATAAATATATTATAGCACCTGATAAAAACAGGTAGTAAGCGATTGTCAGGAAGTCAAAATAATAACTGATACTGGCATTTTTCCAACAGCAAATTTGATTCCTGACAATCTCTCGTTTAATACAACTTTTATCAAATCCGGGATGAATATTATCCAACCAGATAATCGTTCTCCTCAAAAGTTATACCAAAGGTTTCCAACTCATTAAGAATTGGCTCATACATTTCTTTTCCGGTCGGTAATACGACACCAGTATGAGAGTACTGGCCTGTAATAAAGAGTTTGGTTGCAATAGCCAATGGAAGTCCAACAGTTATGGCCATAGCTGTATCAGTTTGATTTCTACCCTGATAAGCCATTGCTGACACAACCATTTTTTCAACACCATCAAGTCTATACTTGAACTCGTGCTGCATAATGATCATATCTTTATCCTCAGGATCCATACTCCATTTCTCTATTAACAGCTTTTGCAGTATTTGTGCAGGCGTGGCATTTTTCAAACCAATCTTACGCTCGTCAAATATACCAAGCCATCGAAGTTTATCCATTACAACAGGATCAGAGGCTGCTTTGCAATAGTCGGCAAGTTTTATTTCGACAGGAACATTTGGCTCATATCGTAAAAATGAGTTAATAAACTGACGATAAGTCATGTTTTCCGAATCTTCAAGTGTATAACTATCATCTGTCATTCCCAATGATACAAATACACTCCATGCTTTGGCGTATCCTGGTCTTCTTACAGTACCTCTGTACATAGTTGGTATGTCTTCCAAATTATAGATACCACGATATTTAAGTGAATCCCGGTTAGGATAAACCTCAAAGTCACCATATTGTAGTATCTTTCTTGAAATAATCCTGTCGAACAATCTATGATAAGGAATATATTTATATCGTCGGCTGTGAATATATTGTGATACTCCATTACCAGCCATTACTACGTTTCTTGGGTTCCAGGTAAATTTGTAGTTCCAGGGATTATTATCATACTCAGGAGCAACCAGTCCTCCTGTAAATGAGTAAAATGAAGTCAGATCTCCTCCACTCTCTTTAATCCTGTTTATAATCTTCATTGCCGACATATGATCGATGCCGGGATCAAGACCAAGCTCCATATAAATTGGAATACCTGCTTCTTTGGCAGCTTTATCAAACGCTTTTATTTCATCAGAGGCATATGAAGCCGTTAGCATAGGCTTCTTATACTTTATACAAGCAGTTGCAACCATTGAATGCATTGATGCAGGGAGCATTGAGATAACAACATCATTTTCTGAAATAGTATTATTACTGCTTTCAGTATCACTGATATCAAAACGAATTGCTGATCCGCAATCATGATTATTAACTTTTGATTTGGCCGTATCAAGATCCATATCTGCGACAGTAATATGCCAGTTATTTTCACCTGCATTATTCAACAAATATTCAATCAGGCTGTTTGTTGACAATCCTGCCCCCAGTATAAGTATTTTCTTCATTTAAATTTGATTTTATTCTGTTTAGAATACTATAATTTGTTTAAATATATTTCTTAAGATATTCATATTCTGGTGTTAACTCACCTTTATGAAGTATTAATGCTCTTTTTATTGAATATGGTAATTCAAGTTGATCAAAAGGTACCTCAAAGTTTGCTTTTGCAATGTCGGGCATAAAACCTATAAGAGCATTTGAGAATGTTTGGGATGCTTCACGTGGCAATTCAGATGGCAATATATCCACTGCCATAACTAAAATTCCATATCCTTTAAAACCCATATTTGGCTTTCCGGTTTCCGGATTATAAACAAAAACAGGATCTTCAATTTCAGTACCCTTATGTGTACATTCAATGGAGCCGTCAGGATCACATGTTACATCACCTATTACTGTTAATTTTGGATTACCGTTTTCGTATAGCTTCTTTAAATAATCCTTTGTTACCAGAGTTGGATACCTGTCATCCCAATACATACAGTTCATAAGAATACTCATATGAGGTATATACTTCTCAAATTTGTTTCTGAATAATTCCGGAGAGTCATAATATTCCTGTAATACAAAATCTCTTTGAGGATCAACAGGTTCGCTTAAATCTCCTTCTTTAAAAACTATCTTAAAAATAGTATTTTCACCTTTGTGTTTATCAACAAATTCTCCTGTTAGATCACCAGGACTGATTTCTTTTACATCAAGAATATCAATGATCTCCTGAGCACCCATTGATACATTTCCATAGCCTGTAAATCCAACAATAAGCGGTGTTATTTCTTCAGGGAGTCCGTTTTCACGAATTTCATCTCCTACTTTTGCAATTGCTTCCTTAGCTTCATCCAGTGAATTGTATTCATGAGTTTGCTGAAGACTAAGAAACGGAGTCTGAATTCCGAGTTCTTTCCAACGTTGTCCGGCTGACCACAGTGAGTTTATCATTCCTGCCAGTCCGGCAAATCTTCCAAAAAAGATTAATCTTTGATTCTTCTCATTAACAATACGCTCATATTCAATAAGGTTAACCTTCTTCTCAATCATTTTCTTAAGCAGTGGCATATTATAGGACTGACCTTTAATGGTATGGCTGAAGAATATATATGTTTTATTATCTTCAAAAAAATCAATTGGCATCTCTTTTACACCAAGTACAACCGTTGAATTGGTAACTTCATCAACCAAAATTGCACCTGCCCGTTCAAACTCATCGTCAGTAAACACACGTTTTGCAGATTTAACAACCTCAAATTCAATTCCTTTATCAACCAATTCCTTTACATGCTCAGGAATCAGAGCTACACGTCTTTCCATCACATACTTATCTTCGTATCTTATACCAAATTTATGCATACTCAAAGATTTAATTATTTCAAAAAAAAGAAAAGCAAACTTATGAAATATCAATAGGGAATAACTATAAAAACCAACTTTTTTTGAAAGAAATTTGCAATTGATTATCATTCCAAATAATAAAAATCATCATCATTTAGTCAGCTTATAATTTTGATGATTGCAATGAGTAACGATCGATAACATTTATTAACAGTATTGTCATTGAAAATTACATAACCAACTAAATTTTAAGAAAATACACCGAACAATCAACGCAAACGTTTGCTGTAAATTATTAAATATTTAATACTATTTTAATGAAAAATAAACACCTTTTTTGATTACCTTTGCAGCCTTAATTTACGAACGTAGTTTAAACTAATTATTATAGTATGGCAAATAGAAAGCATGTATATATTTTCGGTGACGGAAAAGCCGAAGGTAATGCCACAATGAAAAATTTACTCGGAGGTAAGGGAGCAAACCTTGCAGAAATGAACTTAATTGGTGTACCGGTACCTCCCGGATTTACAATTACAACAGAAGTTTGTACTTTATACAATGAAAAAGGTAAAGATGCTGTAGTAACTGCCATCAAAGAAGAAGTAGAAAATGCCGTTGCGGAACTGGAGAACATAATGGGTACCAAATTTGGTGACAAAGAAAATCCACTGTTGTTATCTGTTAGATCCGGCGCCAGAGCTTCGATGCCGGGTATGATGGATACAGTTCTTAACCTGGGCTTAAATGACGATGCAGTTGAGGGCATTGCGAAGAAATCAGGTAACGACAGATTTGCATGGGATTCATACAGAAGATTTGTACAGATGTACGGAGATGTTGTATTGGGAATGAAACCTGAATCTAAAGAAGATCCTGACCCTTTTGAAGAGATTATCGATAATCTTAAAGAAGAAAAAGAAGTTGAATTAGATACAGATCTTACTACTGACGATCTTAAAGAACTAGTTGTAAGATTTAAGGCAGCTGTAAAAAAACAAACTGGTCATGATTTTCCTGTAGATCCATGGGAACAATTATGGGGATCAGTAACATCAGTATTCGACAGCTGGATGAACGAAAGAGCTATTCTTTACCGTAAAATGGAGAAAATCCCTGATGAGTGGGGAACTGCCGTTAATGTTCAGGCGATGGTATTCGGAAACATGGGACTTAATTCAGCTACCGGTGTTGCTTTCACAAGAGATGCAGGAACCGGAGAAAACCTTTTCAATGGTGAATATTTGATCAATGCTCAGGGAGAAGATGTTGTTGCCGGTATTCGTACACCACAGCAGATTACTAAAGAAGGATCTATGCGTTGGGCTACTTTAGCCCAGGTTTCAGAAGAAGAACGCGCTGCTAACTTCCCATCACTGGAAGAAGCTATGCCTATTATGTATAAAGAGCTTTTCGAAATTCAAAAGAAACTTGAGGATCACTACCGCGACATGCAGGATATTGAGTTTACTGTTGAAAACGGAAGACTATGGTTACTTCAAACACGTAATGGTAAGAGAACCGGTGCTGCTATGGTAAAAATTGCCATGGACATGCTCAAAGAAAAAATGATCAACAAAGAAGAAGCTATCATGCGCGTTGATCCTGAAAAACTTGATGAACTTTTACATCCTGTGTTCGATACTAAAGCAATTGGTAACGCCAAGGTTATGTCAAAGGGACTTCCTGCTTCACCTGGTGCTGCAACAGGACAGGTTGTATTTCATGCTGACGATGCCGTAAAATGGGCAGAAGAAGGAAAAAATGTTATTCTTGTAAGAATTGAAACGTCACCTGAAGATCTGGCAGGTATGGATTCTGCTGAAGGTATCCTTACAGCCCGTGGTGGTATGACTTCTCACGCAGCAGTAGTTGCCCGTGGTATGGGTAAATGCTGTGTATCCGGTGCCGGAAGCATAAAAATAAATTACAAAGAAAGAACACTTACTATGGAAGGTAAAACTTACAAAGAAGGTGATTTCATTTCTTTAAATGGTACAACAGGTGAAGTTTATGATGACAGAATTGCAACTGTTGAGCCTGAATTAAGTGGTGATTTTGGTAAACTGATGAAGTTATCAGATAAAAAAGCCAAACTCTATGTAAGAACAAATGCTGATACTCCAAAAGACTCAATAGTAGCCCGTGACTTCGGTGCAAAAGGAATCGGACTTTGCCGTACAGAACATATGTTTTTCGGAGATGATAAGATCGTTGCAATGCGCGAGATGATTCTTGCAGCTAACGAAAACGGAAGACGCGAAGCTCTTGACAAACTTCTGCCAATCCAACGTGAGGATTTTGAAGGTATTTTTGAAGCAATGCATGATCTGCCTGTAACTGTAAGATTACTTGACCCACCACTTCATGAGTTCGTTCCGCACGATGAAAAAGGTCAGAAGGAAATGGCTGAAGTAATGGGAATTTCACTTCAGGAAGTTAAAGATAAAGTTGAAGATTTAAGTGAGTTCAATCCTATGCTTGGACACCGCGGGTGTAGATTAGGCAATACTTATCCTGAGATCACAGAAATGCAAAGCCGTGCTATTATTGAAGCTGCTTTAAACCTGAAGCAACGTAAGATAAAAGCTCATCCTGAGATCATGATTCCTTTAACAGGAACTCTTGAAGAGATGAAAATGCAGGAACAAATTGTAAGAAACACTATAGAGAAAGTATTTGAAGAAAGAAATGACAAAGTTGACTTCCTCGTTGGTACAATGATTGAGATCCCACGTGCAGCATTAACAGCTGACAAGGTTGCTGAATCAGCTGAATTCTTCTCATTTGGAACAAATGATCTTACACAGATGACATTTGGATATTCACGTGATGACGCAGGTAAATTCCTGCCAATCTACATTGAGAAAGGTATCCTTAAAAATGATCCATTCCAGGTTCTTGATCAGGAAGGTGTTGGTCAGCTGGTTGAAATGGCTGTTAAAAAAGGTAGAAAAACACGCAAGAAAATTAAACTTGGAATTTGTGGTGAGCATGGTGGTGAACCAAGTTCAATTGAATTCTGCCACAGAGCCGGTTTACACTATGTAAGTTGTTCTCCTTACAGGGTGCCAATTGCACGTTTGTCAGCAGCACAGGCTACAATCGTAAATAAACGTAGCTGGAAGCGTAAAAACAAGTAGTTTTTATTCAATTATAAATAAAGCCATTCGGATTTTTTTCGAATGGCTTTTTTTATTTGATAAAATTTATTTAGTAATTTGCACGCCCTAAATTGAGTTAGTTAATACAAAAATATTTATTATGGCCATAAATGAAAACAAGATCATTTCCGATCTAGCCGGTTACGGCATTACTAGTGTAAAAGAGCTTATTTACAATCCATCTTACGAAAAGCTATATGAAGATGAGATGAACCCGGAACTCGATGGTTACGAAAAAGGCCAACTGAGTGAATCGGGTGCTGTTAACGTTATGACTGGCAAATTTACAGGCCGTTCACCTAAAGACAAATATATTGTTCTTGACGACAAAACGAAAGATACTGTTTGGTGGGCAAAACAAGCTAAATCATCTGATAACAAACCAATAGATCCTAACACATGGGATAGGCTGTACAAAATTGGTTGTGAGGAATTAACAGGCAAAAAACTTTATGTGGTTGACTGTTTCGCCGGCGCTAATGCAGATTCCAGACTTAAGGTTAGATTTATTATGGAAGTTGCCTGGCAGGCTCACTTTGTTAAAAACATGTTCATCAGACCAGATGAAGCAGAGCTGGAAAACTTCACACCGGATTTTGTTATGCTGAATGCTGCTAAAACCAATAACCCTGACTGGGAATCTATGAGTCGTGCTGATGGCGTACCTTTTAACTCTGAAAACTTTGCTGCTTTCAATCTAAGTGCCGGCCGTGCAGTTGTTGGCGGTACCTGGTATGGTGGTGAAATGAAAAAAGGTATCTTTTCAATTATGAACTATTATTTACCGCTTAAAGGAATGGCAGCTATGCATTGCTCTGCAAACGTTGGAAACAATGGAGACACAGCTATTTTCTTCGGACTTTCAGGGACGGGTAAAACGACTCTGTCTACCGACCCTAAACGCGCATTGATTGGTGATGATGAACATGGTTGGGATGAAGACGGTATTTTTAACTTTGAAGGTGGATGCTATGCAAAAACCATTAATCTGGATAAAGAAAGTGAGCCGGATATTTACAATGCAATTAAGAGGGATGCATTACTTGAGAATGTAAGTCTTGATGCAGATGGCAGGATTGATTACAATGACGGATCAGTTACACAAAACACGAGGGTATCGTATCCAATTTATCATATTGAAAACATTGTTAAACCTGTTTCTAAAGCAGGCCCTGCGAAGAAGGTTATTTTCTTAACAGCTGATGCATTTGGTGTGATGCCTCCTGTTGCAAAGTTGTCACCAGATCAGACCAAGTATCATTTCCTGTCAGGTTTTACAGCTAAACTGGCCGGTACTGAGATTGGTGTAACTACACCTGTTCCAACATTTTCTGCTTGTTTTGGTGCTGCATTCCTTACTCTTCACCCAACAAAATACGGTCAGGAACTGGTTAAGAAAATGGAAGCGAATAAAGCTGAAGCTTATCTTGTAAACACAGGTTGGAACGGTACAGGTAAAAGAATCTCAATAAAAGATACAAGGGGAATTATAGACGCTATTCTGGATGGTTCAATCGAGAAATCAGAAACTAAGGTTATCCCTGTTTTTAATCTTGAAGTACCTACATCTCTGCCAGATGTTGATCCTAATATCCTTGATCCAAGAGAAACTTATAAAAACCCGCCGGATTGGGATAAAAAAGCAGTAGACCTGGCAAAACTGTTTATAAAGAACTTTGAGCAATATACTGATAACGAAGAAGGTAAAAAACTGGTTGAGGCCGGTCCAAAAATCTAAATAGATTTCAAGTTATCTGAAATTTGTTATTAAAGAACCTTAAGGATCTCTAAACGCGATTGAAAGCGGGCGGAGATCTTTTTTTTACTAAAATGGTAAGTTAAAGCCTTACTCTTGGATCAAGGATGGAATAAATAATATCAACGAAGATATTAACCAGGATAAGAACAACAGAGATAAACAATACAGATCCCATAATTACAGGTAAATCATATTTCTCCAAAGCATCTACAATCACCACTCCAATTCCTTTCCAGTCGAAAACGTATTCAACAAATACTGCTCCGGCCATTAGTGAAGCAAACCAACCGGTGATAGCAGTAATAACAGGGTTTAATGCATTTCTTAACCCATGAGAAATTACTACATGAAATCCTCTAAGCCCCTTGGCTTTTGCAGTTCGAATATAATCCTGCGACAATGCATCAAGCAATGAACTTCGTGTAAGACTTACAACAATTGCCAGTGGACGTATTCCAAGAGTTAATGCTGGTAAGATAAGGTTTTTAAGGTCTATGTACTTTTCACCCGTATAATCATCAACCGAGTACAGACTACCAAACATCTGTAAGCCTGTATAGTCAGCAAGTACAAACGCGAACAACCAGGCTATAATTATTGCAGCAAAAAAAGAAGGTATTGACATTCCAAACGAAGAGAATATCAGTATCGCTCTGTCCAACAGGCTGTCTTTATACAAAGCAGCAGGTATTCCGAGTAATATACCCAATATCATTGCCAGCAATATGGAAGCAGAGGCCAGCAACAATGTTTTAGGAAATGCCTCAGCAATAATACTGCTTACATGACGCTTACTTTGATATGAAGTACGCAAATAAGGTGCTTTCAATACAATATCAGTATGAGAAATCGAAGCAAGTCTGACAAAACCACCGTAATCTTGTACGTTATAATACCAGTAACTTTCTGAATTTTCAAAATTATGAAATGAAAGAGGTGAGAGATCATTCAGATATTTAAAATACTGTGATGCTATGGGCTTATCAAGACCCAAATCTTTGGTAATAGCTTCAACAGATGATATATCTGACCTCTGACCAAGCAGCATCCGGGCCGGATCACCGGGAAGAATATTAAACAGGAAGAAAATTACAGTAACAACTCCCCACAGAACGAGGAATCCATAGAATAATCGTCTTACAATAAATCTGATCATTGTGATAAAATGCCTTTCACTTCATCCGGCTCAGGTATATCATTATGATGCCATTTTTTAAGTACAACTCCATTTTTCAACAGTACCATTCCCGGATTTGATCTAATCATAGCCTTTAATTCAATATCATCAGCTAAATAAACATCATAATCAATACCATATTTACCCGAATAACTATTAACCTCTTCATTATCTGAACTGGTAAGCATTGCGAATCCAACATCACTGTCCATTATCTGTCTGTAAACTTCTGTTGCTTTCTTCATCCCGGCAGGATCAGCTTCTTGTATATCATAAACTGACAAGATAAACTGGTAACCTGGGTTCTCAACAATTTCGTTAGTGTAATTGTTACCTTCTTCATCTTCAATTATTAATCCATGCTTAAGGACAAGTTTTGAATCATCAATCCTCTGGTTCACAAACTCCCATTCAGACATCCACACTGAATCATTCCAGGGATAATCGGGAGAAATATATTCCTTTATTTCACCGGTTTCTTTGTTTTTGTAAGCCAGATAGGATATAACAGTTTCCTGGCCTGTACTTTTCATATCGTTTCCAACTTTCCAGTCTCTGAAATCCCATACAGGAAGATGAGCATAATTATACATCATAAACCAGTTGAATAACCCAAGCATAATCGCCAAAAGTGCAAATTGCAACCAAATTCTCATTTTCATTGCCATTCTGCTTCTGTAAACAAAAATTATAATGGCAAAGATCATCAAAACAATATTTTTATAAAAAGTTTCCCAGTTTGTAAGCTTCACAGCATCTCCAAAACAACCACAATCGGGAACAAGCTCATAACGTGCATCAATGTAGGTTACTACAGTAAAATACGCCATAATCAACAGTACTCCAAGTGCTGCAAGCCGTGATCTTAACTTAAAAAGAAGAGCAACTCCAATTAAAAACTCAGCACTTATTAATAAAATGGATATGATAAACGAATAATCCATCAGAAAATACCATCCGTATGCATCCAGGTAATCAATTACACGATAATCGGTACCCAGTGGATCAACTCCCTTAACAACAGAGGAGAAGATAAAAACTATACCGGTTATAATCCTGATTGCCTTAACAATTAAAGGCTCACTAACTTTTCTTCTAATCATTTTCTTTCTCAACTATCAGTTTAATCAATGCAAATAATGAATAATTTATAATATCCTGGTAATTAGCGTCAAGACCTTCAGAAACCAGGGTTTGTCCTTCATTATCTTCAATTTGTTTAATTCTTAACAGCTTCATGAGGATAATATCGGTAAAGGAAGATACCCTCATATTACGCCAGGCTTCATCATAGTCGTGGTTCTTATTGAACATCAGATCACGTGCATCATTGAGCATTTTTGTGTATAACTCAATCGATTCATCAGCACTCATATCGGCAGATTCTGCAATACCAAGTTCCAACTGTATCAGAGCCATTACTGAATAGTTCACAATACCAACAAATTCCGGAACAATGCCTTCATCAACCAGTCTCTTATCTTTAACCTGCAGACTTCGTATCCTGTTAGCCTTGATATATATCTGGTCTGTCAAACTACTCAACCGTAATATCCGCCAGGCCGTTCCGTAATCCTTCTGTTTCACTTCAAAAATATTTTTACAGTAAGTTATAACTTCCGTAAACTGATCTGCTGTATTATTATTCATAACTCCAATTAAGAGTATTAATTTTAACTTTGCTACCGGTTTCCAATTTTCATAAAAATGGGCAATAAAAATACAGCTTTTAATAAGATTAGAGGCATTAAAACCGATAATAATAGGCACATTGATTTTAACAAACCCCAAATAATGGGGATTTTGAATATTACACCTGACTCGTTTTACGATGGGGGTAAGTATTCTGATATTGACAGCATCTTAAAAAAAACAGAAAAAATGCTGGTTGATGGCGCAGATATTATTGATATTGGCGCAAGTTCAACAAGACCGGGAGCTGAAAGTATAACTGTAAATGAAGAACTTAAAAGAATTATTGAACCGGTAAAACAAATATCCGGCAGGTTTCCCGAAGCTGTAATATCAATAGATACTTACAGAAGTAAAGTGGCAAGAGAAACTGTTTCCGCAGGTGCCCATATAATAAATGATATTTCGGGAGGCACATTGGATGGCAATATGTTTCAAACAATTGCTGATCTAAAAGTTCCTTACATACTAATGCACATACAAGGAAAACCCAAAACAATGCAGGATTCGCCAATATCAGAGAATGTTATTAATACAGTTTATGATTTTTTCAAACAAAAAGTTGAATCTCTTAATAAACTGGGAGTATATGATATAATACTTGATCCCGGATTTGGATTTGGAAAAACTCTGGAATGTAATTATCAGCTTCTAAGAAATATTGAGTCTATAAGGGTAGATAACCTGCCGGTGCTTGCAGGGATTTCACGAAAATCGATGATTAACAAAGTTCTGGGAATTTCATCACAGGCAGCTTTAAATGGTACAACAACGTTAAATACTGTTTCGCTTCTTCAGGGTGCAAATATCATTAGAGTACATGATGTGAAAGAAGCTAAAGAAGTTGTTATGCTGATTGATTTTATGAATAAATGTAATGATTGTTGACAGGTATGATATTAATTAACAGGCAGGAAACCAATCCATTCTTTAACATTGCTGCTGAAGAGTATTTTCTTAAAAACTTCAGCAAGGATATTGTTATGATATGGGTAAGCAGTCCTTCGGTTGTGGTTGGAAAGCACCAGAATACCATTGCTGAAGTGAACTTAAACTATGCATTGGAAAACGATATCCCGGTGATCAGAAGAATATCGGGAGGAGGTACCGTTTATCATGATGAAGGCAACATAAACTACTCAATAATAACAACTTCAGAAAACAGGGAGAAATTAGTTGACTTCCATAAATTTACAAAACCGTTGATTGAGTATTTAGATAGTATTGGCATAAAAGCTGTTTTCGAGGGAAAGAATAATTTAACCACGGGTGGAAAAAAATTTTCGGGGAACTCTGCTCATGTGTACAAAAACAGGGTACTTCACCATGGAACAATACTGTTCGACACAAAGCTGGAAAAACTGGAAAAATCAATAGCACCTGGTGAATACACCATTCATGACAAAGCCGTAAAATCTATCAGGGCTACTGTTACAAACTTATCACCACTCCTACCCTCCTCCATTACACTTGATATTTTTAAAAACAATCTGGCTGCTTTTTTCAGGCAGTATTATAATATTGAAAACGAAGTTAACCTGTCGAAGGATGATATTAGTGAAATCAACTCACTTGTAACTGGAAAGTACTCAGAATGGGATTGGAATTACGGATACTCTCCAACATTTGAGTTCAAAAAAACTGTGGATAATTCTGAAGCTACTCTTGTGGTTGAAAAAGGTATTATTACCGGAATAAACATAACCGGAGAACTTTATAACGAATCTGTGATCAAAGAACTCACAGAAATCAGGTTCAGCAAAGAATCAATACTGGCAGGATTGAAGAAAACAGTATCAGATCCGTTAGATGCTGATATTTACCTGACTTTATTCGGGTTTAGAACAAATAGTTCCTGAATAACAAACCATAAATCCAATAACCATATATCTTTGTAATTACGTACAGCAGTGAACATGAATGGTATTATAAAAAATATTGATAACCTGAAGAAATCATTCGAAGGAGAGATTTTTACCGATGAAGCAACCAGGCTAATGTATGCAACTGATGCATCAGCCTATCGCGAAATACCTATGGCAGTGGTATATCCCAGGAATAAAAAAGATATAAAACAGTTAATTCGTTTCGCTTCTGAAAACAACACCTCAATAATACCACGTACTGCCGGAACATCACTTGCAGGACAGGTTGTTGGAAACGGTATTGTTGCTGATGTATCAAAATACATGACAGGGATCCTTGAAATAAATACAAAGCAAAAGTGGGTAAAGGTTGAGCCAGGTGTTATTCTTGATGAATTAAATCTTAAATTGAAAGAATATGGATTGTTCTTCGGTCCTGAAACATCAACATCAAACCGCTGTATGATTGGAGGTATGGTTGGAAATAATGCCTGTGGTTCACATTCTCTTGTTTATGGCAGCACACGCGACCACACACTTGAGGTCGAATGTTTGCTTAGTGATGGCAGTGAAACAGTCTTTTCAGCTATTGATAATGCTGAATTCGCTAAAAAAATTAGACTGGAGAATCTTGAAGGAAATATCTATAAGACTATTTTTGAACTGCTTTCTGACAGGCAAAATGCTGATGAAATTATAAAAGAGTTTCCTGACAGTTCGCTTCCCCGAAGAAACACAGGGTATGCACTGGATTTACTACTCAATTCAAATGTATTTTCTAAAAGCGAAGAACCATTCAATTTCACAAAACTACTTGCCGGTTCGGAAGGTACATTAGCTTTCACAACAGCAATAAAACTTAACCTGGTACCTCTTCCACCAAAACATAAAGCTCTGGTTTGCGTACATCTGGATAGTGTTAGCAGTGCTTTACGGGCAAACCTGATAGCATTGAAACACAAACCTGTAGCTATTGAGTTAATGGATGATACAATACTGGAACTCACAAAGAAAAACATAGCCCAGGATAGAAACAGGTTTTTTGTATCGGGAGAACCGGGTGCAATACTTATAGTAGAATTTGCTGAAGACGATCCTGATATAATACTCAAAAAAGCTACTGATTTGGAAAAGGAAATGCGATCGGTTGGTCATGGTTTTCATTTTCCGGTGATCAGGAACGAAGACATGAAAAAAGTATGGGATTTAAGAAAAGCTGGTTTAGGAATACTTAACAATATGGTTGGTGATGCCAAACCTGTTCCAGTTATTGAAGATACTGCAGTAAATCCAAAACTCCTCCCGGATTATATTGAAGAATTTGAGGAAGTGTTAAAAAAATACGGAAAATCATGTGTTTACTATGCACATATTGCAACCGGTGAATTACATTTACGACCAATTCTTAACTTAAAAGACAAAAAAGACGTAGAGTTATTTCATACCTTAGCAGAAGAAAGTGCAAAACTGGTTAAAAAATACGGTGGCTCATTAAGTGGTGAGCACGGCGATGGCAGGTTACGTGGAGAATTTATTCCCACAATGGTTGGCAAGCACAACTACAACCTTTTTAAACTGGTAAAACAAACATGGGATCCCCATAATATTTTCAATCCCGGAAAAATAGTTGACACACCAAAAATGAATACCTATTTACGGTACAGGCCCGGGGAACCAACAAAAGAAATTGAAACAATATTCAACTTTTCAAATGACCTTGGGATACTTAGGGCTACCGAGAAATGTAATGGAACAGCTGCATGCCGGAAAACCGAGATTACCGGAGGAACAATGTGTCCCAGCTATATGGTTAGCCGGGATGAAAACCAGTCAACCAGGGCCAGGGCAAACATTCTGAGGGAGTTTCTAACAAATTCAGATAAAGATAACCCGTTTAACCACAAGGAAATTTACGAGGTAATGGACCTTTGTTTGTCATGTAAGGCCTGCAAATCAGAATGTCCGTCGAGTGTGGATGTTACAAAACTTAAAGCTGAATTTTTACAGCATTATTATGATGACAACAAGATACCAACAAGAACATTACTGGTTGCAAACATTGCAAGAATAAATAAATTAGGCAGTTATTTTCCGGGACTTTACAATTTTGTAAATCAAAATTCAATAACATCAAAAATAACAGCAGCATTTACAGGTTTTTCATCAAAACGCAAATTTCCTTTGTTAAGCAAACAAAGGCTGGAGAACTGGTTTGCAAAGAATAAAAAAGAACTTGACAAAACCGGATTCAAAAATGGCAGGGTTTATTTATTTAATGATGAGTTTACGCGTTTCAATGATACTGAAGTTGGAATAAAAGCCATACTGCTACTAACAAAGCTTGGTTACGAAGTAGTAATACCAAAGCATGTAGAAAGTGCAAGGACATACCTTTCAAAAGGTCTGGTCAGAAAGGCCAGGCAAATTGCAAATCGCAATGTACTACTCCTAAAGGAAAAGGTAAACGGCACATCACCTCTTATTGGGATTGAACCATCAGCCATACTTACGTTCAGAGATGAATACATTGATCTTGTTGACTATTCACACATAGAAGATGCAAAGGAACTTGCAGGTAATTCATTTATGATTGATGAGTTTATAGAGAGAGAAATTCTGGCAGGAAAAATAAGCAAGGATGAGTTTACCACAGTTGAAAAACATATAAAACTACACGGACACTGCCATCAAAAAGCGTTAACCGGAACTGTAGCCACAAAATTTATGTTATCATTTCCGAAGAACTACTATGTGGAAGAAATACCTTCGGGATGTTGTGGTATGGCAGGATCATTTGGGTTTGAAAAAGAGCATTATGATATGTCGATGAAAGTTGGTGAGCTTGTATTGTTTCCTGCAGTAAGATCAAGTAATACTGAAACAATAATATCGGCACCGGGAACATCATGCCGTCACCAGATAAAAGACGGTACCGGACGTGATGCCTACCACCCTGTTGAGGTATTGTACGATGCTTTAAAATAAAATCCACCAGTCATTAACTTTAAAATAATTATTTGGTGATATTTAAATATTTTATACTTTTGCAGCCCTAAATCCGGTCAACATAAATATTGAAATGATTTAGAAAAAGCTGGTCTCGTAGCTCAGCTGGATAGAGCAGCAGCCTTCTAAGCTGCGGGTCCCAGGTTCGAGTCCTGGCGGGATCACAGATGAATAGAAAGTCCGTGTACATCACTGATGTACCGGATTTTTTGTTTTCAGGACATCGCAAATTCATTTGCAGGATGGAATGAAAGCAAAAAATACAAGTGAACGGAGTGAGAGGATTTTCTATTCTCAACATGGAACCCTACAGGTCCAATGCAATTAGTCCTGGCGGGATCACTGGTCAATTTGCCCTAAAAAGGGTATGACTTGTCTATCCTTTTGGGGAATGATTCGCCTATATTTACTATCTCAACTCAATTTCTGATAGGTTTTCGGAACAAAATATAATGCAAAACGATACGTGTTCTTTAGTTCTCAGAGTAACATTTCAGTAGATATTCAAAATGCTGTCAAACTTACATTTGAAGAGAGTGATATAGATTTTGAAAAAAACCAGTTAATGGATCAGTCTGAGAAAATAAGCTTATATGAAAAGCTACTTAACGGGAAGGATAAGCGAATCAAAATTACTGGTAAACATCATTGGTTTAACAACTGATAGTCATGAAGTGTACAAAAACAGAAATATATAACATCTTAAACATTAGACATTCTTCAATTAAAAGTATTTATTTTTAATTTTCTTCCTATAACTTCTACTAATAATTAATGGTTCCTGTATTCCATGAAGGAATAAATTTAATCTGTAATTACCCAATGGTTTTATAGCTGAGATAAAATCTAGGTTAACAATATATGATCTATGTATTCTTACGAAGTGTTTTGAGGGTATTTTAAATTCCCACTCTTTCATTGATCTTAAAGTCACGGCAAATTGACCTTCTGAAATATATAATTTAGTATAATTACCAAGAGCTTCAATAAAAATAATTTTACTCAAACTTACAAATTTATAATTATTAAGAATTGAAATATATAACTTATCATCGTATTTAAGTCTATTTGTTATTCTGGCTTTATTTTGATTAGAAAACAACCTCTGAATGGTTTTTTCAAATCTTGCAGGACTAACGGGCTTTAACAAATAATCTAATGCATTTACCTCAAATGCACGGATAGCATATTGATCAAAAGCTGTTATAAAAACTATTTTACCAGAAAATTGAACCTTTTCTAAAAGATCAAATCCATTTTGACCAGGCATTTGAATATCTAGAAATAATATATCTGGATTTAGCAAGGATATTTTCTCAACAGCTATTTCAACATTGTCAGCTTCACCAATCACATCAATCATTTCGTACTTAGACACTAATGAAATGATATTTTTCCGCGCTAATCGTTCGTCATCAATGACCAAAGCAGAATATCTATTAATCATATTTAGTAAGCTTAGGAGATTTCAAAATTATATTTACTTTAACAGTTTCATTATTAGTGAGAATATTTAATTTAAAATCAGATCCATATGTTTCTTTAAGTCTATTATATACATTTCTTAAACCTATTCCATTTATATTATTAATATCATCAAAACTAATATCTTGTCCAACCCATTGTCCTGAGTTTGAAATTTGAATTAATAAGCCTTCAAACGTTTTTTTTGTAACTACATTTATTCGTAAAGGTAGAGCTGTGGTTTTCATACCATGCTTTATAGCATTCTCAACAATTGGATTAAGGATTAAACCAGGAACAATAATATCTGTAGTTTTTGGGTCAATATCTATATTTATTCGAATTTTATCTTCAAAACGCACTTTTTCAATATCGAAATATTGTTGCATAATAGTTATTTCATCTCCTAATTTAACACTTGGATTAGTATCAGATAAAAAAGAGTATCTTAGGAATTCTGATAGCCTGTAAATCATATCTTTAGCAGCATCTTTATTCTCATCGATCAGAGCATTAATTGAATTTAATGCGTTAAAAAAAAAGTGTGGGTTTAATTGATATCTTAACATAATTAACTTCGCCTCGTTATATAATTCCTTATTTTCAGTAGCAATTCTTTTTTGTATATTCCACTCAATCCAAAAATTAATCAGAAAATAAAATAAGCTCCAGGGTGTTAACATTAATAAGTACCAAATTATACTTCTCCGAATCAAATTAATGTTTTCAAGTAAAATAAAATCCTTTTCTAATTTAACTAATGACGATAAATAGTAAGATATAGTTATGTCTAGAATGAGCCAAAATAAGGCAAAAATCAACAACGATAAGACGGCATAAAAAATTAGCCGGTGAATAGAAATATTTAATCTTATCAGTCTTCTATTTACACGCCAAAGTAACAGGGTTATTAAAAATCCAATAAGAACGGTTATCGATTTCAGGTATATTTTTTCAGGAGAATTAGAGGGAGAGATTATATTAAATGAAAGAAATAAGGAGTAGGCACCCCATCCAAATAGTTGTAAAATCCAAAATAAAATAGTTTTTAATTTTCTGGTTATCGTCATAATATAAAAACAGATATTAATAATCTAAAATCATATTTATGGTTCATAATACCACAAAAAGATAAAATAATATTGACACTATGACACAATTTGTCACTTCATTTGACTTCTTAAACAAAAAAATATTTGACCTTTTAACTCTACAAAAATATATTAAAGAACTCTATCTACTAAGATATTTATATGATATCCTGGGTTTACAGAATGCAATTCATCAATTTATTTGACCTCTTAAAAAAAAAGATGAATATTTAGTAAAAAATTACTTGATATTTGAAATTATGAGTTAGTGTTCGCATATATAAACTCAACAGTTATAGTTTAAATGTGACTCATGTGGCGTAGCTATGCTTCATCAAAACATATTAGAGAAGTTATTGAAGATACAGCATCCCAATATGAATTGCCATCGAATAAAGTTTTCAAAATTTACAATACTTTGCAAATCTTTAGCAGAAGAACTTTGAGAAAGGCCTTTGGAATGAATAAAGAATGCTAGTTTGACCTCAGAGAAAGTTTTGGCAATATGAAGGCAAATAGTGATGTTAATCACAAATGTAAATATCCCTGTGCCAAGAACATAGGGAGTTAATACCATTTTCTTAAACCTTGTTAGTACTCTTAATAAATCTAAAAAATCAGACTTTAATTCTGACAAAATTATAACAGAGATACTTAAAAAACATGAAGATATTAATGGTTTTCTTGACAATGCAAAAATAGATCTGTAGGATACTTATTTTTTAAATCATCCTTTAGTGGGAAATACTCATGATGATAAAACGAATATGGGATGGGATAAATTCCATAATATGATAGCGGAATATAAAACCCTGCCAAAAGATGTAAGACCCTATATTGAAACATTCGATATTGAAGTATTTCCAATTGATAAGAACACAGTATGGGTAAAAGGAAAATTAAAGATTGTTTATCCAAATGGGAAATTAAGTAATAATTACTTTTATGATTCTCTGTTAAAAACAAAAGATTGCTGGAAAGTATTCAACAGTGTAGTCAATACCATTCATGACTGCTTGTCATGTATTTAGATTATATAGCTATGACGATTTATAACTATTAAATAGTGAAAAAACTATTTTTAACAGCAGCATTAGTTTCAATTACAATATTTCAAATTGTAAACGGACAGGATATTGATGAAATTAACAAATTATTTGAAAAGTATAATTATGTTAATTCGCCGGGTGTAGCCGTTACGGTTATCAAAAATGGTGAAGTAATTCACAGTAAGGGATATGGAACTGCAAACCTTGAATATGGCATTCCAATAACTCCATCAACGGTTTTTCATATAGGTTCAGTTTCCAAGCAGTTTACAGCATTTGCCATTCTTCTGCTTGAAAGTCAGGAAAAACTGTCTCTGAATGATTTTATCGGCACTTATCTTGAAGACCTCCCGGAGTTTAAGAATAAAATTAAAATCAAACACCTGTTACATCATACAAGTGGTTTGCGTGAAATTGAAATGTTACAACGAATAGCCGGCATTACTACGGCCGATCAAATAGGATCAGACCATCTTTACAATCTGATTAAAAACCAAAAAGACCTGAATTTTATGCCCGGTAACGAATTGGAATATACCAACACCGGTTACTATTTACTGGCAAAGGTAGTAGAAAAGGTTACAGGAAATAAATTTAGCGACTGGACTTCCACAAATATCTTTGTCCCCCTCGGAATGAATAGTACCGTATTTTATGATGATTGTACAGTTATTATTAAAAACAGGGCCTACCCTTACTGGGACTTTGAAGATGAATTGATAAAAGGAATTTTAAGCTATTCATATGCAGGCCCGACCAGTGTTATGACAACCGTAGAAGATATGGCAAAGTGGTTGATGAATTTTTCCGATACAAAAGTTGGTAATGATGAAATAATCAAAAGAATGCTGTCGGAAACAGGTACGTTAAATTCGGGTAAACCTGTTAGCTATGGATATGGAATAGGAGTTATTGACTACAAGGGGCTAAAAGTTGTTTTACACAGTGGCCATGATGCTGCCTACAGAGCCGCTGACCTTTATTTCCCGGAATACAAGACGGGTATCGCTTTATTAAGTAATTATTATTCAATAAATCCTATGCGTTCCGGATATGAAATTGCCGATATTATTTTAAAGGATGTTATTGAGGAAGAAGTGGTTACCAGCAACAAAGAAGAAGATACAGCAAGTCAGGAGCATACGAGAACCTTCACTTTATCGCCTGGCGAATTAACCGAATTCCGGGGGAACTACATTTGTGATGAGTTAAACATTCAATATAATCTGTCTGTGAGGAATGATACCCTGATAGCGAAATTCTGGAGAAATGATGAAGTAATTTTAACGGCTTTACAACCCGATAGCTTTGAAGGAGATGCCTATTGGTTCAAAAACCTTAAATTCGTTAGGGATGACAACAAAAAAATTAGAGGCTTTAATTTATCTGCAGGGCGAGTTAGAAATCTTATGTTTAAACGCGTAAACAATGAATAAAAAGCCGGGTAGGCAAAGTGGATTCATCGCAGGACACAACACGCACGAACGCATAGCCCCTGGCCGTTAGGCGTAAATAATTAAAGGACTTGATAATATTAGCTAATTAACAAAAAGTTATGATAGAAAAAACAAAAATTTTAATCCTGTTACTTATAATTCTATCTATGCACGTAAAAGCACAGAATTTAACAAATAAGAAAAAAGATGATGTGTTACAGAGCATGATAAAGAAAATAGAAAGCATATATCCATTCCCGGAAGTTTCTGCAAAAACTATAATTGGGTTACAAGAACAAATTTCCAATGGACTTTTTTATAGATATAATTCACCAAATGAATTTGCTAACGAAGTAACAAATAGTCTTGAAGAACTTAGTAATGATAAACATCTTGATCTTATTTATAATCCAGGATTAGCAAAGGCATTGCTTGAAGATACAACACCTGCTGCAACAACTTACACAGATGAAGAAGCTAAAATAGAGGTTTGGAATAATTATGGTTTTAAGGAATTGAGCATTCTGGATGGCAATATTGGTTATATTAACCTAACTGTATTTTTTGCAACAGGATACGCTGGGAAAAAGGCAGATATTGCAATGAGTTACTTTTCCGAATGTAATGCGTTAATAATCGATTTGAGGCAAAATGGTGGTGGCTGGGGCGATATGGTAGATTATTTGCTCGGTTACTTCATTGATAATGCGCATCCACTCCTTTTAACAATAAGTGAATCTACCATTAATGGGTCTTTATATTCCGAAGTTGTACCTCAATACGTTCCGGGTAAAAAACTAATAGATATCCCGATTTATGTCCTAACATCCCCTGTAACTGCATCAGCTGCTGAAGCTTTTACTTCTCATTTAAAATATTTTAACAATAATGTTGTAATTGTTGGTAAAAAAACTAAAGGTGCTGAAAACCCGGTCACTCATCTTGCTATAGACGAGAACTTTGTTTTGCAAATTCCCGGTAATAAAAAGATATACTCTGGCAATCCTAATACATGGGAAGGAGTGGGTATTTATCCTGACATTGAAGTTGAAACAAAAGATGCTAAAAAAAGTGCACATATGAATGCCATAAAAAAGCTTATGAGTATGACTACAGATACAATAGCTCTGGATAAATATCAGTGGGCGCTTGATGGAGTCACCGCAAGTTATAACAATATTGATGAAAAAACCGTAGAAAAAATCTCGGGTAGCTTTGATAAAATTAAGATTTACTATAAAGGTGGTATATTATATTATCAATATGAAAAGCGTGCTGCTTCGAAATTAATCCCGATTACGAAAAATTACTTTCTTGTTGAAGGAGCAGATTACTTTCGAATAAAGTTTATATTAAGTGAAAACACAGTAATCATGAAACAAATATTTTCATATGGTGTTGAAAGGGAAATATTAAAGGATAAATGAACATCTACACCCAACAAAGGCTATATGTCTGGCGGCGGGTTGTGGTGCAAATTTAAACAAAGGTAAAATAAATGAGGCAACTAAATTATTTGAGTTAAACCTCCTGGCTTATCCTGAACACTTTAATCCATGGGATAGTTATGCTAAAGCTGTTTTATTATGAGGAGAAAAAGATGAAATAGATTTAGCAATTAAGAATTTCAAAAAATCACTTGAACTTAATCCTAAAAACATGTAAAATGAATTATATACTCACCTTTTTCAAAGTTACAATACGTAACTTTTATAAGAACAAACTTTTTACTTGCTTGAATTTAATTGGAATGAGTATGGGTATGACAGTATTCATACTGATTATGCTTTGGGTTAAATTTGAGATGAGTTATGACAGGTTTCATGAGAAAGGTAGTGATATATACAGATTAGTTACACGTTCTGAGATTAATGGAAAATCATTCAATTCTGCAGTTACTCCTGCTATCTGTGGTGGCTATCTTGTCGAAAGAATCCCTGAGATTGTTGGCTATACTACCTTTCGACCATTCTCCAATAGTATACTAGTAAGCATATTAGATGACAGCACTTCATTAGACAAATCTTTTTATGAAAAAGACAGAATTTATGTAGATTCAAATTTTTTTAACATCTTTAGTTTTCCATTTAAGTATGGAAAACCGGAATTGCTTCATAATAGTCCATTCACGGTTGCAATCAGTGAAAGCCTTGCTACAAAGTACTTTGGCAGTGGTGACCCAGTCGGTCGTTATCTTCGATTTTCTAATAGGAAAAATTTTGTGATAGTAGGTGTTTTCAAAGATGTTCCGAAAAATTCTCACATTAACTTTAATATTGTTTTTCCATGGGAGTATTTGGAATCTTTAGGATATGATATGGGTTGGGATCATTTTTATTTTAATAATTATCTATTACTTGATAAAGAAGCTCACATCCCTGATGTGAATAAAAAAATTACAAACACAGTTATTAAAGCAACACAAGTAGATAACTCTACAAATTATCATCTGCAATCCCTAAGCAAGGTACATCTGAAATCAGACATGGATATAGATATTGCTGATTCAGAGTCTGAAGTAAATCAAGACGTATACTATTTCCAGGTAATCGCACTATTTATTTTATTAATCGCAATGATTAATTATGTGAACCTGACAACTGCTATGGCAAGCGTCAGAGTCAGAGCAATTGGTCTAAGAAAAATCATTGGGGCAACAAATTTTCAGCTAATGCTTCAGGTTATTGGAGAAACCCTAATCATCATACTATTTTCATTATTCATTTCTTCACTTTTGATTGAATTACTACTGCCAATATTTGATCTTTACTCTGGAATAGATCTGCGAAACCTTTTGTACACACCATTTCATTTCTTAATGTATCTTTTCCTTATTATATTTTCAATAGTATTTGCCGGATTATATCCTGGGTATTATCTGACATCTTTTAAAGCTGTAAGTGTAATTAAAGATAATATTTCGGAGAAAACTGGAAAAGGTGGAATAAGAAAATTTTTATTTGTACTTCAGGTCAGCATTTCATCCTCGTTAATCATCATGACTTTGATTGTTCATGATCAGATTATAATGGTACAATCCAAGGGACTGGGATACAATAAAGAAAACTTGTTAATAATTCCTGTAAGAGGTGATATCTTAGTTGATTACCAGGAATTAAGAGCTAAGCTGATGGAAGATCCTTCAATTGTCAATATCTCAGTTTCTTCTGATATCCCCACTACTACAATTCATTTGTGGGGAGGTAATGCATGGGAAGGCCAGGAAGAAAAGGGATCAGAGCAGTTTAATTTTTATACAACTGACTATAATTTTCTGCAAACCATGGGATTAACTTTAAAAGAAGGCAGGTGGTTTGAGCAATCTACTGATTCTGTAAATTATGTAATTAATGAAGCTGCTGCAAAATTCATGGGAATGGAGAAACCTATTGGAAAATGGTTTGAAAACAGCAATCGACGTGGAAGAATTATCGGTGTGGTTAAAGATTTTAATTTCAAGTCCCTGCGCGAAAAGGTAGCCCCCCTCATTTTTAGGGCCGGATCTAATTATCAATACATAATTATGAGATTCCAACCAGAGATGGAAAAACAAGCAATTAAAAAAATTACTGAAATGTGGGATGAAAGAAATACAGTATTCCCAATAAAATACGATCTCCTCACTGATCAGCTCGCACAAATGTATGTGGATGAGCACAAAAAAGAAACAGTTTATAAAATATTCACCCTCCTGGCAATTCTGCTTTCCTGTCTTGGTATTTTTGGACTCACTGCTTTTACACTTGAGAAGAGAAAAAAAGAAGTTGCAATACGAAAAGTAATGGGAGCCGGAATTCACGAAATAGTATTAAGTCTTTCCTCAAGCTTTGTAAAACTTACTATAATTGCAAATATCATCACATGGCCCTTTACCTGGTATTTGATGAGTATTTGGCTGAATACTTTCAGTTTCAGAGTTAACATCAATTACTTCTATTTTGTCTATGCTTTTGTTATAAGTATGTTAATTCTTTCCTTGACCATTGCATATCACGTGATCATTGCTTTGCGTACTAATCCTGCTGACTCTTTGAAACCCCTGTAGTAAATCAGAGAATCCTTAAATCTAAATAGTATAGAAAATAAAAGATCAAATATCCATCATCCTGGGTGCAGTTAACATGTACATTATGAATACAATCTCTGTTCAACGGATACTTCAATGCTTTAGAACCGACTAATAATTTTCATTGTTGCAGAATAAAAAGTGTATCTGATGAAATTATTATTGTTCTCATCGAAAAATATTTCAATGATCGTATATCCCTTTGTTTTTAATACTTCCGTCCGTTTCGTTATTTGCTTAAGCGGACAGTAGTGTTAATTCATATAAAACCGGTAAACATTAAATATTCAAAAACTTCAAACTTTTACAAACAATTAAATATATGTACTATGAATAAATCGATTTATGCAAACAGAACGACAATTTCAATTTGTTTTATCTTATTTGTAATTGGCCTGACAGTATTCTGGATTTTCGGCCTTCAAATTACAGGGTATATCTTTGCGCACATTGGCGCTATTGGATTTTTGGGATTTTTTGGGATAGGGACGGCATATTTTGCACATAAAAAAGGATACAACGAAAAGTTAGCTTTTCATTTAGGGTTTTCAGTTGCTATTTTGACAGGTATAATTGAATCTGTAATATTTCTATTGATAAACGAAAATAGAAATTTCGTTTGTGGTGGTGCAGGAAGTGTAATTGTAGCGCTAACCGTATTTGTAACCTATTTTTTAGTAAAGAAAAGAAATGATTTACAAAAGAATCAGTCAATCCAATAATAGCAAGCCGTCATAAATCCGGTTGGATTTATGCATTGAAACAGGTCATCATGTTCGGTAAATTTGAAATTATTTTAACAACAATTGCCCTGGTCGTTACATCTATTCTACTATTTATAATTTTTGTAAGACTCAAAAGAATCATATTAAAGAAAAAGAAAAGAGTATTTATCCTGGATAAAAAAGTTAATCCATTATTAAAAGTAAGTAAGATATTGGTAATGATAACATTTATCCTCCTGATACCGGGAATTATATATTATATTTTCACAATTGCCATTGTATCCACGGTAATTAGGGAATATGCAAAGGTTCTGTTCATCATTACTTTTTCATTATGGGCTTTTATTGAAATTATAAATTGTTTTTCAGTTTCAGAAAAACTTATCAATGCTTATCTGTTTAGGCAATTATTGTTCTCGGTAATTTCAATAATAGGCATTAGTGGAGCAATCCTGCTTTTCTCATTTATTTTAAAATCCTATCCATTTCCTGATAAACAGGAATACGTGTTGCTGGATTTACCTGTAAAAGGAACCTGGCTTGTTGGGCATGCAGGTGCAACAAATCTCACTAATGGGCATACTAAAAACAAGTATGCAATTGACATTTTAAAACTCAATTCGGATGGCCGTTTTTACAGTGGAGATGAAAAAAATGTTTTGGATTTTTTTTCTTATGGTGAACCTGTTTTTGCCCCAGCCGATGGAATAGTAACTGAAATTGTTGATAACATTGAAAGTGACTCTATTGGTTATATGGA
>JANQGJ010000025.1 GCA_028277395.1 Bacteroidales bacterium | reverse complement strand
ATATGAAATGAGCATAAATTTTCAGCATCCTAATATACCAACCGAGGATGATTAAAATTTTTGCGAAAGCGGAGATTTATCGGAGTGGTTCCATGGGTGCTAGAATTTTTTATTTAATTCATTATCAATAAAATAAAAAATTATAAACACATGAAAACCGTATTTTTATTTTTCGCTATATTTCTTCTCAGTTCAAATGCATTTTCGCAAATAGTAACCGGACATTATGGCCCCGGATTGTTTGGTTTACGATCAGCACATGGTTTCCCTTTGGATTGGTCGTTGGTAAATGTTACACACATATATTATGCCGGAGAAATGAAAGACAACGATGGAAATATTTCTACTCTCAACAAACCAATAAATGTAATTGCAAATATCAGTGGAGGGATATGGGGAACCAAAATTGATAAACTAAGAGCCAATTATAATGCCGCGATTATTATGCCACTTACTAATTTGGCCCCAAATCCTGAAACTTTAGATCTTGACCCGGATAGAGTTGGTTTGAGCGATATAAAAATAATCCCGCTAATGTTAAGCTGGAATTTTAATCAAGTTTCAGTTAATACCAGGTATGCTCTCTGGATACCTACCGGAAGCTATGAAGCAGGATCGAAAAGTAATCGGGGTAAAGGATTTTGGTCACATAATATAGGTATTGGCTTCACTGCCTATTTCGATAAAAAAAAGACCTGGAATTTAAGCTGGATGAACACTTTTGAATTTAATTCAAAGCAAAAAAGCACTGATATTACTCCTGCCTCAACCTGGGTAACAGAATGGGGATTTGGAAAAACCTTCGAGAAGTCATTTAACATGGGCATAATTGGTTACAATACCTTGCAAATGAGTAAACAATCAGGAGGTGATGTTCCTGATGATTTAAACAAATACAGGGTAAACGGAGTTGGTATGGAGTTTAACTACCGGACACAGTCAAAATGGGTATTTATCACCAGGTGGTATCTTGAATATTTAGCAGTTAACAGGCCTGAGGGTACCGCAATTCGATTTATATTACTGAAAAGTTTTTAGAGATTATGATTAAGATAAACAGATACAAGTTGATATTAACAGCTGGTTTTTACCTGCTTCTAAGTAATATAGCTGCGCAAAATGACAGTGTGTATATCGGCAAAACTGATATTTTTAATTTGATTGAATCAGATAAGGTTAGCACTGAAAAGGATAAACGCAATACCAATTTTGAACACTGGATGTACTCTGAAAAGAAACAATCAATAGTAGGTTACTATGGTGCAATATTTCAGTACGGGATAAATAATAGTACTTCAGCTACCACATTAAGTCATGATTTGGGTGTTTATTACAAAGGTAAATTTATTGAGAAAAAGAGATATAGTTTAAATGTTGAGGCATGGGTTGAACAAAATTCTCTAATTGCAGGTAAAAGTACCGGTGATTTCTCCAAAGAACTGGGTATGTTCTCTGCAACCAATGGCTCTGATGCAGAAGACCATACTATTGGATTGGAATACTTATACATTGAAAATTTATTTTTTGATGGATTGCTTGATATCACAGTAGGAAAAATCGACCCCCTGTTTTTTACTACGTTCGCCACTTATTCTGGCTGGGACAAATATACCTTTATTAGCAAAACGGCTGCCTCAGATCCTGTACCTCCAATTGACCCCGGATTTGGTTTTTTTACTGAAATTAACTTCAACAAATACATCAGCGTGGGAGGTCTTATTACTGATGCTAACCCGCAGAATGATATCATCGATCCGGCGAATTTTTTTGGTAAAACAAACTACACTTTTCAGGGATTTGTCAGGTTTGCTATTCCCGCAAACAGGAATCTGTATAGTTATCATACTGTTGCATATTACTATTTACAGGCACGTGATACAATTTCACAGGCTATAGGTTTTACTTATGTTGGAAATCAGGGCATATCTGAAAATGTGATCCTTACCCTGAAAATTTCAAGTGGTGCAGACCGAATACTCAAATATAACTCAGCTTTTTCACTTGGAGCAGTTTGGTTATCCCCTTTTAAACGAGCTGGTGATCAATTCGGTTTTTCAGGGCAGCTTAATGAAAAGTCAGGTAAACACGAATATGGAATAGATACATATTATAAGTTTTATATTAAATCCTGGATTACCTTTTCAACAAATCTACAATTATATTACTCAGCAAATGAGAAGATTAACACAATACCCGGATTAAGATTAATGATAACTTATTAAACGTTTTAGTGTTTTGAAACTGCTAGCCACATCGTTGACAAATGTTAGCATCTTTATTCAAAACTTAATAACATCTGTTACCATGTTATTTATTTTTACCACGAATTAATTTTCTTGCCATGAAGAAGAACCATTTCCTAATGACCAAAATAGTTGCCACATTAGGTCCGGCAACGAATACAGTGGATGAAATTTTAAAACTCATAGAAGCAGGCGCCAGAGTATTCAGAATTAACTTCTCACATGGATCATTTTCTGATTATGATAGGTTGATTGACAATATCAGGAAAGCGGAAAAGCAAAGCGGACGATTTGTAGGTATTCTTGGTGATCTCTCCGGGCCAAAAATCAGGACAGGGAAGGTTATTCCCGAAGGTGTTATGCTTAAAAACGGACAGGAAATAAAATTCGTTACAAATGATATTGTCGGTGGTTCCAAAGGATTTGAAAACAGTTTTTCTACAACATACCCCCAATTCATTGATGAAGTGAAAAAGGGTGAAAAGATATTGCTTGATGATGGCAATATCGAACTAAGATGCATAGATAGTATGATCGATGGAGATGGTACCTGTTTGTTATGCAAAGTTGTGGAAGGAAACCTGCTAACTACAGGAAAGGGTATTAACCTGCCTGATACAGAACTTTCGCTACCTTCGATGACGGAGAAAGATTTTAAATGCCTTGATTATGCCATAGAGAAATCGCTGGACTACCTGGCTCTCAGCTTTGTTAGAAAAGGTGAAGACATTAAGTTGCTGAAAAACAAAATGATGGAGCGCAATGTGCGTCCAAAAGGACTGGACGTTACCAGCGGTGATCTGGGTTTTTCAACATATTTTGACGATGATTATATCCCAATAATCAGTAAAATTGAAAAACCCCAGGCTATTGACAACCTGGAAGAAATAATCGAAGAAAGTGATGGTATAATGGTAGCTCGTGGTGATCTGGGTGTAGAAATGGATCTGGCAGAGGTTGCCCTTTTACAAAAGAAGATCATTAAAATGTGTAAGCAGCATATGAAACCTGTTATTGTTGCCACCCAGATGCTACAAAGTATGATAGACCATTCAGTACCAACAAGGGCTGAAGTATCCGATGTGGCAAATGCCATTATGGATGGTGCCGATGCAGTAATGTTGAGTGGTGAAACGGCAATTGGAAAGTATCCAGTGAATGCAGTAAAGATGATGGAGAGGGTTTCCAGAAAAACACATAATTATCAGATTGAACAAATAAATACATTCGAACAGTTTAAACCATACGAAGGCCTGTTAAGAAGAAAAGCAGCCATGGCCCGTGGCGTTGCAATGATGGCCAACGACATGAAAGCAAAGTTCATCGTAACCTGGCTACACTCAGGAGGTAGTTCAGTGTTTCTATCACAGCAAAAACTGAATATCCCAATTATTGCATGTGGTGAAAACAGGAAAAGACTACAGCAATTGGCAATCCTGTATAGTATATATCCGCTACTTATGGATCAGCCAAAATCTGGTAGTAAGTTCATTGCCAAAGTAAACAAATTGCTTCTTGCCAATAACTGGGCTGAAATTGGCGATCCGATAATTATTGTTGCCAGTAGCCCGATAACAAAACGTGGTATTACCAACAGAGTTATATTACATTACCTTGGTGAGAAAATTGATGAAGATGATAATTAAAGCTTAAATAGTTTTAGCTTTTAAACATATCAGGTTAGTAAATATTATGCTGCTAACTAAATACCTTACAATAAGTTAATTAATTTGTATATTGCATTGAATTAATCACTCATTCTACTAAATTAATTACGATGAAGAAATCACTACTATTTTATCCGTTATTGTTCATTACAATTATCATGTATTCGCAGAATCAACGAAATGTACTAATCTATAATATTACCAGCACCGATTGTGGACCATGTTCCTGTATGGATTCCACATTTAAGAATTTTGTGATACCCGGTTATCCAAAAACTGTCGTTGTAGCATTACATAATCACAAATCTGCATTCCACCAATATATTGACAGTACTGCAGTGGATTATTTTCTGCCAACTGCCGAAATTGAACCTAGCTGTTTCCCCGACGGACTGGGTTATGACGTTGACTATACCCAAATAATGACGTTTCTGGAAGACAGGTATGCAAATGAGGGACAAACACCTGTTAACATAGAAATAATTTCGAAAAACTGGAATCCTGAAACATGCAGGGTTGATCTTGAAATGAGGTTCACCAATGACGGAAATGAGCTTACAGGAAATTTCAGGTACAATGTAATTATTACCGAAGATAAATTGCTTATGGGCCATGCTACACTTAATGGCTGCTCAACACCAACAATACCTCATCCACCATACGACATGAACTATTTAAACGATGCAGTAACCAGGTACATGGTATATAACAAAGATGGTGATATGCTTATTGAATCACAATGGCCATCGCAGCACTCCATTGATCTTGAATGTGATTTTAACTTTGATGAGACCTGGGTTGCTGAAAACTGCAATGTGGTTGTAAATGTATTTAGAGAAGCAGATTCGTTGTACAAAGCTCCGGTAATGCAGGTAGTAAAGGAATTATTGATATCCGGCAGTTCTACACCTGAAGAAAACAGTAATAAATATGGGATCACAAACATTTATCCTAATCCTGCATCAGATTTTATAAATGTTCATTTTTCTCTTTCTTCAGCTTCAGAATGTACATTTAAAATTTATAATTTGAATGGTGCGGTTGTTAAAACAATCTCATCTGAAAAACTTACTGCTGGACCATATAACATTGAAATAAACACTGAAAAACTACAAGCTGGTTCTTATATTGTTGAATTAGAAAACACTAAAAGAAAATCAAGTAAGACTATTGTTATTAATTAGTTTTTGAATCTAGATATCAATTCCCAGGTTGTTTAATAAATGTGTAAATTACTAACTTCGTAATCAATGAAGGAAAACCTTAGAAAAGTTATTGAAGATAATACTTCCAAAGCTGGAAAAACTTTTGATTATTTCATTCAGTTTTTAATTTTATTATCACTTGTTACCTTCTCAATTGAGACATTACCAGATAACTCTGAAAACACAAAAAATATACTTCGATTTACTGAAGTGTTTTGTGTAATTGTTTTTACAATTGAATATTTCTTACGCATTTATGTTGCTGAAAGACCATTTAAATACATCTTTAGCTTTTATGGAATCATTGACTTTCTGGCAATCTTTCCGTTTTATTTAAGAACTGCAATTGATTTACGTGCTATTAGAATTTTTAGGATTTTCCGGATATTTCGAGCACTAAAACTGATACGTTATAATAGGGCATTAAACAGGTTTCATATTGCTGCTAAGATTGTTCAGGAAGAATTAACTCTTTTCTTTTTTGTGGCAGCAATACTGGTTTTTCTATCAGCATCAGGAATTTATTTTTTTGAAAATAAGGCCCAACCTGAATTATTTAGTTCAGTATTTAACAGCTTATGGTGGGCAATCGTCACCCTAACAACCGTAGGGTATGGCGATGTTTATCCAATAACACTTGGTGGAAGGATATTTACTTTTTTTGTTTTGATAATTGGAATTGGTGTAATTTCGGTGCCTGCCGGTCTATTTGCGTCAGTTTTATCGAAAGCAAGAGAAATTGAAGGTGATGAATTTCAGAAAAATATTAATAGTGAGAATGCAACACCATAAAACAGTTAAATCAATATTTTCCTATTACACATTTACACTTCAGTTTATCATTTTCACTACCTTTGAAAACCGGAATATAGACACAACCTGAAATAACTTTGCAATATGGGTATAAGACTATCGGAAGCTGATAAAATTAAAATACTGAACTCAATGGATATTTACGGAATTATGCAACGCATACTCCTCCGTGAAAATAAAATTGACAGAAACAGGGAACACCTTTGGGTAGTTGGATTGGCTAACAACAACAGGTTACTGTTTGTTGAGCTTGTCAGCAAAGGAACTTCAAATAAAACATTGGTTGAACCCATGGAGGTGTTCAGCTTTGCCCTGCAGAAACGTGCCTTAAGTATCATACTTGTACATAATCATCCCGGAGGTGAATTAAACCCTTCTGAAAATGATAAAGATATTACCGACAGGCTTATACAAGTGGGGATTATTGTTGAAACCCAGGTGTTCGATCACTTAATAATAACCGAAAAAGATTATTACAGTTTTGCAGATTCCGGGCTGCTGGATAAACTTAAACTTAGTACAAAGTATGTCCCTCCTTATGTTCTTCAACAAAGAATGAAAGAAGAAGCAAAGATGATTGGCATTAAATCAGGAAAAGAGGAAAAAGCAAGAGAAATGGCCATTATCATGAAAGAAGCGGGTGAACCTGTTGAAAAAATTGCTTTGTTTACCGGGTTATCGGTTGAGGATATTGAGGGTATTTGATAATTATCGCGTAATTTAATAAACTATCGCATGTTTCATTATATTTGTATCTATTTGAACTTTACCCAAAGAAATTGCAGTATCAACAGCACGAGTAATACAAGTCATGACCCCTCTTAAGCCATCTTCACTATTATTTAGGTAATTTGAGAAAAGCATTCCTAAGGCATCTTTACCAAAATATCTTTCTATCTCAAAATCATTATCAATAGCTTTAACTTTCTTATCCAATAATGCTGTTAAATCTTTCAGTGTACCGATTACTGGAACATTAATTACACTGTTAATTTCATTCTTTTCATATTCATAATATATAGGGAACTCATCATAATAATTATGTGCAGGGAAAATAACAGGACATTGTATATGATTTAAGATGGGTGCGATATTACTAAAAAATAAGTTAATCGGCTTAGTATTGTCAAATCCAGCTTTTCTTAAAAATTTATCAGTATCATCCAAAATAAATATGGGTGTAATCTTCTTTTCTGCACAAATATGTACTATTGTATTTATACTATCAATAGGATCCTGAGCATAAATGCTTTTTTTCATCACTGTCTCAGTGTATTTTTCTATTTCCTCTCCAACTTCAAAATTAGATTCTATAAAAGATGGAATCCATGAAAACCTATTCTTTAATCGAACTATTTGCTTGTGTTTTTTCCCATCTGTAAAACTGATTTCTTTAGATACATATTTGTTAAATTCATCTATTTCTTCAACTTTATCTTTCAATTCTTTCGATAACTTAACATTATTTATAACTCTATCTAAAATAAACTTTGCGAAATCAGCAGGATTATCTAGTGTACTTCCGCCATATCCAATTATATTACATGATATTGGGAGGTAGTTTTTATCAATGTTTCTTATAACGTAATTTACTATTGAGGACTTACCGCTACCTGTAGATCCCTTAATAAGTATCTTATAACCTTGTCCTATTGCATTTCCAATTTCTCCTTCTGGATCAGAATCACTAATCTCATTAAAAGGTTTATATAAATGATCCGTATCAGCAAAATCAATAATATGGTGATAAATATTATACTCTTTTATTAACTCTAAACTCATAACAAATTAAATTTAAGCTGGTTATTAATACTATATATGACTTTGTGTTGGGACTTATTAGAATCCAGTAATCCAACTTCTTCTAACTTTTTTAATATCTGAACTACTCTAGAACGGCTAATATTAAATGATTTCTGCAAATCCTCATCGGAGGCAGAAACTGAAGCTGTTTCAAGTACATATTGAAATATATTTTTTTCAGAATCTGAAATGCTTTGCATTTTTCCTTGTAATATTTCTATCGTTTTTTGTATTTCTACTTCACTTATTTCGTTAAAGATAATATTTTGAGTAATCTCTATTGCAAATCTTGGTGATAATCTGTTGAAGATCTTTATGAACTGAAATAATTTTGGTACAATTACGCCTCTTTTTTTAAACATCTTCTCAAAGTCTGCTTGTGTAAATGGATTCATCTTAATTACTCTATCAAAGAATGAAGAAAGAGGTGGTTTATTAATTATACCAAAAGTTAATGAAGAACATGTAACACAAAACTGACAGTTAATATTCCATAAATAGTCTCTATAAGTACCAAAAGTCAGAAAAAATTCATCAGGATTGTTACTTAAATTATCAATAAAAAATAAGGTTTTTCTTCCTGTTTTACTTTCTAAATGATCAAGTATTTTTTCCAGATAAATCAGTTTTACTTTGTGACTTTCGGAAGTCTCTACATAGGAAAACTTTCTAATTTCCTCATTAACATATCGTAAACTTATATTACTATTGTACTTACTAATAATATTTCCAAGTTCATTATCATCCCAAACACTATCATTATCACTTACTTTTTCAAGCAAGTCATTTATGAGCTGATCAACAATACTATACTTGTCATTAATACCAGACATATCAGTAATTATTGGAAATAGTATTGTTGAGTCTTCAAACTCCCTGAAAATCTTATATAATAGACTTGTTTTTCCCTCTCCATTATTACCTACAATTAAAGAATTATAGTTATTTTTAATTGCAAACATTAGCTCTTCTATCTCTTTTGTCCTATTTACAAACAAGTCTTTATCAGAATACGTACTATATACTGGTCTCTTATTCAGGAGCTTTATATCTTCTTGATTTATCATTCTCAATTTTTTTATTCAAAAATAACACATTTTACTGTTAGTAGTGTTAATTAATATAATTATCACCACAACAATAAGCAGCATCACTAACACTAATAACTGTTAATAGTGTTAGTAGCATAATATCAACACATCTTTCCTCATAATTTTAAACACATTTAATAGTATTAATTCTACTGTTAGAGTATCTCATTAAAATACAAATTTATCTAATCAACCTTACCAATAAAAGCATAATTATTTAGTTATAAAATAAATAATTTTAACAACAATGTATAGCATAGTTTGCTTCCAAATTATTTCCTTAACTTGCAACAGACAAATTAATTACAATTAAACGGCTAACGACTTTATTCGACCTGATTATCTTCCTGATGTATTTTTCACCCGGTATTTCATATTCTCAATGGGAAAAGTCAACAGGTATTAATGGAGGTGAATTAACAGAAATGGTATGTATAGATTCTATTCTATTTGCAGTATCACCAAAACTGGGCATCTTTTAGAAAAACAATATTGATCAATGGCAGCTTTCCTGCAATACGGAAGTTGACAACCATATACAATCCGGTAACTGTATTTTAGCATGTCAGAGATATATGAACCCACCAGTAAGAAGTTTCGATTACGGCAACACATGGGAACCCGTTTACAGTATGGATGGGATATATAATATTCTGGCGATAGATACAGTTCTGTTTTACGGACCGCATTTTTCTTACCGCAGATTTGATTTCGGTGATTCTTATCACCCATTTGAGCTTCCTGAATCGGCTCAGGAATATGAGTCTTATTCAACATGTGACGATAGTTTATTATATACATGGTATTATGATGATGAAGGATATTTTTACAAGCTTTATTACTCGGCAAATTATGGCGATTCATGGGATTCAATCTGTAAAGAAGGATTGTTTTCTAATACTTACGGACAAATTGAGCAAATACGTAATATGAATGGCACTTATTGGGCAAGAGTAAGGTATTTCAGTGTTTCGTCCACTGAAGTATATATCTTCAATATGACTGAAAACAATTGGACAAATATTACAAACAACCTGCCTGCAGCACCTCATAATCATTTGTATGAATACAATGGTGATATTTATTGTGCAGTGGAAAACTATCCGGTTTATAAATTCAGTTATAGCGATTCATCATGGACAGAATTTACAGATATCTCAAAAAATGTAAACCAATTGCTTGCATATGATAATCAATTATACTGCGTTGCTGATCAGGGTGCTTATTACATTGAGTCTTCGGGGACATTTATCGGGATTAATGATGGACTTAGTCACAGAAATGTCACATCTATTAATGAGCTGAATGGAGATATTTATATTGCTGCAAATGGCGAAATATTCAAGTCTGCAGATGGTGGCAAAAGCTTTGAAATAATGGACAATGCCTATGGAATTAAAATTATAGCAACAGATTCTGTATTATATACACTCTCATCACATGATCTGCGCCGTTCGTGGGATGGTGGGATTACCTGGAATACCTCATCCAACTGGTTAAGATGTCCAAACGGTTCATCATTAAAAAATATGAGTATAACAAATAATTATTGCTTTGTTGGAACAGATATGGGTTTGTACCGAAGTGTGCATGGTACTATTGACTGGAACAGACTGGAAAACGGTCCATTCTATCCAAATTTCATTGTTGAAAACCTGGAAGCAATTGGACGAACCGTTATCGCCGGGGAGATCTGGTTTTCACAAAATCTTTACCTATCCCGTTCACATGGATCTTCTTTCGATATTCTTGATGAATTCAGCAATATTGACAAGGTAGATCAAACCTTTTACATTCTTAAAGATACAATTGCCTGGAGCGATGACCTAGGAACAACATGGCACCAAATTATTAATAGCCCTGAGAACAACATTGGGTATTGCTTAGATACAAAGGAGGATACAATGATTGTTGGCGGCAGGGATATTTATGGCAACCCGACGATACTTATGAACCACAGTCCCACAGACGAGTGGATTGACATAATTGACAATCTGCCAATCACAACTGTTGTATCAGATGATCATATTCCGGAATTAGAAATTATTGATGGTATAATCTACGTTGCAAATCCTGAAAATGGTCTTTGGTACCGCAATGATATATACTGAAAATCAAAACCAAAATCTGGTTTCTGTGTTTCCGAATCCCACATCTTATTCAACTTGTTTCAGTTATTTACTGCCATATTCTATGGAGGTTCAAATAGTGATTTATGATCGCATTGGAGGTATTACAGATAACATCAGGTTGAAACAAGATAGGGGTAGTAATCAATATGTTTGGAATGTTGAAGAGGTACCACCGGGAATTTATTTTTATATGATTATTGCCGGATTAAATTCTGAATCTGGTAAAATCATTATTGTTAAATAAAAAAGCTGCCCCAACCTGAGCAGCTTTCAAATAAAAACAAATCTAAAAATCCTCGTCCTTTAATTTCTTACAACCTTTATTATTTGTGGCGCGACACCATTGCTAAATTCAATTTTAACAAAATATAATCCCGGTAATTCTTCTCCTAAATCAATTTCAAGATTTGTTTCAGCAGGTTTATTCCTGGTAAAAATACGTCTGCCTGATATATGATATACTTCAATGGTTTCAACGTTATTCTTGCTAACCTTTAGTATTGATTTACCACTGGTTGGGTTTGGCTGAATAATCACCTGTAAATCCTCGTTGTCAGCAATTCCTGTACACTCATCAATAATAACTTCAAACTCTTCCGAAATTGCAGCACATCCTTCCGGAGTTTCTTCAGTTACTGATATTGTTCCTGTTCCGGGCTCTCCCCAAAGTATTGTAACAAAACCGGTTCCGGCTCCGGCAGTAATTTCACCACCTGTTACGGTCCATACATATGTATTTCCGCTTGTTTCAGAGGTTTCATAGTTCTTTTCCTGATTATCGCAAACCTGATCCGGTCCAATAACTTCAGGAGATGGTGTATTGTTAACATTGATTTCCAGAGCATCTGACTCCTGTCCTTCACCACACTCATTTTCTCCATAAACGCTTATGTAAGCCGTTCCTGAAAATGCTGAACTCCATTCCACTGTAGCTTCCAAACCGCTTGAATAAATGATTCCGGCATTGGCAGGATCAAGTACCCATATCACTGTGTCAGCATCTGCAATGTCATTTGTAATGTAATCTGAAATTGTATCATTACATACTGTTTCTGGTCCCTGTGGTGTATTACCTGTTTCAGGAACATCTATTGCATGTACCCAAATTTCGCCTGTCATTTGTTCAGAACACCCGGGACTTGATCCGATTGATGAATATATTCCTTCATCAGTAAAAAAACCAAAACTCAGCGGATTTCCTGTACCTGAAAGTACAATACCTGTTGTTGTCCCGTCTAAAAACAATTCATAATCCACATCAATTTGCGAACCACTAAGTGTTAATTCTGAACCCTGGTTACCTGTACAAAACTCGCCATCACCTTCAAGAATAAAAATTTCAGGATTAAAAAATACTTCACATTGCAGTTCATTCGACCACTCGCCATCTCCGCAATCGCTGACCGCTCGTACTTTTACAGTATATTCTCCAGTCCAGGTTGCAGAAGCTTCAAATGTGGCAGTTGTGGTGTTACCGGTAATTGTACCTGCGTCTGATGGATTTACATACCATTCGTAATGGGTTGCATACTGTATTGGGTTCGTTGTGTAATCAGTTTGATAACTTCCACACAGCTCTGTTTCTCCGGCAGGTGTATCCGGCTGATCAGGTAATCCAACCACCTGAATATAATCTTCCATTAACAACACATCAGAATCAGTACCATCTGAAACTGTTAATGTTACATCATAATACCCTATTGCACTGTATGTAACTGTTGGGTTTTGATCTGTTGAAGTTGGTGGATTACCACCCTCAAAACTCCAGTTCCAACTTGTTATATTGCCATTTGACAGGTCGGTAAAAGTTGTTGATCCATCAATACAAAGAGAAGTATCATCAGCCTCAAAATCTGCCTCAACTGAATATGGTGAATAATCGTTAAGGTAACGTACAATTGGTATTTTATTATCACCAGATGTTGAAAAACCTGAACACATTCCTGTCAGAAGTAATTTACCATCAGCCTGCATACCAATCGCATAAGCCTCATCCCAGTCAGGACGTACATTAGTAACTACAATCCCATCCGTACTAAATGAATTATCATAAGTTCCATCTGCGTTATAACGAACCAGAACAAAGTCACTTGCCATACCTGAAGGGCCTGTTGTTCCAGAGTTATACAATTTCCCATCTTCTCCCCATATAAGATCCAGGCCAATGTTCCAGTTGTTTAACTGGGTAAAGGTAATTCCGTTTGTTCCGTATGCAGGATCAGCAACACATGAAGAATCCATTTTTGTAATATACATAGCAGGATTATTGTTTATATCCCACTGGTAACCTGTCATGTAAATAGAGTCATTAACAACCAGAATTTTTTTGGCATGCGATACATCTGTTATTATTGAGGGAATAAAAGCCCCATTGCCACCAAAACTTGTCATTGGATTACCATCGGCATCAATTTTGGCCATTATAACCAGGTGCTGATAAAACGGATTGCTTTGATAAGCATCTCCTGCCCCTACTATTGTTCCGGAGCTAAGAACCGCAACACTGCTAATTTTTTCATCCTGTATTGATTCATTAATATCAGTATATCCATTTGTTCCAAACGATGCATCAATTGTTCCATTACTGTTTACCCTGGCAAATAGTAATTTACTGTATGATCCGTCGTAACTTCGTCCGGCAAGTACTATTTTGCCATCGGGTTGCAATGCCATTGCATGACAATGTTCATTACTGGTGCTATAATCGCTTATAAAATATCCTGTTGAATTAAAACTTGCATCAGGAGAACCATCAGTAAGATATCTTGCCACAAAAAAATTATCACCGGTTGTGGTGGTTCCTACAGTACCTGATACCAGATATTTACCATCCGGTTGTTGTAATAAAGAGTATCCTATGGTTCCTGTTCCAAACTGAATTTCTGTATATCCGCCATCGGTTCCAAAGTTAGGATCTAAATCGCTGTTTTCGAGCATTCTGAACAAAACGGCTGCCCCTGTACCACTGAAATCAGCATATCCGAGGATAATGGATGAAGAATCAGGTAATGTAACGATGCCATAACCATTGTCTGTACCTGTTCCAAAATCGTAAAGCCTCATTCCATCACCATCAAATGACGTGTCGAGTGACCCTGCCTGTGAAAACACATTTAATACAGCAAACAGCAGGAGTAAGTTTAATAAGTAGTAACGTTTCATTTTTAACATGTTTTATTCTTTTAAAATTTGTAGTTCTTCTGTTTTTTATTTCTTTTTACTTTTCTCATCCAGTTTAGTCTGAAAATCAAGTATCTTTTTTAAAGCACTGGTTTCAGTCCTTTTCTTATTGATAAATTTCTCAAGCTTTTCAGATGACTCTTTATCATCATTATGGTTTTTTGACATGTATCGCTAATTGTAATTTCACGATCCAAAAATAAAGGGGTAACATTTGGGTGTTAACTAATACAATATATACTTAATATAAACCAATGCAGAATAAAATATCTACAATGATTGTCAATGTGCTGTTTTACTGGCTGTTAGTCAGATTTCCGAAGTTTTATCAAATCTTTTGAAGGAATGTGATCAGGTTGTCATCTTTATCCAATCCAAGTTTTTTTCTTAGTCTGTATCGTGCAATATCAATACTTTTAAGCGACTGGTATGTAATTGAGGATATCTCTTTGGTAGTCATATTCAACCGTAAAAATGCACAAAGCCTTAATTCATTCGGAGTAAGATCAGGGAACTTTTGATTTAATGTTTTATAGTAATCAACATGGACTTTTTGAAATCTCAATTCAAACTCATCCCATGATATGCTTTCAGAATTAGATTCCAGCTCTGATATGAGATCATTTAAAATTTGTGTTTGATTAAGCTTGTTTTCAAGTTTTGCTTTCTTAATTTTTTCAGAGATTCCAAGCATAAACTCATTTTTGCTCATGAGATACATCACATAAGTTGTTAACTCTTTATTCCTGTATTCAAGTTCTTTTTCAAGACTTTTACGTGACATCTCAACATTTCGCTTCTTATTTTTTTCAAGCTTGAGTAAAAGTGCAAAGATTATTAAAACAAGCAACAACCCACTGGTAGTAAACAGATAAATCAGGTTTTTTCTGTTCTCCCGGGCTTCTGTCATGCTTATTTCCACCTCTTTCTCAAAAAGTTTTTTATCGAATTCATATTGTAGCTCCAGTACTTCGGTTGTTCTTACATTTTTCTCATTGCTTAGCCTGGTACTGTAATTTTTATACAGGTTGAAATATTTTGCCACCGAGTCTTTCATACCAAAGTCATTATAAATTCGCATAAGATGGTCGGTTGACAAAACCATTATTTTCAACTGTTTATTTTCACTTGACATACGATATGCCTGCATCAGATCATTTTTTGCATCTTCAAATTCATTTTTATGAAATTTGGAAATCCCAAGCATTAAAAATACTTCGGCAAATATTGTACTTCGCGGACCTTTATATGTAAGATCAGTATGATCAATTTGAAGGAAACAACTATCAAGATATGCTATTGAAAGGTCGTAGTTTTGTTCTCCTGCCTCAATTTTAGCCAGGCTCAACAAACACATAACTTTACCGGTAGTGTTGCCGGCCTTTACATATAGCTCGCTGGCACGAAGAACATACTCCCTGGCAGATTCATATTCTTCCATATTGAAATAAACCGAACTTATGCCATCCATAGTTTCGGCCATGCCTATCAGGTTATTGTTTTTCTCTGAAAGGTTGTACGACCTGTTATAATATTCCAGTGCCTGTGCATTTTCGCCCGATTCATGATAAATTATACCCAGGTTATTTGAAACAGTAGCTATTATATTTTCAAATCCATTGTTCTCAGCAATTAACAATGCTTCGAAATAGTTCTCCATTGCAAGTCTGATATTGTCGCTTATGAGGTTTATGTTTCCCATAACAACCAGCACCATTGCTTTATCAAATACTTGTTCTTTTTTACTTAAATATCCCAGAGCCTTTGTATAAATATCATATGCCATATCAAGACTGTCTTTCATAACATACACATCTCCCAAACAAGCATAAATGTTACCAAGATACTTATCGATATTCGATTCCTCAGACAGATTCAGTGCTTTATTAATCAACACATCGGTTGTATCAAGGCTAATAGCAAGGTATTCGTGTGACAATAGTGTATAATACTTTATCTTACTCTCAATTTCATGCGCCGATTCAAGTTGATTCCATAAACTGTCAACTTTTCGTTTCTGAGCCGAAACAGGGTCAATACTTAAAATCAGAATAACAATAAGCAAAAAAACACTACGCATATAACTGTATTTACCGGATTACTGAAAATCTAAATTCTTCATAAAGATAGTATTTTAAATAAATTGATAAAGTTGATAACATCATGATTAAGCATAAATTAACAGATTTAACATTAGTTAACATGCTCTGTTTATGATCATTTACACTATGCTACAAATACCACCCAACACTAATAATGCTTCAAACTACGCTCTATAAACCGTGTTTATCAATTAAATAAATCATTGCAGCCATGCACCCTGATCCAAGTTGCAACTCTCTTGGATGTATTTTATCAAAGGTATCGTAAGCACTATGGTGAAGATCCATATACCTATGAGGATTAGTACGGTATCCCATCAATGGCACACCAAATTTTTTTAAGGGTTCAATGTCAACACCAGTTCCCCCTTTTTTTATATAGTAAATTCCGTAAGGTTCAAGAATTTTCCGGTAACCTGAAATAAATTCAACAATACTGTCTGATGCGTCCACAGTGAAGCCTTCCGGAGAAAATCCTCCTGCATCTGCTTCTAAAGCCATATAGTGTTTGATGTTGTTTTCTTCTGTATATTCGGCATAAGATGTTCCTCCCTTTTGAAACAACTCTTCATCCATATACAATATCACCCGTATTGTCCTATTATTTTTAATACCTAACTCCTTAAAAATTCGTAATACATCTGCTGATTGTACACAACCTGCACCGTCATCATGTGCACCATCTGTATTGTGCCATGAATCTATATGACCGCCAACAACTATGTACTCATCAGGGTATTCATTTCCAACAATATCAGCAATTAGATTAAATGAAGTTATAATATCAATGTCTTCTGCATCAATTATCATTTTAACCTTCAGGTTATTATCTATCTTCAATGCATCGCTTAAGATATTAGCATCAACTGTGCTTAAAGCTGCACATGGTATTCTCTTTTCACCAAATCCTGTTGCTCCAGTATGGGGAAAAGTATCAACCCTGGTTGAAACAGATCTTACCAATACACCTGCAGCTCCAAGTTCGGCAGCAACAGCAGGTCCGTAATACCTCTGATCAACAGCACTACCATAAACCCTGAAAGTATTTATAAATGTCATATCAACCGGACGGTTGTAAAATATAATTTTCCCCTCTATCTCACTTTTTTCACGAGATTTCAGGTCTTCAATACCCTGCACCTCAATTACATTTGCAATTAATCCCTTCTCAGGTGTTGAAGGGGAAGGGCCAAGTGCATCAGCTCTAAGATTAATTTCTGTATCACCCAAAAGCATTCTTATGGATATATGATTACATTTCCATGCCGGGGTTTCAAATTCCTGAAGAAAAACTGTATCAACTCCAAGCTTTTCGAGGTATTCCTTCATGAAGTGTACGGCAATAACTGATTCTTCTGAACCAATAAGTCGTCCGGGAGCATATTTGCACAGATGTTTGAGGTTATTATATGCTTCGTTACTTACCAGTACGTTATCAAATATCTTTTCGATAACTTTTTCATCAGATTCCTGTGAATACGCCGAATTCATAATAAAAACAACAAGAGAAAAGAGTAATAGTTTTCGCATTGTAATAATATAAAACAGCGAAATTAGTAAAAGATGAAAACGTACTATTGTTTAATTATCTTCAATTTGCCGATACTTCCATTGTTAGCAACAGTTACAATATACACTCCCGGTGTGTATGATTTCAGATTCAACACTACAGTTTTTTGATTCGGTACCGTACTTGTTGTATGAATAACCTGTCCGGTTAAACTGCTAACATTAATATCAACAGAACTTTTTGCATCATTTAAAATAAGGTTTATATGATCAGTGGCGGGATTAGGATAAGCGGTAAAACATATATCTGAAATATGTGTCTCTTTAATACCAACAGAAACATCAGAATATAGCAATGAACCACATGATATCTTAATAGCTTCTGTTAAATAATCAATATCGCAATGTTCAACCAGGTCAAATTCTGTATGATAATAAGGACTGAACGCTTTCTCCATTAAATAAACCCCATGATATCCGGCTTCAATAAACGGTTGCAGATCAGCACCGGATAAAGGATTAGGTGATTGCACATCGGGTGTGAGTGTTGTATAACCCTCGGCAATTAATTCTGCAACACCGGTAATCTCCTCTGAACCAATTATATTTGACAAAGAAATCACATCTGTTCCATCATTATAAGCTATCATATCATTATTAATTACACCCCATATATTTCTTCCTGCTGCCTCAGCTTCTGCTGCGTAGTGCTTCGATCCAGCATCACCAAAATACATTAGCTCTTCAGCCGCTGTTGTCAGAAAGACAATTGTTCTCTCCGGCTGATATCCCATTTCCATAAGAACACGTGCTGTTTCAAGCGCGGCAACAGTTCCACTTGCATTATCATCAGCACCAGGTGCAAAAATTTCGGGATCACTGTTTATCTGAACATTGTCATGGTGTCCCATTATTAAAAATTCTTCATCAGGATATTCAGTTCCTGTAATTTTCGCCTCAACGTTGTATTGCCATGTTGTTGTATCATACTGTAAAATTTCATAGTTTATATTGGTATAACACTCAAAAGAATCGAGTCGTACTTCAGTCATTCCATATGATTCAAACCTGGCTTTGATTTTCTCAGCGACTTCTTTATGGTTTGGTGCCATTAAAAACCTGGTTCCCATATCCTGTAGCCATTGCAACTGATACTCGATACTATCTGAGTTTATGGTTTGCATAGCTACATTAATAAGTGAATCACTTCGTGAGATATGCTGAGCACTTAGTTGTGTTAATCCAAAAATCGCAGTAAATGCGAGAATTAGTAAATTATTTTTCATTTTGGTTTCTTTAATTAATATTGGTTACTTTCTCAAAAATATTGTCGGATTATAAATTAGAAATACTCCTGATGTAATAGTATAAAACTACTACGAATATATCTCTTTATACGTTTTGTATTTGTACTTTGTTGTTGTAAAAGACATTAAATATAGAAATAAGGTTGTAAGTTGTTCTTAATATCCAGCTTATAACCGGATATTTTTACCATTTAAAAATAGATCTCAATTACAACAAAAGCTGTATAAAATTAACTATCAGACAACGTCGGGATTTCCTAAATATTCGCATTTATAAAAATTTATTCCTGTTTCTAATTTTACCTCACCATAGAATTAAAAGGAGCGTTTTAATAACAGTATTTTCCAGTGAAAAGGAAGGTATAATCTGACTATATGTTCTGATAATGCAGGAATATTGTTTGCTTTTAACCATACTCTTTGATTGTAAATTATTGTTTTCACTTATTCATTTTCCAAAAAAATATCGCCTTATATTAAAATGTAAGAAGTTCTACATCTGATATTTCTTTAAGGTGATTTTCAATAAAGAATTTATGTGATGAACCAATTATAACAAGTATATTCTTTTCGGGGTTTGATGCAACTACACGCATAATATTGGCTGTAATCTGAAGATTTCTCATTTCCCAAAGTGAGTACCGGCTTCTGTCTGTTTTCGATTTAAAGTTTGTTTTAAACCATATATCCCATTGTCCCTTTTTATCCGCATTCATATATTCAGCCGAATTAATAAATTTGTAGGTATCATATAGGTCTCCTTTACTTATGCAACCAGATTGAATTGAATCTATTTTCCCATAAAATGCATTGTCTATTAGTTCAGATATTATTTCCTGAGAGTTTTTATAATCAATCATAAATTCCGGAAAATCATGTAATAATATTGTCTCATCCTGCAGATTATCAATTGGATATAGATTATTAATATTTAATCGCCTGGCCAGGTTTACACCTATCAAATTAATCTCATTTACTGACCTGGTATAATTATTCATAAATTCCGCAATCGTTGTGTCAATTACCGTCTTTTCAGGAATATATTGATAGTGCAATGATGCAGTCCAGGGATCATAACTGCTTAATGAAGCTTTCATCAGGTAAATTCTATCAGTTTCGGTTAATGTTTTTTTAGCTAAAAGACTATCAATGATAAACTGTGCTTCTTTGTAACTCATATTGAAAATGCCCTGATAATATTCTCCTTTTTCTATTGGATCGCTAAAATATGAGTACAAATTCTGCCAGTGAGATGAATTCCTGTTTCGGATGTCAAGAAGAAGTTCAACAGGCATTTTCTCTATACAGATTACATCGAATTCATATTGAGTTAAACTATCCAAAACCCGATCAAGATGTTTGCTTTTCACACCTGATAACTGATCCAGATGTGTTGTCCCTAAAACAAGAATTTTGGTTTTTTCAATATTCTGTGTTTTCAATACAGTAGTTGTTAATAACAGAATAATGAAAACAAACGCTTTGTGTAAATTAATTGCCATAATGATGTAATTTAGTATAAATACTTCATTTATAATAAGTGCTTTTAATTAAGGACGAATAAGATAGCAAATTTGTTACTACTGGCAAGCTGGTATTTAAAATACAAAAAGCAGGTGCATGACGGAAAGATGTGAACAGTATAATCTTATATCATATGATAATGGCAGATCAAATGTTCTGTAGGAATTTGATGTATGTGATATTGAATATTTCAGTACACTTATTGCCGAATTCGCACTTTGCTATTCATATTGTCAAATAGATGGTTATAAACCAGCTTAGTTGTTCCCTTCCAGGATTCTTAATAAATCATCATTAATATAGTACACCTCTATACCATCCTTTTTTGGTCTGAGAATCCTGTGAGCTACCAGTTCATTCATATATTTGGTTAATGTTGTTCTTGATGTTTTACCGATGATCTCTCCAATTAAACGGGGCTTTATATATGGCTGACTGAAAATAGCTTCATTTAACTCCTTACTATACCACTTCATTTTTCCTTTAGCATATTCAAGAGTAGAATCCATTTGTGCTAATATTTCATTAATCATAGGGAAGGCTACAGTAAAAACAGGTACTGACTACTTCAAATTAGTACTGCTATTTGCTTGACACCGTCTATTTTATTGTTACAAATTCTCTAAAATTGTTTCTGTCAATAACTTTCGTTTCAGCATCATAAGTCTTAATGAATGTTTCCGGTAATTTCATTTTAGATTTGGCTTTCCATTTGAATTCGAATCCAAATATTTTACCATCTTTTTCTTCTACAAAATCTATTTCCTGTTTCTGTTTTGTCCTCCAGAAATATATTCTTGTAAGTGTGTCTTTGTATGCATTCTGCTTAACTCTTTCAGATATTAAAAAATTTTCCCATAAAGCACCGATATCTGTTCTTAGTTTAATTTGATTGAAGTTACCAATTATCATATTTCTAAGTCCATTGTCGTAAAAGTATATTTTTCTATTTCTTTTTATTTCATTTCTTAAATTTCTACTAAAACTATTCAGTCGAAAAACAATATAACCTTTCTCAAGAATGTCGATGTATTTTTGAATTGTAATTTTGTTAATACCAACTATTTGAGAGAGTTCATTATAATTAACTTCACTTCCAACCTGTAAGGCAAGTGCTAACAACAAATTGTCCAGTATTTCCGGCTTTCTTATCTCGGAGAAGGCCAGTATGTCTCTGTATAAATAACTACTTACCAGGTTTTTTAATATTTCTCTTTCTTTCCCCTTGTTATTTAAAACTTCTGGATAAAAACCATATAATAATCGATTTTCGATTTGTTGTTCAGCTTTAATAAAACCTTCTTTTTTTTCAAATTCCTCCCATGATATTGGAAATAGTTCATATTCCCACTTTCTGCCTGTTAAAGGTTCGTTTAATTTGTTTCCCAAATCAAATGAAGAAGAGCCTGAAACAAATAGTTGAACATTTTTGAACTGATCAGTAATAATTTTCAATGTCAAACCTATTCCATCTATTCTTTGAGCTTCGTCTATAAAAACTGTATTATAATCTTCAAGAAATGTTTTTATTTGTTCGGTATTGGGGCTTGATAAAAGTTGTCTGACAGTTGGGTCATCAGCATCTAAGAATAAATAATCTTTCCCCTGTAACAGATTTTTAATCAAGGTTGTTTTTCCAACTTGTCTGGCACCAACAATAATAATTGCTTTCCCGCTTCCAATTTTCTCATTTACTGCTTTTTCCAGTATTCTTTTATACATTTTCTTTTTTTAAACAAAGATAGTCAAATTATTATAATGACCAAAAGTTATAACTTTTGGTCATTACGATGACTGATTTTGCTATCACAAAATAACAATCCGAATAGTCCTTTTTATTCGTTTAAGTTTTATTAAGCCTGCAGTAATAAGCAAGTTTTCAGGGTTTGTAAATTGAACTTTTAGGGTAGAGAAGTTAGAACCGGAATAATGTCATAGTATTATTCAAATAAACCCCTGATCGTGGTCATTGGAATAAACATTTTTCCGCTGTCAGGTAATTTTACAAAACCAAATTTTTCATAATAGTTTTCGGCAGCAGTATCCAGCGGATCAACAATTACAGCAAAAGGGCCTATAGTTTTGGAAATTTCACAACACCTAACCAAAGCATCTACCAGCAAAACCCTGCCAATACCTTTTCTTTGGTAATTCTTTTCAATGGCCAGCCGTCCAAGCAAAGTAACAGGAATTGAAGTATATGATCCTGGCAGTTTTTTTCTGTATTTAGAAGGTATAATTTCCTGTGTAATACTACTGTTGGATAAAGTATAATAACCTTTAATGGTACGATTATCGGAATCTGATAGCACAAAACAAACCGAAAGCTTTCTTTTAATATCCTGATTAGCCTGATGATGAAGATAACTATCCAGAATATCCTTTCCGCAGGAAAATTCTTTTTTTCGGTGTTTGGGGTTAAGTAATTCTGTTATTTGAGCCATATTAAAACAAAGAATTAAATTCTTTCACTGCTGCAATTAATTCATCATTTGGTTTGTCGGGATTTACAATGGCATTAAAGAATATTTCGCTATCTCTGTTTGATGCGATTATCTTCTCCTGTTCTTCAATTATCTCTTTGGCTTTCTTTTGAACAGTCAAAATCACAAAGTCTGTAAGGCTTCTGTAACCACCAAGAATTGCTGCTCTTTCAAACAACTCCTTTTGATCTTTTGATAACCTTGTATCGAATCTTGCTTTATTATCACCTGAAATTCTCATGTTTCCAATTTTTTGCAAGTGTACGTATAATATCCGTATAATTCAAATTATTCATACGGTTATTTTCCGTACAACTAACTTGTGAAACATTGTGTTATCCGGTGTGTAATAAAGTTGAATTGTTTTGTATGTGGATAATATTTATTGATGGTGGTGGCAGACATACGATTGGAATTGGGATATAATGGTTATGTTTCATTAGTGCACGCGTTACATTTCGTTAAATGCACGACAGTTGGGAGTTTGATTTAATACACTTTACATATTGTTTTATTGTGCGGAGTTTACCATTATTTTGTTGAAATAACTTTTCGTTGTCTAAACAATTCATAATTTTCAACTACATTTTTTTTGTATTGCTCCTTTGCTTCGCTGGATAGAAACGATTTATCAACCATGGCAATTAATATATTTTCCTTTTCATTAAACATGTCAATCGTTTTTGATATAATTGAGTCTTTTATTTTTAGGCGCTTTCCAAACTCTATGAAATCTTCGCTTGTATACATATATTTTTCTCCCAGGGGCAAACTTGTTTGTTCAAGTTCTTCAAACAGATTTAAAGCCAATAAATTATCAGTAAGATGAATCTTTGTATTCATTAAATCATAAGATGGAGATAACATCATATCACCATCCGCTGTTTCCAATAAAGAAATATTCTTTAAATGAACATCTCCATTACCTGTTATGAAATTAAATATCAGAATTCTAAGGAAATCAACCCTATTCAATGGACCTAGCCATTCCCCAACATCCTGATATGTTTTTGATTTGTATTTATCAGATGCTTTGAGTACTGATACAAAATCTTCCTGGTTTAGTTTCTCGCCTTTCTCATTATAATCAAATCGTTTAGTGATATATGCAGGAGCACCATTGGCAAAATTCATAAATGCACATTCAGCAGTTTTAATACCGAAAAGCTGTTTAGCTATTTGCATCGTTACATGCTCATTAGCCGGTGACTGTTCAGGAAGATTAAACCTTGATAGCATCGGTTTAATTATATATTGAGATTTTTCATCTACACTCATTTTAGGTACTAATTTGACACCTCTGGGTTTACCAATAAATCCCTTTCGCTGAACTCCTGAGATACTAAATCCCATTGGCTGACCATCTATTCTTTTTGAAATATCTTCCCAATTGAATGTGAGTTGAGGCGTTACTTTAGAACGTTCAAACAGAATTGTTTCGCAGGAAGAGCAGAATCCACTTATACTATCCTTAAGACATCCGTTACATTGAGCCATCATTAATATTTTTTACAGTTATTGCTCCGATTGTATCATATTGACAGGTTAATGCCAGCAAACTCCAGTCATCACTTGGGTCTATTCTTAATGCTTTACATATTTGTTTTCGATTCTCCCCTTCACTGAGAATTGATTTGAAATAGTGAAATAACTCATTGGAATGATATATTACCTGATCTTTTGGCATATTAACCGAGATCGGCCGAGTGTTATCATTATTAATAAAATCCTCATCGTATTTAAAATGATAACCTTCATCGTCAACCCAAAGTTCCCCTGCCTTATTATCCCCCTTATATATGACTTCCAGCCTGTTACCTATTTTCATATTCTGTTATTTTCACTTTTTTACTTCTACTTTCATTTCCAGGTTGAGATATTCAAAAATATTTTGCAGTACCTCAAAAGTTGGATTTCTAATACCTCTTTCTATCTGAGAAATAGTAGTTTTGGAAAAACCGGTAAGGTCAGCCAGGTCTCTAATGGTTAGACCTAATACACCCCTTCTTTTTTTTATTAGTTTTCCTAATTCATCAATTTCCATAATGTTGTATCATTATATTGGTAATATTTCATCAAAAATACTCATTTTAATTAATAATGTCAATAATTTATTAATCTATTGGTACAAATATATCATAAACACGAAAGCTTCATGTAATTGTGAAAAATGTATTTATATATTGATACAATATACACAGAACTGCAAACAATTGATAAAATTGAATGGTTTGTGCCTTTATAAAGGTACAAGGGGTTGGTGGTGAAGTTTTTTTGTATTAGTGCTAGTGTTACAGTTTGTTAAAGGCGCGACAGTTGGGTATAAACACTACATTTTATTATCCTGGATGTCATCTTTTGAATAACTTAAAACCATAACAGCAATTAAAGCCAAAGCAAATACGTCAATTATTTTTCGCACACATAATATTCTATTTTAATTGGCTAAACAAATATACGCTATAACCAGCTGAATTATTAGTTGAAATCAACGAACGAGGTGTTTCATTAAGTGAAATTCAGGAAGTAATCAGTATCAGGAAAAGGCGTATGGGATTATTGGTTATAATGAATTTAGGAATTCAATGGTTTTCTTTTATGTTGGTGTGTTTGTTACAGTTTGTTAAAGGTGTGGTGTTTGGGTGCACGCGTTACACTGCGTTAAACGCACGCTAGTTGGGATTGTGGTGGTTGGGGCATGAATTATATAATAGCTAATTTAGCCTTATAGTAAATTCTCATCACCAATCAGAGGAGGGACAAGATTTACTCTTATTTTCAATTGGAAATCCCCATGGACGTTCATGATCATCATACTTATTATTAAAAATCCATATTAACGATATTTCGTGAGAATTGCCACTTTTGTTTTGAAGCTTTGAAATGGAATAGTCAAAACTATATCCAAAAAATAAACCAGCTTTGCTTAGAGAAATACCTGTATAAAGGATTACTGCATCCTGGTTTATCAGATTTCGCTTATAGTTTTTTATATACGGAATCCCTCTATAGAAAGATCCTATAAAAAGGCCTGTCTTTTCAGGATTAATATTGTATATACAGCCAATATCAAATTGGTCAAATCTTGATTGATGCTTGTAGTTAGCAATAAATGACAGATACTGTTCACCATTTCCATTGTTTGTCACATCAATTTTATAGCCCCCAAAAACATTTATTTTCATAGGTAAAACGGAAGTTTGTTTTATGTTTTTATAAAATGAGTTTTCCGGTTGTGTGAAATGATTTAAGGAAAAACTTAGCCAAAAATTCTCATCATAGATTAAAGAGCCAAAGGAAAAATCATAAGTAAGCATTTCATCCAAAGGAATACTTTCATTATTATTCGGCACAATCAAATTACCGCTATTATCAAATTGTGATGGAAAAGTAAGATTGGTTATGTCAACTCTTCTTTGAAACAAAGTAGTTTGGATCCCTAATCTACAGCGAAGGTTACTGGTTATATTAAAACCGTAAGAAATTTGTATTCCACCTTCATTAGTGACAAAAGGAGGGATACCTTGCCTGTCATTAACAAAATATAATCCAGCACCCAACTTCAGTTTTTCGAAATTGTGATCAAGAGAAAAAAAGGAAGTTTGGTAACCTTTATCGATATGATTCCACTGCCTCCTGTGATTCAATGAAACTCTTGTTGCCTGTTCACTACCTGCAAAAGCAGGATTAATGAAAGTAGGTATAGTATAAAACATAGAATGTTGAATGTCTTGAGCATTTATCTGCAAAAAACCTAAAATAATCAATATGACCAAGATAAATTGTTTCATCTTAATACTATTATGCTACCAACCTTTTCTATTATTTTTTCTTCAGTGAAGATTCCACTGTACCGAATTAAATAAGCATATGCCCCACTTGGAACCATTGCCCCTTTGTATATCCCATCCCAGGTATCTTCCATATTATTTGTATGGTAGATTATTTCACCCCACCTATTAAAAATGAATAGTTCAAAAAAGGATATACATTCACCAAAAACCTGGTAATAGTCATTATTACCATCACCATTTGGTGAAAAAGCATCAGGTATTCCAATTTGAGGCTCGCAATAAAAACAAAGGCTATCTTTTACATAAAAAAATGGTGAAAGTTTATCACAATACCCATTATTCACGGTTACCTGATAATAGCCTTCTTCGTTCACAATTAAAAAATCCTGATTTTCTCCCCTGAGTGTGTCATTCATATAAAACCACTGATAAAACAGGAAATCATCATTAACAAATAATGTTGTTGTTTCGCCTGTGCAGAAAAAATCTACTCCATGAATAAAAACTTCAAACTCAGAATAGAATTCGACCTTGAATAACTCAGAAAAACTTGTGCAAAATCCATCATTAATTTCCACATCGTACTCACCTTCTTCGTTTACTAAAAGTGAGTTTGATATAGCCCCGGGTATCTCAACACCATCTTTTCTCCACTGGAATGAGGAATAACTATTACTAATGGTTAAAACTGTTGATTCCCCCTCGCAAATAAATGGGTCTCCTGATATTATCCCGCTTATTGTATCAGGAATTATTGTCAATAAGATAGAAAGGGAATCATCGCAACCAAATACATCTTCGAAATAAACAGTTACTAAAATTGTAGAATCAGGTGAAGCAATGGGTGTGACAGAATATGGATCGTCGAATATAAAAAATGGCTTCCAATATGGATTGGAAACTCCTTCAATAAATAACTGAACACTTTCTCCTTCACATATTGTTGTGTCATTTGAAACATTAATTTCGGTATTTACAAATTCTGACTGAATATGGTCAGAGATACCAAGTGAAGGCCTATGTATTAAAGGGATTGAATCAAATGTGATGAAATTTTCATTTGGATTATTAATAACAAATATTTCACTTTTACATACCTTAGGAATATATAGTTTACCATCTTTACCCATTTCAATTTGCCCGATATGATCTCCATAACCGAGGGTTCTACATATTTCAAATTTTGTGTAGATATACCATTCATCAATAGTATGTGATTCAAAGTTATATCGGAATAGATTTGCACTAACAATATTTCCTCCAGGATCTACATTGTTCCAATCCGTTAAATATACTTTTTCAGCATCAGGCGAAAACTCCAAACCATACATGCCATTTCTTGCATCGAATTGAATGATTTCAACGTTCGAAATGTTATCTATATCGGGATCGTAATCTGCAAATAATGCTTCGTTTTCATTTATAAATGCGACCCCGAGTTTACCTTTGTAATATTCGATCTCACCCCTTCCTTCATCATAACCGGAAATATTATGATTGTAAATAAGACTTCCTGTTGATATTCCTGTCTCATCAATCCGAAAACTATACAATCCTGTATTGCACTCGTAAGCAATAAGGCGGTAATTATTTGTGCATGGTATTCTGACTATCTCAAGTCCCTCAGCAAAATGATTCGAATTTATTAATTTGTTTTTTTCTTCAACATCGCCAAAGCCATTGTTAAGATTTAAGTTTATAGTTGAATAATATAATTCAGAACACCGAAGATTATTATATATGATATAATATTTATTCACTGATTCCGGAACCTGACAAACAACAATTTCAGTAGAAGAAGGATTCGCAAATATTCCGGGTGAGTTTGGCATAAGATTTCCGTTCTTATCAAAAACGCCGGCAGAATTTATCCAAAACAAAATTGTTCCGTTTACATCTTCAACATGAGCTATTCCTTCTGCAACATTTGAACCTGTTGTTGAAGCAATACCTGTATATTGAACAGCAGGAGGCTGGGACGAAAAGTCCAACTTCACAACATTTTCAATGCTATTTATCAAAAGGCTTTCTTGCCCGAATGATGCAAATCCCGGTATAAATAGTAATATTAATATGTAAACTCGTTTGAACCACATAAGTTACTCCTTACTCAGTTATTACTTTTAGTGTAAATAGTTCATTATCTGTGAGTATTGTTAACAAATATATTCCGGACGGCAAATCTGAAACAGAAAAATTATACTCAACTTCACCATATTTCTTTTCAAAGGATTTTGCTTTAACTATGCTTCCGAATACATCTATCAGCTTCATTTTACCTGAACACGTTTCATTAAATTTAAAATGAACAGTTAAATTATCTGTTGCCGGATTCGGATAAATTTCAACAGAGTGATTGTTCAAATAGGTGTTTTCATTTATACCATATATTATTTCAATATCATGTCCTAAAGAATAATCCACCAGGAAAGGAGGTTCCGCTATTTCATGGAATGTTTTATTCGTAATGATTGGTTCGTTAAAGTCGAAATAGATGGAAGCCTTATTCTTAATTATGGTTCCTAATGATGTATTATTTTTTGGTGTAATAAAGAATTTTACAAATCCCTGGCTCTCCAGATTATTGGTAGTTGAGTCGGGTAAATTGATATCATTAAATGTCCAGATTAAAACAGGTTGTTCGTTTCCTGTTACTTCAAGCTGGTAAGTATGACTACTTGCCCCCTCAATAAAAGTTGAAATATCAAGATGAGGAGAAAGAGTATCAAGTATAACAACTTTTAAAGCTGGTGCTGTGCCGGTATTTTGAAAACGTATCATATATTCAATGTTGTTCTCTTTTGCAATGTAGTGATCATCCGTTATCCCAATCGGATTGGCCAGTTTATCGTTTGGATCAGCAGAATTTATTATAGGAAGACAGGAAACCGCTTCTTCGTAGTTTTCAGTTAAGGTAGGAAACTGGTTTACAAATCCGGTACTTATTGTAGAATTACCATCGTCACAGCCTTCAACAAACGCATAAACCATACGGTTATCAGGGTGAAATGGTACCTGGTCAACTTCAAGCCTTATTGTCATTCCATTTGAAGCAACTGAGCTTGTTATAAATTCTTTTCCACTTGTAAGGTGTATATTACTAAAATAGCCTAATGCGTCGTCATAATAAATACGCATTTCTGTTGAATCAGTCATGCTACCTTCACCAACATTCGTAACGGTAAACTGTACCTTGCCGTTTTCCCGGCAGTATCCTTCCACTTCCAGAGATGCCTTGTTCCAGTATTGGCTTGGGTTTATGCAGGTGTTTTTAGGGAAAATCCTTGCTTCAGTACATTGGGTTAAATCCACAATGTCTTCTCCGTCACAGCTAACCTTATCGGTTATTGTAAAACTCCCCTCAGAAAAAGAACCCAAAGTTCCTATCTCAAAAGTATATACTTTTCCATCTATTGAACTCCAAGGAACAGTACTGCTAATAGGGTCTACAAACTCAGGGAATTCAACTTCTATGTTAACATTGCTTGCTGGACTTGCTCCAAGATTTTTGTAATTTATTACTGTAATGTTTTCAGAGCAGTATCTTCTTTGGTTCGATGCTATATCTACCCATAGCATAGGACATTCGATTACTTCGTTTGCAAAATCAATATTATTGATTATTTGACCCTGCAAATTAAAAGTTACGCTATGCCCCTGTGAGCCAATCGGACATTTTTGAGTAATAAAATAGCCTGACTTCATTGGTATTATTTGCTTGATGGTATGTGTACCATGTTCTAACTCTAGTATATAACTACCATCGGGTTGTGTCATTGTATAGTTTGAACCTGATTCTGTTGAAACAAACATTCCATAAAGACCCTCCTCACCTACTTCCTGAATACAGTTGTCATTCTCATCGTTATAAATATTTCCAACGACATAACATGGATTTTCAATAATATTACCACCTATTTTTCCAAGGAACATGCTGTGTGTTCCCAATGAACTTAGATCATGGATATCAAAATACGCATTACCTGAATAATACCCTGCAATATAAGTGATGGTATCATTATACGTCGTAATACCTAAACACTCATCATCATTTACGCCCCCAGCACTTTTTGCCCAAATATTTGTTAAGTTATTATCAAACTTTGCATAAAATAGATCTTTGCCTCCAAAGTGTGACAAAGGAGTGTTTCCAATTGAGACATCGGCTGAACTAAAAAAACCACTTAGATAAACATTGTTATTTACATTATTAATATAAGCACTTGATATTGTTTTATCATCTCCCCATGTTGTTCCTTCTGCACTTTGGGCTATTCCAGCCGCATTGTACGTAGCTACGAAAATATCTTTTCCACCGGAATTAGACAAATTTACTAGACTGTTAAAACTAAGCTGTGAACTAATAGTGGTTCCTACTAAACTAACACCTCCATCAATATTAGCTCGTAATCCAATCAGGGTTTCATCTGCATATCCTACAGGGTTTTTGGCCCACTCTACGTTTCCATTTGGACCAAGTTTTGCTATGTATATGTCAGAACCACCATTGTTTGTCAATGTGGAAGAACCAAGTGTAAAGTTGCTAGTGAAAGAACCTGCCAAACAGATGTTGTTCGGATCAATCATACTGACTCTATCATCAATGAATGGTAGTGCATAGTTTTTGTGCCAAAGTTGCGTACCATCAGACGAGAATAAGTAAACACCTTGAATATTAGCATACGCTTGTATTAGAACAACAAGATTTCCCATATCATCACAAGAGATGTTGGAGTACCAATTTAAAAGCTTGTAGAATTTTATTGGTTCAAAAGCAATATTTCCATTTCCATCCATTTTGACAATAAATAGTGACTGACTTTCAATGAAATAACCTCCAATATTAGTAGCGTAATTGGAATGTCCTGATATAAAGATATTTATTCCGTCACATAAAATTGATAAGGCATATTGGTCTTGGGCACCCCCTGCATTTAATGCCCATTGTACAACCCCTTCGCTATTGTATTTTGCAATAAAAATATCTTGTCCGCCTGCATTATTAAGTATCACAGTTGGGGAGAATTCAATATTTGTGCCTGTGTATTCTCCAATAACATAAACGTTTCCGCTGTTATCTGTTGCTACATCTTTAGCCACGGCTGCTTGTGGCACCCAGGCATCTTGTACCCACTCAACTGTAGGAGTTTGTGCTAACAATAATTGTGTTAGTACTGTGCATAAAATTATCAACGTAAAATTTTTCATAGTTATGACATTTTATTGGTTAGTAAATTGGACTTCTTTTTGTATTTACTACATAGTTCACACTCCCGATCATTTGGTTTGTTTTAGTAAAGAAGCTTATATCAGTTAATTCAACTATTTCAAATTGTTGATTATTGTTTGCTTTTCCTCCAATTAAGATTAATTTGTTATCGTTTATCAATTCCCACGTTCCGTAATATGTCTGTGGTGTGTCTGGTTGTTTTAGATAATTTTCATCTTCAATGAAACTACCGTCTTCAAAGAACTCTATCAAGTCATCCCTATCATATTCTGGTATAATGCTTAGTAAATTATTAGTTCCATTATAGGATGGTGAGATCGTCATCTCATTAATTGCCCATTTATTACCAATAAGAATGTTACTTTTGCCATGAATTGTTATTGATTTTGAAGTCTCTTGATTATCATCTTCGTTAAAGACAGTCAAAGTTACCTGGTAATCTCCTTCTTTGGTATAAACATGAATAGGATTCCAAACAAAAGAAGTAGAATCATCACCAAACAACCAAAAACAGGAATCTGCATTTTCAGATTGATTTATGAATTTCACTTCTTGGAAAGAAAAGAGATTGTCATCATTCTGAATGTAAAAATCGGCTTTTAATCGGGGTCGGGGGTTAGCATCATCCCTTTTCAAGCAACCGAAAGCTGTTATGACAAGGACTAATATAATTAATTTGTAAAGTTTTTTCATCTGTATAAAATTAGTTAAATATTTAAATTTCAATTAATTAAAAAACAAGCTTAAGAGATTAAATTTTCATCTTCGTACTCTCTTTCACAAA
>JANQGJ010000047.1 GCA_028277395.1 Bacteroidales bacterium | reverse complement strand
AAGGGTTAGTTTTCCACCATTGTTACTTGAGTTAGGAATTCCCTGGCATAACTGTTTTGACGGATCTTCTTCATATTCAAAATGTACTTCCTTTATTGGTATTGCCTGTGAAGGATTATCATAGTATTCCTGTTTTGAGAATAAGCAAATACTATCCAGCTTCAGTAGTGAGTTGTTTACATCTTTTCCTCCATCCTCGTTCAGAACACCAAAGGCGTCTTTTCTTTCAGATTTATAAAAAATTGCTATTTGGTTTTTCGATACAATTGTGTCCAGATAAAACACATCCTTTTCACCGTACAAATAGCTTCCTTTGTCATCTCCCTTATTATAACCATCAATTGTTTTAAGACCTTCATTGTATGTTGCACTCTTAAGTTCAAAAGGAATTCTCCATTTATAGTTGTTTATTTTATTATATCTGAATTTAACATATGTACCTAAATCATCATCAGTTAATCCATTACCGGTTATATCTACATAATTTGTAGAAAGTATGCTTGTTAATAGGTAGGAGTGAGCGTAATCATCAATAGTTGTTTTCGTGAAATACCCATCAACTCCCCTGTCATTATTTGTTGTATTGTTTCCTGTTTGGTAGGTAACCAAGCCAGATTGACAATCATGTGGAAGACCGGAAGCGTTAAAGGTAACTTCAACCTGTTTGGTGTTGTAAGCCGGAATTCCATAATTATATAATGAACCATCAGTTTTTGTAATTCTGATTTCTGCTATGTGATGATCTTTGCCATGCGATGAGAATATGTTATATAAGCTTTTCTCGGTTGCCAGGTTATAATAATCTCCTTTCGTAATTATCTGAAATGGCTGGTTTCTCTTTTGCCGTTTAGTTCTTTTGGTTTTATTAAGGTTAAATGAAGAACCTGAAGAAGTTTCGAATTTGTTGGACGCCACAACGTTTAGCCAGCCGGCATCAGCAAGTTTTACCCTTACAGGTTCGTTTTCTTTAATGTTGGTAAATATATCTGATTCCGGATCAACTGACATTTCACCTGCCTGTTTGAAATAGTAAGGCTCATAAACACTATTGTCAGCAATCGCATCAGTGAACTTTAAACTACTGATCATGTTGTTGTCATTTATCCATTTCCCTGACCGTGAGTTAACATCATTTACAGTTACATCGGCTCCAACAGCAACGAGCCATCCTGCTCCAAGTTCAAAACCCAGATTGCCACTGGTACTTGAAGTGCTGACTTTTTTGTCAAACAGATAACCAAAATCACTTCTGTAAGGACGGTACATGCCACCAACTCCCTGTCCTGTAACGGAGTAGACATCATATGTGAAACTGGATAATGGAAGGGCAGGTGTGTTTTTACTAAAAGCACCATCTTTTTCCCTGTTAAAATCCATTAACGAGTTATCACCACCGGCACCATTATGGGCATACATATATCCAAATGCAGGAACTTCTTCATGTTTATTGTTTAGCTTTTGCTGAGAGTAAAAACCAGTTAAGTCAGCTGATAGCTCTGCGACAGTAATTACACCTCCAGCTTTAAGAGAGAACATTAAGGATGTTGTGTTTTGTGGGAACTGAATTTGAGGAGTATAACTATTTACAGCAAAATCTATTGATGAACTACCACCAAAGTTTTTATTTTTATTGATCAGGTCATGCTTCTTTTTTTTACTGATATCTTTTACTGGTTTGATTGAAACCGAGGGAGAAAAGGTTACATCTTCAATACCTCTTCTGGCATTGTATGAAGATCCAAAAGAAAGTCCTGCATTTACATCATTTTGTTGGTTGCTGCCAATTTGGGAAGTAAGGCCTACTCGGGCACTAATATCCAATCCTGATAATGAACTTGTTTTTAAACCGAGATTTGCAGTAAGTGCTGATGAACTACCGGCTTTAAAATTAAAACCCACAGAATTCTCAATCCCAAAACCTACATAATTATTATATGTTAGTCCGGTACTAACCCTGAAAGTTATAAAATCATCCAGCCCGGCAATTTCAGCACCTACACCTACTGTACAGCCATAGGTTCGGTTTGGCTTCATATTTTGTTCCTTAACTACCTCATCACCTGAAAAATCATCAGGTAATCCACGCATGTTTCTTAATATGCTTCCCGGATTTATATTCCATCCAAGACCCACCCAGCTTGCCTGCTGATCCATTGTAATCCCTGATTGGTAGCTGAGGTTTATCGGATAGCCACCTACATCCAGTAATGGTATGTTGTAAACAAAATCACCTGTAAACAGATTTACCATTTCAGAAGTAGATACCGGAGTAAAACTTTGTACCTCAGGTTGACTGGGCCCTCCTGTTAATGCATAAACTGTAGTTGGGGTAGCGAATGTTGAAATAAATGTGAGTAAAAGAAAAACCGTAACAGGCTTTGCTATTATACTGTTTCGAAACCTTTGTATCATCACTTATAATTTTAGAGTTGGAATTTTTTTTATATCGTTGGAAGAAAAGTTAAACTCTACAATTTCATCTTCAAATGCAGAGTCTGTAAATATCACTTTTAGTGATTTATCGGTAATAGAATCAACTGAAACTGGTTTTTCTGTTGACTCATAGAAACCAAGAAGAAATGTTCCAAACGGGCGTATACCGTAATCCCGCTCAAAATGAAACATTGAACAATCAATCGTATCCTGATCTTTTACCAGTTTGAAATCTTTCTGCATTACAAAGCTCAAATAGTTTATTTGTTCATCGAAATCGTTGAAATTTTTCGTCCCTGATTCTAACCAATTGCTTTCCCCATTTGATAATGATACCCGAAACAGGAATTGTTCCTGGCCGGATAGACTTTTCTCCAGTTCCTGGAATTCCTCTATTTGAATTTCAGGGGACCCCGACTCCATAAGAGCCAGATATGCTGTTGGTCTGTATTGAATAGAATAAGTAAATGTATCGGATTTGTGTTCTGATATAAGGTTATTCTCCGGATTATTTATCCAGTTTATATAATCAGAAGGTTTATATACTTGTGACCTGTCAGAACAAGATACCATAAAAAAAGTACTTGCAATCAGGAACAATAAGATTGTTTTCTTACTCATGTGTTTATTATTTCAGCTTGCTTTTTAATTTGACTTTGAAAATCTGCTAACCGGGATTTCCGTAAGTTCTCTTAAATTTGAGATATAGTTTTTCTCCATTTGGTGTATCTACCTCCAGTAGAAACCTGCCGTAACCTATTGATCCACAATCAATGGATATATAATTGTTGCCATAATCCAATGGATGAATGGATGAACCTGATATTATAATACCACTGTCAACATCATAACCACTTACAATATTCATATTGTTATTATAGATCCTGTAGATCAGATTATAGTAGAAATCTTCTATTTCAAATTTATATTCCTGTGTAAAGTGAATCTTTAAATATTGACCATTATAGATCTGAATATAACCGCCATCTACTTTTTTTACTAGTTCGGCAAATCCCTTTTCAGGGATAAAAAACGATAAACAGTTATTTTCTGTCTTGTCGTTTTCATTTGGACAGGTCTCATTACATACTGATGTTTTCAATGGATATGATGTTATCACCAATGAAACCAATATTAATAGTATCCGGTTTTTCATAATGTGTTTGTTTTTACCATTAATGGCAGATAGTGGTGAAAAATGTCTCTTTTACAAGAAATTTAGAAGCAATCTAAATAAGAAAATGATTATGTTACAGGAAATCAGTAAAATAGAATTTTGATTAAATGAATATATTTGGGTTTTTGGTTGTTCGGCGGTTCTCCAGAAAGCAATCGGGAGATCAATATAAACCTTACCTTATCAAAGTTATTGTTCCACTGGTACCTGTATTACCATCACCATTATCTGTTCCCTTCCAGTGTTCTCCATCCTCAA
>JANQGJ010000026.1 GCA_028277395.1 Bacteroidales bacterium | reverse complement strand
GCCTGCCTGCCGGACAGGTAGGGAACCGCTTCGCTTTATTCACAAACTATTCTACCTTATATGAGTTCATGAATCTTCGATTTCCCATAAACTTTTTTATGCCTGCCTGTTCGGCAGACAGGCTTAAATAAGTTTATGGTCATTTCATGTGTTAATTTATTAATTGATATGTTGATTGATAAGATGTTAATCCCTTTCTATAACACCCTTTAGATACTCCAAACTAAATTCACTTTTTGGTGTAAATAATTTTCTGAAAAGATATACGAACCACTTTTGTAGTTTAAACCTGAAAATGAATAAAAAAGCCAGCCATGTAGCACCTACATAAAAGATAATATTGAATGCAGTTCCAATAGTTGTACTAATATTAATATCAAGTATAGGCATGAAAAATGAAGTTACGATCAAGCCAGTCAGAAAAAAGAATAGCCCATTATTTATTTTTATGAACTTGTTATAGTACATTATTTCAATATCAGCTAAATGCTCACGGTACTCTTCATCTTCCCATAATAATAAACTTTGTCTTTTCATTCTGTAATAGGAAATATATCTTTTCAATTTGATTAATAAAGACATCTTATCAACGAAGTGAATCTTTAATGACTCTTCTTTATATTTTAAATCCTTATCCAATTTAGGAAGTAACCTGAATTGCTTATCTATTAATATCAAACTTTTCTTAAAAGAACCTACTTCGTAATAGCTTTCTTTAACAGCATCAAGGATGTATTCATCATCATCTTCTTTGTAGTTTATATTGAAATCACCCTTATGTTTCTCCCAAATCATAATCACCTCTATATACTTTTTATCGAAAAATGCATTTGCAAGTTTTTTGGAGAACCTATTATATTCCATATAATCTTATTTGGCGATAGTAAATATTAATTCCTCATTATCTGCTTTTTCCTTGGTATAATTATCTTTTTCAGTATTTTTATAATAGTTGTAGATTAGTTGTATTGCTCTGAGGGTAAAATAATTATTCCTTAGTGTGTTAACAGGCTTGTAAAAGAGGCTGTCCGTTACTTTTTGGACAGCCTCATTTAAAAAGACTAGTTCATTTATTAGTTGATACAAGTTTCTCAAATAAAGCATAATATCAAATGTAGTATTCAAATATTCTACAAATTTGAATACTTATCGTCAGGTTTCACGTAGTATCCTTTAAAAAAGTAAAATGTTTCAATTGCAAGCGTAGGTGTTTGAAAATATCCTAACAAATATTGATTTCCAGGTTTGCTCGGTGTAATCACAAAAGACAAAGAGTCTGGTAATAAAAATTCAGTTTTGTTATAAATAGTATCAGTACAAATTAGTGAATTGTTAAAATCTCCAATTAGAACTGTTGAACTATCTGCTCTTTCAGGAAAAGTAAACTTAATAATTACTTCAGTTTCTTGAAATAAATTAATGGTATCATTTATAATGATATCGGCATAGAAACCTGTGTATGTACCCAAGCTAAGTTCATCTTTATCAGTTACAATATACTTTTCTCCAGCCCATTGATTTCCTTTGGTAAGAAGAAGATTATACATTGTTTTTCTGTTAACAGGTAAATCAACATTTGTTTGTATTTTCTCAAACAGAACTTGTTTACCATTTATGAAAAGGTTTCTACCAAGAGGCTTACCATTTTCTGCAAATTTTTTTGCAACACCATTGGCTAAGTTCTTTTTATAATTCATAATTCTATGTATTTTACCATTTTCGAAATAATAGTCAATAGAAGATCCTTCAATTTTGCCATTAACATATGGAATCTCAGAGAGAAGTATTGAATTATAAAAATCATATCTAATACTATTCAATGTATCAGCACCATATTTACATTTAAACTTTGATACAATACCGTTTGGTTTATTGATTATTACGTCATATTCACTATCTGTACAGGAAAATAGTATCATTATTAGTAATGCTGTGATGTATTTAGAATTTTTCATCTTTATTATTTTTTAAAAAATAAAATCTAATGCGGAAACCATTTCCAAGGATTGTAAACCGAGTCATGTTTAGCCCCATCCTTGTAATACTCAACTCTATAGCGATATTTTGACATTTTTCTATCCATATCTCCTGAATCAACAGTATGATAAACACTATCAAGTCCAGTTTCATTGATTGAATTGAATCCATGAGGATACTTTGATCTTTTTGATAAAATGTCCCCAAATAAATCGCCTGTCTTTTCTCCAAAACTAGCCACACTCTCCCATCCTGTAGTCCAAAAAGTACTCATATCTATAGACCTGTATTGATGGCTGGCAGTGTAACCTGCTCCTGGTCCATCATTACTACCTCTTGTACCATAAAAAAACATCCCTGCAGTTTGGTTATACTTACTGGAGTTGGCGTTATATGCTGATTTACCGGTTATCTCAACCTCCCCAAGCGTAATCACAGCAGTACAAGTTGATGCAGCATTTGATAAGGTGCCGAGTGCAGCTTCAGTTCCTGCAATGGCATTCCTGGCAACTGTAGCTGAAAATGTAAACTTTGTTTGCCCGTTTGAGCTAATTCTTGCCATGGGATTGGATGTCATACGATTTCCTACCTGGCTGCTATATTCTACAATCGGCTGTGTATTCAACTTAATTTCACCTGCTGATGATGATCCTGAATCTTCTCCATTTATTGCCTTAAACATACTACGGTATGCATCGGCACTTTGAAATGTACTTCCAGATGATTTTCCATGTGAACTTTCGGCAAACGCTAATCTGGCAGCTTCTTTCGCAACATTGGAAGCCTCTGCAGCTGATGCTCCATTGGCTATTGCTGCATCAAACACAGCAGCAAATACACCTGCAAAATAGGCTGTCTTTTCATCCATAGCCCCCACTGAGGCAAGATCTGAAACTACAGTATACATATCTGAATAAACAGGTCCTGCACCAATATCCTGTATTTCAGAAGTCATGTAACCTGAGGGATCAGTGTATTTCAAAGGATTGTTATAAACATATGAATACAGGTTAAATCCCTGTGAGCTTCCGGGTATTCCGATTACCGGGTCAGGAGTTGAAAAATAACCTATAACCGGATCGTATATCCTGCCGTTCATGTTTACCATGGCAAACATATCAAGATGTTCATGCCCGGTAAATCCACGATCAGTTGCGGTTGATTGTTTTTCAGCATAAGGTATCCATGTTTCAGGATTGCGGCGCAATCCCCAGGCATCGTAACTATATCTTTCCACAACTTCTCCTTCTTCGTTGGTCAGTACCTCAATTGAACCAAGATGATCTTTATGAACATAGCTGAACTCTTTTTGATTGTTGTCATCTATTGAATAAATGGCAAATAAACCATCTGGTGATGACAGGTAATGGACCTTTTTAGTTACACCGCTGGTGGTTATTTCTTCATAAATGCCACCAATGTACACCTTGGTTTCCGTTCTATTATTGTCATAATCTTCAATTACCTGTATCTTGCGCTGGTGTCCCAGTCCGTAATGAATGTTCAGTTCGTTTGCTTTATTGTCATCGGTATTGAACTGTGTAATGTTTGATATTTTGTCAAACAAAGTATATTCCAGACTTTGCTCCACAGGATTGTAAAAAGCAGGTTTATTATCTATCTTTTCCAGCTTATATGGATTTGGTCCATATTCATCATAGTAATAATTGTCAGCCACATGGAAGTCCTCGTTTTCGCTTTTTTTGTACAATATTCTGCCTAAAGCGTCGTACTCCAGATCAACAATAGTTTCCAGGTGTTTAAGGTTTACTTTGGTTAACCTGTTTAGATTGTCATAGTCAAACGTTTCGCTTAGCTCAGTTGTCGTCCCTCCATATAAATGTGTCGTTCTTTCTGTTAGATTACCTATATTATCCCAATGATAAAAATTATGCTGAACAGAAACAAGATCATCCTGTGTTCCGGCTGCAAAAACTGCAGGTAAACCTGTTTGTGAAAAATACAATTTTGAATTCTGTAAATCATTACCGAATAATGTTTGTGTAAATTGTCCCTTAGCTGTCATATCAACACCTTCCCACATTACCTTACTATCTGAGTCACGTACAATTTTATTCAGATAACCATGTTCGTTGTATTTTCGGGTAATACTGAAATCAGATGGATAAGTTAGTTTTTCAGGTCTGCTGTACTGGTCATAGCTTACTTGTGTTGTATACTCTTTTGTATTTCCATCATGTTTTATTGTTTCCTTTATCGCAATATTTCTTGCGAGGTTATCGTAAGTTAATTTGTTTAGAAACACATCGCCATTTTGAGAATTATAATACCCAACTTCATCAGGTAAGCCAAGATAAGACTCATCATAACTATATGCGGTAACCCCTGTTCCGGGCTCATTATGATTCAATATTCTGCCCAGTTTATCATATTCTAACTCATTTGATTCAATCACATCGTTATGTATTATTTCAAGCAATTCACCAAAACAATTATACTTGTATTCTTTTTTTCCAATTGCAGGGTCTGTAATTTCAATTAGTTGTCCAAATATATCATATTTACAGCTAATCTTTGTATTTTCCTTATCATTTATTTTCATTTCGATAATTTTTCCATCAGCATCAATCAGTTTAGTGGTAGTTATTCCATTCTCAACTATTTTTACAATGTTGTCGTTAACATCAAATTGTTTCTCAACTGTTTGGCTTTTAGGATTTGTTTCAAAAATACTGTACTCCGAATAATATGTTGAATAAATCCTGTTACCAGGTAATTTCTTCATAGCAGGCCTGTTTAGTTCATCATAATACAAATATGTATAGAGTTTCTCACCATTTGTAAAATATGGGTCGGATACTGATTCCTCTAAACCATTATCTGAATTGTAATGCCAATCTTTGTAAACATGTCTTCCCTGTATATCAATGGTAACATTTCTGAGCTTTCTTCCCAATTTGTCAAAATATGTTATAACAGGAGCTGTGCCATCCTTTTTTTCGCGAACGTAATAATATGAATTTTCAGGTTTGTGTTCATCGCCTGTTTCAACACTTAGTACATCTGTTACAACTGATGTGCCATCGGGGAAACTGGCTTTTATTTGCCTCCCAAAACTATTATAAAGGTAATCAATAACAAAACCATTAGGATCAGTTGATTTGGTTTTCCAGCCCCATATGTTGTTGTATTCGAATTGGTTAATATGTCCCAGGGGGTTGGTGCTCATAGTAACGAATCGTTCACCATATATATCATCATACTTGTTTGTTGTTATACGGCTGGTACTTTCTGACGGGTTATGATAAGAGTCGACAATTGATTCCTGGATATTTCCGTTTTCATCATAAGTATAAATCTTTGTATAGGAATTCTCATTTTCGGGCTCAAGTGTTTCGGATCTAAGCTTTCCAAATTCCTTTTGATTTTCATTTTCATAATACGTAAATGAAGAGTGTTTTACACTAACTGGAATTGTAGTATTGTTCAAATATTGTTTGGTAACTTTTATATCATACAATCTACCCAGGACCCAGTTATTATTTTCGATATTATTCCAGTATTTGAATTCAGATACACTTTTATGGGATGAAAACTCAGTATTCTTATTATCAGTTTTTATCATAGTTATTTTTCCGGGATTACCATATTTATCAAAATTTTCTTTGGTAATGGTGATCTCCTTCATTTTTATACCACCTGATTCGTAATCAAAATCATACTGTTCTGTAAAACTATTATTTACGTAGTAGAAAAATATTCTACTGTCATCAGGATTTTCAATATGTGTGAGATCATTCGTAGTACGTGAAATTATTTGCCTGCCATATTCTTCTGTTTCAAGTGAATATTCTTCCGAGATGTGTTTGTATGGATGATAGAAACTAATACCATCAGTTCCGGTATAAATTTCAAAAACACTTCTGAGATACCTGTTTGCAATCCTGTTTATGGTATTAGACTCTTTAAAACCTAAAAACCCCTTTCCCAAACGGTGTGCAATAGCATTTTTATACTCATACTCAATTGGCAACATAGTACCTCCCATTCCATTGTCATTCTCAACTTTTGTAACCACATAAAATGAAGGTGTTATTTTTCTCATTGGCTTATCCAGTTCCAATTCAGTACTTGTATAATTACCGGTTAATGGCAGGGCTTCGTAATGTAGCAGGGTAGTTTTATCCATCCCGTCAGTTATCTCTGTTATTTTATTAAAATACTTACCCCCGTAATAACATGTTCTGATATCAAGGCTAATCCCATAATAGGGATCGTTATCCTGCATATGTGATGCAAAGGCCATGTCAGTTTTCCCGTTTCCATAGTAATTACCAAAGCTAACCTGATCTAGAGTAGTAGTTTCACGATCATAATCTTCAAACATTGTGAAAGTGGTTCCCTCTATTAGATTAAGGCCGTTTTTATTAGTATAGAAGTATGTTGCTTCCATTCTCTTATCTACTTCATCATAATTCAGGGTTATTATATCCGTTATCCCGTCGCCATTAACATCACTTGCATAAATGCCGTCGTTGGACATTGATATTGGATCCTGATTTTGCTTCATGAAATTATATCCAAATGAGAAATAATAATTTATGTCATTTGCATCATTGTAGTATGTTACAATATCGGTTTTGCCATCCTTATTAAAATCCCCTGTGAGCAGATTTGGCCGTCCATCCCGGAAAAATTCTGTTAAAAGATTTCTGTTTTTCCTTTTGTTAAATTTTGAGTCAGTATCAACAATAGCAATTGTATGTTTACTGAAAGCAGTGTTTTCATAATTTAATTCTACCATGCTGAAGTTGTCAACATCCTGAATCACTACAATTTCAGCCTTGCCTTCACCATCATAGTCGCCAGGATATAAAGAACAATCTCCTCCAACATAATAACTGATACCACTATCAACCAGAAAATTGTCAATATCACCAGTGTAATATGTAATTATCCCGTCTTTTTCCTTATCATAGTGAACAAAATCTGTTATCCCGTCTCCATTGATATCTGAAGCAAAACCATTATCACTTTCTTTTGTAAATAGTTTGTCGGTTGTTCTTGATTCGAATTTTTCAGTGTCAGGGTTGTATACAAAGTAAATAACCCTGTACTCATTATCATAGTTTTTATATAATAATTCATCGGAACCATCACCATTAAAGTCCCCAGCAGCAACCGGCTTAATCCTGTATAAATAACTAAATACTAAATTTTGTTCTTTTAGTTTAACTGTAATTTTTGTTTCACCATTGTCATCAAAATATATGGCTTTGTCTGTAATTCCATCATTATCGAAATCACCATTCTCAAAATAAAGGGGCTCGAAAGCTGATATTGGTATTACTTCATTATAGTCGTTAATTATTTTATTTTCGGATGGGATGGTAGATTTCCATTCAAATTTTGTGCTATTATATGAGTCTGTCCCTGAATACAGCTTTACACCTGAAAGCACTTTTTCTTTAAGCTGCCCCGATTCAATGTACTCAAGATCATAATACCTGATTTCATTTGAATTTTTCTGGATGGATATTTTAGTTAGCCTCTTACTACTTGTGTATTTATAGTAATCGTTTGAATAAGCTCCATAAGTAAAATACACTGTTTTAACATGCTCAGGCAACATTTCCTCATATTCAAATATAATTCTAAAATCATCACCATAGTTTATTGATTTCAGGTAAACAGACCCATCTAGGTCATATTGATTGTAGTTATACTCTATGAAATTACCAAATTGATCTTCAATACGGCTTATATAATACATTAGGGCATCATTTGCTCCCGAACCGTAAATAAGATGAGATTCATCAGTTCCTCCGTATATCTTTTTCAATCCTGACTTAGTGTAAGCCACATATTGAATTCCCTGGCTAAGTTTAGATCTCCTCCATGACTTCACTATTTTAGTCATATCATCTGTTTCGAGCCTGTATTCATTTGCATTCGGATCGGTTTTAATCAATTTCTTTCCATCTAGTGTAAGCTGGTCGTCACTAAAGTTTACATCTTTGGGAAAATCGTTAAAGTAATATGTTCCATTAGTCTTTGAAATAACTGACATGCCTCCGATACCCCAGCCTTTACCAAGGACTCCTTCACCACCGTGGCTGTTATAAACCAGTCCCAGCTCGGGTGTCATTCCTGCCATCCCCGGGGGGACTTCTATTTTCATTGAATAAACTGCTCCTCCTCCCGGCGTTACTGACAAACTTCCGGGAATTGTACCTACTTCTGTCTGACTATCAACGTTTAACTTTTGTGCTATTAGTAGGTTTATGGTTGCTATACTCATTAGGATAAATAATACTGTTTTTTTCATTTCTATATGGGTTTTATTGTTTAATAATTTTCCATGCCTCTTTGGTCCTGTTCACAAATACTGTGAGTATATAGGTTCCGTTTTCGGAGTTACTCATATCAACAGGGTTTAATTCAACAGGTTTTTTGCATTCGTACACAAGTGTTCCTGACATTGAGTGAAGGTAGAAACCCGCTTTGTAACCATCGTTTAAATTGCTGATTGAGATGCTGAATTTACCTCCGTTAGGATTTGGGGTTACTTTAATAGTAATATCATCTATTGTAGCTGACTGGTTTTCAAAAGAAGCAGTTAAGTCTTCCTTTTGTCGTGATACGTTTTGATTCTCATTACCTGTGTCTTCATTGTCGATTTTACCGATTACAAGCAAACTACGACCTGTGCGGTTACCGGATTCATCATAGGTGAATGATATCTCCTGTGAGAATCCTGAAACACCAATTGTTATAAGGATAAAGGTTATTATTAATTTTGATTTCATGATAAAAGATTTTTTTATTAATTGTATTTGTTTTGTAGTTGGATTAATTACATATTTCTCTAACCCGGATTAATTCATCCGTTGAAAATCCTTTGCCGGATTTTAGAAAGGGACTACTTCATAGATATCATTTGAAGTTTTCCTTTTGGTTATTTCGGTTAAACAAGGTTTGTGAGAAAAATGACACAAACCCCAAAGTTTGATTGTAAAACTATAGCATAATATTTATCAAATACATGTTTTTTCAGCTGTTCAGAAAGTGTTTGAGCGTTGCTCTTTTGTCACCGCTTTTTAATCTGGTGATAATCAGTGGGCAACACGACCGTTTCTTTTACAACACGACAATTGATGTAACGAAGTTGTAACGGTTTATATACAAAAAACTGATGAGTTTTAACTTTCAAACTTTAACGATTTGTCGCAAAGGTTACAGATCATGGTGGGTGCATACAGCAAAATATATTTGCAGATTCACTTCGATGCAATATTCCTTTAATATGGTTCATAATCAATATTGATAAATCATTCTCCTCTACTACCATTAACTTAATCTCACTTTCTTGGGTAGTATCTGGATTTTGTTTTAATCATCTTTTCATCAAATTTTATGATAATAGGTTACAAAAAACCCAACATTTAGAATGATTCTTAATAAAAGAAATAGGAACAGTCATCAAATCAGACCGGTTTGAATCGTTTTTTGGTTTGGTCATAGGATATAAACAAAGTCAGTAAACAACCAAATTAGCAAGTGATAGGATTTCAGTAGTTTGTGGATTTTAAGGTATATGTCAATAAACAAACAGAATTAATTTTTCTGAAACACTACACAATATTTCAATTCTTCAGTACACATATGTTAAATTTTGTTTTTCCTCACAAGAACTTAAATATGCGTAACTATCATGGGCAATAGCTACGCATAAAGTTAAATGCTGATTGGTCGGGTATTTAGATGACAGCTTAACTTTGTTTTACCCTTACTCATTCATAGTTTTTTAGAATTATCAGGTTCAAAAAGGATGGAGTTGCAAA
>JANQGJ010000020.1 GCA_028277395.1 Bacteroidales bacterium | reverse complement strand
TTGTGTGCTTCGCGGTAAAATTAACCACAAAGGACGCTAAGGATATCACTAAGTTATTCTCTTCGTTGACTTCGTGATGTACTTTGTGTGCTTCACGGTAAAACTAAACACAAAGGACACTAAGGAATACTATGTTTTTTCATATATCATTTTTTCTTCGTTATAAAACTTAATCACAAAGTCTTAAAATATTATTCAAAATTCCGATATTTCATTAATTAATGATTATATTGTAGCCGTTTTTATGATTATATTTTAATCAAAAATACTACAATTATTTTAATTGTCAAGTATTTCGTCATAAAAAAGAGGGGAAATTGGATAACAGGACTATAATACATATGGATTTGGATACTTTTTTTGTATCCGTTGAGAGGCTGATAGACTCCTCACTTATCGGAAAACCTATTATAATAGGAGGTTTATCGGATCGTGGTGTTGTATCAAGTTGCAGCTATGAAGCACGCCAGTTTGGAATTCACTCGGCCATGCCAATTCGTATGGCAAGACAACTGTGCAGCGATGCTGTTTTCATACGTGGCGATATGGAAGAATACAGCAAACAGTCAAAACTGGTAACTGGTATAATATCAGAATGCGCCCCCGTTTATGAAAAAACATCTATTGATGAACACTACATAGACATTACGGGGATGGACCGCTTTTTTGGGAGCCTTAAATGGACTCATGAATTACGCAACCGCATAATCAAAAATACGGGTTTGCCAGTTTCATTTGGTCTTTCTGTAAATAAAACCGTTTCGAAAATTGCTACCGGAGAATCCAAACCCAATGGGGAACTTCATGTACCAAAAGAAAATGTAGTATCTTTCCTTTCTCCCTTATCCATAAGAAAGATCCCCATGATAGGGAAGCAAAGTTATCGTTTACTACGATCAATGGGAGTTTCCACAATTAAAACTTTAAGTATGATCCCACCTGAAATGATTGTTCAGGTAATGGGTAAGAATGGAATTATTGCCTGGAAAAAAGCAAATGGTATTGATAACTCACCTGTAGTTCAGTATTCGGAACGTAAATCAATAAGTACAGAACGAACATTTGATAAAGACACAACAGATATAATAAGACTAAAAAACATTCTTATTTCGATGGTAGAGAAAATTGCCTTTGAGATGCGTAAAAAACAAAAACTAACAGGGTGTGTAACCGTTAAGATACGTTATACAAATTTCGACACCCATACTTTGCAAAAGCACCTTTCATACACATCATTCGATCACATACTAATGCAAACAGCCATGGAATTATTCGAAAGGCTATACAAAAGAAGAATGTTGATAAGGTTAATAGGAGTACGATTCAGCCATTTGGTTGGAGGTAGTCAGCAACTCGACCTTTTTGAAGACAAGCCGGAAATGACCGACCTCTACGTGGCTATGGATAAAATAAGATTGAAATACGGTAAAAAAGCAATCAGAAGAGCCGTAGGTGTTAAAACTCCGGATGAAAAGGAATACGTTGAAGCGATCTCCTGATCACCTGGTTTAATACTTAAATAATAAATAATAGTTAAACAAGTGTATATCAACTGTCACTCATATTACAGTCTGCGCTATGGAACATATTCCATAGAATTACTGGTGGAAGAAGCCAAAAAAAGGAACATCAATTCATTGGCTTTAACCGACATCAACAATTCATCGGGAATGATCGACTTTGTAAGAAACTGTAAAGAGAAAAACATATCTCCCATAGGAGGTATGGAATTCAGAGATGGTGATGAACTGCTATTCACCGCAATTACCCGTAACAATGAGGGTTTCAGGGAATTAAACGAATATATGAGTGCCATAAACATGAAAGAGAGAACACATTCCGCATGGGCTCCTCAATTTAATAACTCATACGTTATCTATCCTTTATCAAAAATTTCCGGTCGTAAACTAAAAGACAATGAGTTTATCGGAGTGAAACCATCACAGGTTCATAAATTAATTTCATTTTCCGGCAAACAACTAAATAAAATGGTAATCAGGCAGCCGGTTACTTTTAGCAACGAGGAAACCTGGTACCTGCATAAGAACCTACGTGCAATAGATCATAATATATTACTCAGTCATCTAAAAAATAACATGTATGCCCAAAAAGATGAAGTGTTTATTTCACCCGACAGCATCATTAACTTATTTGATCAATATCCACAGATCATTGAAAACACAAACAACATAATTAATGATTGCAGTATTGATTTTGATTTTAACTCATCAAAAAATAAAAAAACATTTACCGGAAGCTTATATGACGATAAGATGCTTCTGGAAAAACTTGCTTACGATGGACTAAAATACAGATACGGTAACAACAAAAATGCCATGAGAAGAGTCAGGAGTGAACTCAACATAATAGACAAATCAGGGTTTTCATCATATTATCTGATTGCATGGGATATAATTCGTTTTTCGTTGTCGCGTGGCTACTATCATGTTGGCCGGGGAAGCGGTGCAAACAGTGTTGTTGCGTACTGTCTGAAGATAACCGATGTTGATCCCATTGAACTAAACCTCTATTTCGAAAGGTTTATCAACCACAGGCGAACATCACCTCCCGATTTTGACATTGATTATTCATGGAAAGACAGAGAGGAGGTTCAGGATTATATTTTTAAACGATATGGAAAAGAACATACCGCTTTTTTGGGAACTTCCGTAACATTTAAAGGTAAGTCTATTTATCGCGAACTGGGAAAAGTACATGGTTTACCAAAGTCGGAGATTGATGCATTAACAGAAAATCCATCGGTTGAAACAGGAAAAAGCCAACTGACCCGCCACATACACCAAATAGCAACAATGATGATTAACTTTCCAAACCAGCGGAGTATTCATGCGGGAGGAATTATCATTTCAGAAAAACCTATTTCATATTATACAGCCCTTGACCTTCCTCCCAAGGGATTTCCCACAACCCAGTGGGACATGTATGTAGCCGAAGATATTGGTTTTGAAAAACTTGACATACTTAGTCAGCGAGGGATCGGGCACATTAAAGATGCTGCTGAATTAATTCTGGAGAACCATGGTGTTGATATTGACATTCATCAGGTAGAAATGTTTAAAAATAATGCCAGGGTAAAAGCACAGTTGAAACGAGCTGAAACAAACGGATGCTTTTATATAGAAAGTCCTGCAACAAGAGGATTGTTAAAGAAACTTAAATGTGATAATTATCTTACTCTTGTGGCTGCAAGTTCCATAATCCGTCCCGGAGTTGCCAAATCAGGTATGATGAGAGAATATATTTACCGGTTTCACAATCCCGATAAGTTTGAGTACATACATCCTGTAATGAAAGAACAACTTGAAGAAACTTACGGAGTCATGGTTTACCAGGAAGATGTACTGAAAGTTTGCCATCATTTTGCAGGACTCGATCTAGTTGACGCAGACATATTGCGACGAGCTATGAGTGGTAAATACCGGAGCAGAAAAGAATTTCAACGAATTGTAGATAAATTTTTCAGTAATTGTAAAGAACGTGGTTATCCTGACGACATAACCAAAGAAGTATGGCGACAGGTTGAAAGTTTTGCGGGTTATTCCTTTTCAAAAGCACATTCTGCATCTTATGCCGTTGAAAGTTTCCAAAGCCTGTATCTTAAAGCACATTACCCACTTGAATTTCAGGTAGCTGTGATAAATAATTTTGGAGGATTTTATCATTCGTGGGTTTATTTTAATGAAGCAAAACGACAGGGAGGAATAATACATCTGCCATGTGTGAATAACAGTGATATAAAAACCAATATCAGTGGTAAAAACATTTATGTTGGTTTTACTCATATTGCACGTCTCGAATCGAAATTAAGCAAAGCTATTATTAATGAAAGAGAGCAAAACGGTGAATTTACCAGTCTTGAAAACTTCATCCACCGAATTACTCCGGGAATAGAACAACTGCTTATTCTGGTCAGAATAAATGCTTTCAGATTCACAGGTAAGCCTAAGTCGCAATTACTTTGGGAAGCCCACCTGTTACAAAAAAACAACAAGGCGACTAATAAACAGAACAAACTATTTGAAAGCAGTAGTAAAAAGTTCACTCTTCCGGAACTTACATACAACAAGCTGGAAGATGCCTATGATGAAATAGAATTACTTGGGTTTCCGGTAACAACCACAAATTTTAATTTATTAAAAACAGGTTTCAGAGGTGAAATACTTGCCTGTGATATGGATAATTCTGTTGGAAGAAAGGTAAGGATGGTAGGCTTACTCGTAACCATTAAATATGTAAAAACTGTAAAGAAAGAATTAATGCATTTTGGTACTTTTCTGGATGTTAAAGGTGAATTTTTCGATACAACGCATTTTCCTGATTCACTGGTTAATTATCCTTTCAGAGGACATGGTGTTTACCTGATACTCGGTAGAGTTGTTTCAGAATTCGGATATGCAAGTATAGAAGTGGAAAAATTAGCCAAACTCCCGCTACAACCCGATCCCAGGGAAAGTTAGATAATTAAACTGTTGTTCGCAACTCTTCAAAAATATAACACACTGCAGGGCAAATTTTCGTATTCTTCAGAGTAAGGTTAAGTATTTGATGCATTTTATTATGATCAGTATGTGGATAACCTTTACACGCAAGAGGCCGTGATTCATATATTTCGCAGTAATTATTATTACTTAAAAACGGACAGGGTGTCGTATTCATTACATAATCATTATCAACATCCGGTAAGAAGTAGTTATCAGTAACTTTTGAAGGTTTACTTTTCAGATGCCTGGCAATTCTTCGAATATCATTATCTTTTACCGAAGGACTTATAGAATTGCAACAATTTGCACATTCCAGACAGTCGATAATTTCAAAAGCCTCATCATGAAGATCGAGAAACAAAGAGTTAACAACTTTGGGTTTCAGCTTTTTAAGCCTGTAAACAAGTTTCCTGTACTCCTTCTTACGTGATCTGGCAATTTCCAGATACCTGATGTATTCCGTTTTCATTGTGATATTCATGCATGAAATCAGCTGCAAATAAACAACTTTTTACATAGTAGTTAATACAAGATTTGTCTCATGAAATGAAAAAAATCAGACATATTCAGCTTAAAATTATGGCAGTATCAGTTGAAAAAAAACATTACAGATTAGCAAAACGAGTGGGGATAAAACCAAATCAAACTGTCATATTGATACCCAACCATTCCAAATGAAGTATTATGTGTAGCTATTGCCCATGATAGTTACGTATATTTAAGTTCTTGTGAGGAAAAACAAAATTTAACATATGTGTACTGAAGAATTAAAATAATGTGTTGTGGTTCAGAAAAATTAATTCTGCTTGTTTATTGACATATACCTTAAAGTCCACAAATTGCTGAAATCCTATTACCTGCTAATTTGGTTGTTTACTGACTTTGTTTATATCCTATGACCAAACCAAAAAACGATTCAAACCGGTCTGATTTGATGACTGTTCCGATTTCTTTTATTAAGAATCATTCTAAATATTGAATTTTATGTAACCATTTGTAACCAAAATTGATTAATAATAAACCTTTTTCGGTACTACTATTAAGGGGCTT
>JANQGJ010000019.1 GCA_028277395.1 Bacteroidales bacterium | reverse complement strand
TATTGATAATGAATTAAATAAAAAATTCTCGCACCCATGGTACCACTCCGATAAATCTCCGCTTTCGCAAAAATTTTAATCATCCTCGGTTGGTATATTAGGATGCTGAAAATTTATGTTCATTTCATCTTATTTGGTTTAGTAAGCAAATTTATAAATTTAGCTCCACCCAACGGTTATTTAATCATATTATAGTGATTCATTGAAAAACAGAAGATTCATAATAACAAATTATTCAGGTAAATAAGTATATTTTTTAGATTTGCTTACGAATTTTCTTAATCTACACACATTAAATTTGCTATATGGAACACCAGACCCAGATGCTGATCGTAATGATTATTTACATGGCTTTCATAATTTTTCTTGGATTTTATCAGGGGAAAAAAGTTAAAACAGGATCAGATTTTGCCATTGCCGGCCGCAAACTTCCCGGCTGGATTGCTGCTTTATCCGAAAGGGCAACAGGTGAATCTTCATGGGCATTACTTGGGCTCCCTGGTGCCGCATATGCAACAGGTTTACTTGAAATATGGACGGCCATCGGCTGTGTTGCTGGAATTATTTTCGCATGGATATTACTTGCCTGGAGGTTAAGGGATGCCGCAGAAAAACATGAAGTTGATACCTTTACCGATTATATTGCTAAGAGTCATGGTGAAGCAGGCAGATGGTTAAGAATAACTGGTAGTTTTACTATTGTTTTTTTCTTCTTCTTTTACGTGGGAGCACAATTTATCGGAGGAGGCAAAACACTTGAAAATCTTTTTGGGATTGAGAAGATATACGGAATGTTAATTGTAGTCGGACTTGTTATTCCTTATACTATTTATGGTGGATTCAGGAGCGTTACATATACTGATGCTGTTCAGGCAATAATAATGATCATTACCCTAATTATAGCCCCTATTGCCGGGATCATATATTTATCCAACCTTCCCGAAGGAGCAGCGTTTGCATCAGGCATCTCTGAAGCTCTTACCAAATCAGGCGATTCGTATTCAACACTTACAGGAGGTGCAGTTTTGCAGGAAGATTCGTCTCTGCATAATTTTCTGAATGGTATTTTCCCTAATATGAGTGGTATAATAACGGGTCTTGGAACCGGAATTATTATTGCGGGAGCATTTTCATGGTTTTTTGGATATCTTGGCGGGCAACCTCAGCTTAGTATGAGATTTATGGCTATAACTGATGCAAAAGAAGCGAAAAAAGCCAGAAATATTGGCGTTGCATGGACAATCATAGCATACATTGGTGCACTAATGATAGGATGGATTGGGATTGCGTTATTTGGACCTGCCGGACTTTCCGATCAGGAAACAGTTATGCCTGAAGTTTTGACAACCCTGTTTCACCCTGTTATTGCAGGAATTCTAATCACCGGAGTTCTTGCTGCAATAATATCTACCGCAAACTCTCTTTTAATTCTTTCATCAACTGAATTGAGCGAAAACATCATTAAGCCATTAAGAAAAAATGATATTGGACAGAAAACGTCTCTCAGATTATCAAGGATCGTTACAGCAGCTCTCTCGCTGGTTGCCCTAGTATTAGCTTATTATTCTTCAGGCGACATGATATACACTATTGTAGGTTATGTTTGGGCCGGCATTGGATCAACATTCTCAGTTGTTATTTTGCTTACCCTGTTTTGGAAAAAGTTCCATGGTATTGCAGCTCTGTGTACTATTATTTCCGGGTTACTGTTTACGATTATCTGGATAAGTACGGGTATGGACGAAATTATTACATCCAGATTATTGACTTTTATTGTTGCCTTGGTAATTGCCGTACTCACAACTATCTTCGTAAAGAAAAAAGATCTAACTGTATAATGCTGATATTGGCTAATTAAAAAATTAAGTTATTCCAAAATACACTAATTATGAAATTTATTAATATAAATGAAATCGAAGAAAAGGAATACGCTCCTGGAATTTTTGGCAAAGTAGTCCATTCCGATAACATGACAGTTATTTACTGGCGTATTCTCAAAGGAAGTCATCTCCCCTCCCACTCTCATATTAATGAACAGTTAACCAGTTTAACAGATGGTGAATTTGAATTAACAGTTGAGAACAGAAAAATTTATCCAAAGAAAAATAATATTGTACTGATACCTTCAAATGCCGAACACTCAGGCTATGCAATCACTGATTGCTACCTGACAGATGTTTTCTATCCTGCAAGAAATGATCTTAAATAGTTATTATTCAATTCCTGTTTAACCGGACATTTATACAACAAGAAACCATGCAAATCCATATGGCTGGAGTATCATATAATCTTCATCCATTGTGAACCCGTTCATTGTTAACAAAGCAAGATTATCATCGGACAGAGGGTTCGACAGCACCTGAGTTTCTGATGACAAATTGTTAATTACAAGAATTTTCTCACTTTTATATGACCTGGTATACCCCAGTATCCGGTTTATGGTCAAACCCTTCTCGTTCAGTATAGTAAGAAAATCAAGAGTACCTCTCCCAAACGATTTATGTTCTTTCCTGGTATTTAATAATCCTGAGATCATATTGTAAACACGGGCATGAAAGTTTTCAGGTTCCTGAAGTGTAGATTCCAGGTGTTCCCAGTCAATTCTTCCTCTGACTAAAAATCTGGTATCATCCTTACCTGTTAGCTTTATCTGTTCGTTATAATAATCCTGATCGTTCAATTTACCGAACTCATCTCCATAATAAACCACCGGTGTTCCCAGTAGTGTCAGCATTATTGAGTATGATAGTGCAATTTTATTGGTATCCCTTTCAAAAAGTTCAGCCAGTCTTGCACTTATTCCTTCCCCTACTCTGAAGTCCCATTCCTTTTTATGACAATAATTTTCATGAATATAACTTCTGTCTTCTTCAGAAACATAAACATGCTCCAGGCTAAGTTCATCATGAACCCGAAGAAACGTAAACCATTGATTTTCATCATTGATTTTAGGTGTAACTGCTGTGCTGAGTGTATGAGTAATTGGTTGGGAATCACCTTTGGCAACTGCTTTAAATATCATAGGCATCAGAGGAAAATGATAAGCTGCATGACATTCATCATTATCTCCAAGATATTTAACAACCTCATAAGGTTTCTGACACGCTTCTGCCAACAGTAAAGTTCCCGGCTGAACATAATCCAGAACTGTTCTGAAGAATTTTACTATTACGTGGGTCAGGTCAAGATTTTCACAACTTGTACCGTTTTCTTTCCATAGATAAGGGATAGCATCCGCTCTGAATCCATCTACTCCGACTGATTGCCAGTACAGCAGGTTCTTTGACATTGAGAGCAATACATCTGGATTACGATAATTTAAGTCCGGTTGAAAGCTGAAAAATCTGTGAAAGTAGTACCTGTTGCCTGATTTTTCCCAGTTAGAGTCTTCAATACCTTTAAAAAGCAACCTTGCGTCCAGATATCTATCAGGTTTATCGCTCCAGATATAATAGTCGCTGAAATGATTTCTTTCAGATTGTTTGGAATTCAAAAACCAGGGATGCTGATCTGAAGTATGATTTATTGCCACATCAAATATTACTCTTATCCCTCTGTTATGCGCTTCTTTAAGAAAAGCACCAAATACAAGTTCCTGTTCTTCACGGGTTGATTCAGGTGACAATCCAAGTAACTCAGGGCGAATTTTGTCATATTTGCTGATATCGAAACCGGCATCACGCATTGGAGATTCTAAAATTGGAAGTAACCACAAGCAATTAACACCAAGTTTTTGAAGATAATCCAGTTTTTCTGTAAGTCCGTTAAAATCTGAATTATACAAGTTTACATACAAAGCATATACTATTGCATCTTTATACCAGTCATCTGAGCCGGTCTGATCAATATGACATTCCAGCGAAGAAATGAAATTATCCAGTTTTTCTGTCGATAATCCGGGATAAAGTTGTTCCCAGTAGTTATACAATTTAGTAGTATTACTCATAGCCATAGACATTTTTCACAACAAAAGTAGTAATAATGCCCGGCTTGCTTAATTAAAACCTTCATTAACAAAGCATCTTACACGTATTAAAATATAGTTTAATCTGCTTTATTTATCTCAATCGTTTGCATTAGAAACAGCAGAGAGGTTAAAAACATCAGATAAAATAATTGTTATTAAATCACTTATATTCCGACTGATCATTTTCATAACCAATTGAATTGTTATATTTTTGATAAAAATCTTACAATTTTAAGATTGATTAACGAGCACTTTTGGGAACAAAACAAACAGTGTATCGATATTTAGTAATTAAACAAATTCCATACAGAAACTAAAACCAGGTACCATGAAATTTTTTCAAAAAGGAATCATAGTTATTACCATACTGATGGTAAGTCTAAGCTTAAGTGCATCGGATATTAAACTCAACCGTATTGATCCGCCATTTTGGTGGACTGGCATGAAAAACAGTTCATTACAGATGTTAGTATATGGTGAAAATATATCAGAAACACGACCAACATTTAATTATGAAGGTGTGAAGCTACAGGAGGTTATTCTGGTTGAAAATCCAAACTATATGTTTATTAACATTGAAATTGGTGTAAATACAACCCCTGGTGATTTTATTATTGAGTTTAAAAAAGGAAAAAAAACAATTACAGAATATAAATACGAGTTAAAGCAACGCAACTCTGATCCGAAACTACACCAGGGTTTTGATAATTCAGATGTCATTTACCTGTTAATGCCTGACAGGTTCAGTAACGGAGATCCTTCAAATGACAATATCCCCGGTATGCTTGAACTAGCTGATCGCAGTAATCCAAACGGTCGTCATGGTGGCGATTTGAAAGGAATGAGTGATCACCTTGATTATTTGAATGATCTTGGTATTACTGCAATTTGGGTAAATCCGCTACTTGAAAATGACATGCCGGAATATTCATATCACGGATATGCAGTAACGGATCTGTATAAAGTTGACCCACGATTTGGCACCAACGAAGATTATGCGAATTTTGTAAAAGAGGCACACAAAAAAGGAATAAAGGTGATAATGGACATGATTTTCAATCACCTGGGTACCGGATATTATTGGAATGATGACCTCCCGATGAAGGATTGGTACAACCAATGGCCTGAATTTACGAGGTCTAACTACAGAGGTGGAACAGTTAGTGATCCTTATGCATCAGGTTATGATTATGATAAAATGGTTAAAGGTTGGTTTGACAAAACCATGGCTGATCTGAACCAGAACAATAAATTTTTAGCCAATTATCTTATCCAAAACAGTATCTGGTGGATAGAGTATGTTGGGCTGGATGGAATACGACAGGATACCTACCCATATCCTTACAAAGATTTTATGGCTGAATGGATGAAGCGTATTCTGGAAGAATATCCCGACTTCAATGTAGTTGGTGAAGCCTGGCTATCACACACACCTGCTGTAGCCTACTGGCTTGACAATGAAACCAATAAAGATGGTTACAAATCAAATCTGACAAATGTATTTGATTTTCCGTTAATGTATGCGATCAGCAAAGCATTTAACGAAGAAGAAGGCTGGTCAACAGGAACAGCCCAGCTTTATGAAGTTCTTTCTCAGGACTATGTTTATTCAATACCTGATAATATTGTAACTTTTGCCGACAACCACGATGGCGATCGATTTTTCACAAAAGTAAAAGAAGACATAAATAAGTATAAACTTGCCATGGCATTTATGATGACAACCCGTGGAATTCCACAAATATATTACGGTACAGAAATACTTATGACCGGTGAAGAACACAAAGGCCATGGAGATATAAGAAAGGATTTTCCGGGTGGCTGGGAAGGTGATATTGCAGATGCAAAAACCAGAGAGGGCAGAACAGAATTGCAAAATGAAGCGTTTGACTTCATGAAAAGATTGCTAAACTGGAGAAAAAACAACAAAACTGCACAATATGGAAGATTAACCCACTATATCCCGGAAGATGGTGTTTATGTTTATTTCAAAGAGTACCGGAATAACACAATTATGGTGTTATTAAACAATACTAATGAGGATAAAACAGTAGACATGAGCCGATATGCAGAAAATATTGGTGACAATAAAACGGGGAAAAGTGTCCTTACCCGTCAGGGGTGGGATAATCTAAGCACTATTAGTATTTCAGCCAAATCACCACTAATCATCGAATTATCAAAATAACAAATAGTAAATGATTAAGAGTAATTTTATAATTACCTGTTTCCTGGCACAGGCACTATTAGTATTCCAAACCACTTATGCGCAATTAGCATGGTTAACCCCTGATAATCCACCGGTAACAGATACAGTAACCCTGACTTATGATGCGAAAAAAGGTAACGGGGCGTTGGCTGATTACCAGGGGACAGTTTATCTGCATACAGGTGCAATAACTGACAAAAGTATAGATGGAGGTGATTGGAAACATGTAATTGGAAACTGGGGAGAAGATGACAGCAGGGTTAAAATGACTAACCTTGGGAACGGATTGCACGAGTTCAAGTTTGTTATAGGTTCATTTTACAAATTGCGTCCGGATGAAACAGTGAATCAACTGGCATTTGTGTTCAGAAATGCAGATGGTTCCAGAGTCGGAAAAACTAAAAATAATGAAGATATATTCTTACCTGTTAACGGATATATTCCTCCTCCTGTAACTGAAGCTGTTTACAAATTTGAAAACAGGGAATATTTATCGCATTTAGACAGAAACAATACTATTGATATACTCACCACAAATGGACTATCACGTGTAATAATATATAATAGCAATACTATTGAGATTAAACACTTTGCCCAAAGTATAGCAAAACCTGATTCCTCCAATGCCGTAATACTTGAACCAAAAGATACTTACTACAAAATACTGGATAATGAAAAATGGTTAAGAATAAGAACAGACAGTTTATCGCTGGCAATTCATAAAAAGCCGTTTTTCATATCCTTTATTTATAATGATGATACCATATTATGCGAAGAAAAAGGATTTTTCAGCCGGACTGATACCGATGGACTAAGATTTAAAATAGGTAATAATGAAAAAATATACGGGCTTGGTGAACGTGCAAACGGTCTGAACCTTGTTGGAAGAAAGTATAATCTTTACAACAGGCCAAAATACGGATATGAGTTTGGTGCCCTAAATCTTAATTATTCAGTACCATTAATCGTTTCATCAAAAAAATATTTATTACTATTTGACAATCCCCAAAAAGGTTATGCTGATATAGGCGAATCGGAGAAAGATATATTTGAGTGGGGTGCCATTGGCGGCTTAATGAAATATATTGTTGTAGCTGGCAGTGATTTCAAGTCTGTTTCCAAAAACTATGCAAAATTAACCGGAACTCAACCACTACCACCAATATGGACTCTTGGAAACCTACAATCCAGAATGGCCTACAGAACTCAATATGAGACTGATTCAATTGTTACCCTAATGCAGGAAAATGATTTCCCTATCGATGCGATTATACTTGATTTTTATTGGTTTGGTGATAGCATTCACGGGACAATGGGAAGACTAAACTGGTATAAACCTAACTGGCCTGAACCTGAAAAAATGATTTCAGATTTCAGAAATAAAGGGGTTAAAACAGTACTGATCACAGAACCATACATATTAGATTCGCTTTACAACTTCAAAATTGCCGACAGTTTAAACATACTTGCTGTTGACAGCAATGGTATCACTTATGTGAACAGAGAGTTTTATTTTGGAGATGGCGCGTTAATAGATATTTTTAAACCAGAAGCGCAAACCTGGTTTTGGGAGCAGTATAAAAAGCAAATGGAAATTGGAGTTGAAGGATGGTGGGGCGACCTTGGAGAACCTGAGAATCATCCATCCGACCAGTACCATGTTGCAGGGAAAGCTGATGAAGTTCACAATATTTATGGCCATTTCTGGCATAAGGCAATATTCAATAATTTTCGAAAAGATTATCCTGAAAAAAGGCTGTTCAATTTAAACAGGGCTGGTTTTGCCGGTTCACAACGATACTCTATTTATCCCTGGACTGGTGATGTATCAAGAAGCTGGGGCGGATTACAGGCACAATTACCATTGCTTATTCATATGAGTCTTAGCGGTCTCCCCTATATACATTCAGATGCAGGAGGATTTGCCCAGGGGGCTAAAGATGAGGAACTTTATACCAGGTGGCTGCAATTGGCATGTTTTTCTCCAATATTACGTCCTCATGGTTCAGGTATACCTTCAGAACCTGTTTATTTTAATGACAAAACAAAAACAATTGTAAGAGATTTCATGAAACTAAGATACAGTCTGATCCCATATATTTATACGCTTGCTGCTGAGGCGAAATTATACGGATACCCTGTGGTACGACCTCTGTTTTATGAATTCCCCGGTGATTCTACAGGTTATTCTATCGACAACCAGTATATGTTTGGAGATGACATACTTGTGGTTCCGGTTGTTAACAGAGGACAAAAAAAGAAAGAAATATATTTACCCAATGGTGAAAACTGGTATGACATGTGGACTAACAGTAGTTATGAAGGTGGTAAAAAATATATATTTGATTTGAACCTGGAAACAATTCCAATCTTTATTAAAGCAGGATCGTTTTTACCAATTGCACCTGCGGTAAATTCAACTGATGACTACTCAACACAGGAACTATCATTCAGATACTATTATGACTCTTCTGACAAAGCCAACAACTATATTATGTATGAAGATGATGGTAGTACATTTGGAACCATTGAAAAGGAACAGTACCGCTTAATATCGTTTGAACGAGAGGCTGTTGATAGCAACAGCAATGTATTTACATTAAAAAGTATGGGGAATGGTTACCCTGGAGAACCGGAAACGCGAAAAATAATACTTGAATTAACAGGATATCCCACAGATATTTCATATTCATACACACTTAATGGTATAGAGCTGCCAAACCAATTGCCGGATGATAATAAATCACAGGGATATTATACTGATATAACAGAAGGAATAACTATAGTTTATTTTAACTGGGAAGGTGATCAGACCGTGATCAGACAAACATCCGGTAATTAACAATAACATTGAAGTAACATAAACAACATAATCATGAAAAAGTTAAAATTTCGTTTAATTTCGCCGCTTGTATTATCTCTGATAATTACATTAATTGCATGTAATGCAAATCAAACTAATAATAGTAACCAAATCAAAAAGAAGGAATCGATGCACGTTGACTGGAGTAAAAATGCAAATATTTATGAAGTAAATATTCGACAATATACAGAAGAAGGAACTATTGCTGCTTTTCAAAAGCACCTTCCACGACTCAAAGAGATGGGAGTTGATATACTATGGCTTATGCCTGTATTTCCTGTTGGAGAATTGAACAGAAAAGGTTCTCTGGGAAGTTATTATGCTGTAAAGGATTATAAAGATATAAATCCTGAATTTGGTAATATTGATGATTTCAAAGCGCTTGTTAAAGAAGCACATAGTTTGGGAATGTATGTAATCCTTGACTGGGTGGCCAATCACTCGGCCTGGGATAATCCCTGGGCAACAGAGCATCCTGAATGGTATCAGAAAAGCGATAGCGGAGAATTTGTATCTCCATTTGACTGGACAGATGTAATTGCTTTCGACTATACAAATGAAAGCATGCGCGATTCAATGATTGATGCTTTGAAATTCTGGGTAAGAGAAACAAATATTGACGGCTACAGATGTGATGTTGCCGGCATGGTTCCAACTGACTTCTGGGAAAGAGCCAGAGTTGAAATGGATTCCATAAAACCTGTTTTTATGCTTGCGGAAGATGAAGATAATCCTGATCTGCTTAAAAAAGCTTTTGATATGAATTATGGGTGGAAATTACATCACCTGATGAATGATATTGCAAATGGCAAGAAAATTGCCAACGATATTTGGGATAATCTGGCATGGAATGATACAGTTTATCCTGAGGATTCATATCGTATGTACTTCACATCAAACCACGATGAAAACTCATGGAACGGAACTGTTAAGGAGCGTATGGGTGATGCTGCTGAAGCATTTGCCGTTTTATCGTATACCATACCCGGAATGGGGCTGATATACAGTGGACAGGAAGCAGGGCTTGATAAACGACTGAGATTTTTCGAAAAGGACACGATTAATTGGGACAACCTGGTTTACAGCGATTTGTACACCACGTTGAACAAATTAAAAAAAGAAAACAAAGCACTTTGGAATGGCAGTGAGGGTGGTAAAATACTAAGGCTAAATGACGGATCAAATCCAGATATTTTTGCCTTTTACCGAAATAAAGATAACAACAGTGTTGCTGCAATTTTCAACTTAAGTCATAGTAGCCAGTCGTTGGATATTGATAGTGAAAAAATATCCGGAGATTACATCAATGCATTTACCGGTGAAAAAGTAACTATAAATGAAAATAAATCCATTGATTTGGAGCCATGGGGCTATCTGGTACTGTCAAGATAGTTTTCTTTAAGTCTAACCAGGATGAGAAGTTTTTCTATTTCTGATAAATTAGTACTTGCATCTTTATTATTAAGTATCATCACTATATTAATTGTTGCTTCATATTCATTTTACAATGCACGTGAAGCTATACTCGACAGGACATTTAATCAGCTTACCTCTGTCAGAGCTGAAAAAACAAATTTGCTGGAGAGTTTTTTCATAAACAGACTTGACGAAGTCCAGATAATAAGTCTTTCAAGAGACATTCGTGAAATTGCTAATAATTTAAATGAAACCGAATTAGCTGACACTCTAACAGAATTGTATAATGCAAAAAATGATTTTGTCAGGGAAATTGCCAGAAATCATTACATTAATGTCAGTATATTCGGACAAAATGATAAAGTATTTCACTTAAAACAATCAGAAACTGTTTCTGAAATCACGCCAAAATTGTATGACAAGTTAAAAACCATAACTTTCGGGAGTCACTTACCTGTTATTACAGACTTAAAAACACCTGATGCATTAGGTAAGCCAATAATTACAATTAGCACAGGTTTATTTGATTCAGCAGGTATGGATATTGGTGTTATAGTATTTGAGTTATCGCATAACTTAATAGATTCTATAATGTATGAAAACGATCAATCGACAGGATTAGGGACATCAGGCGAATCTTATTTGGTTGGTAGAGACCTGCTTATGCGAAGCACTTCAAGATTTCAGGAAAATTCTGTGATGTCAACAATTGTTGACACGCGTGGTGTTAAAAGTGCTTTTAATGGTATATCAGGCACCAATATTATTGATGATTATCGTGGCATTGAAGTATTAAGTTCCTACGGACAGATAAATGTACCAAACTTAGACTGGGTGATACTTGCCGAAATAGATTTTGAGGAAGCTACAATTCCAATATACAGGATCAGAAACGAAATTGTTTTCATTAGTATTTTTATTTTCTTTTTGGTTTTAGTTGTTGTATACATACTCTCGAAACGAATTACATTTCCAATTCAAAGACTTAATCATGCCGCAAGAGAAATAGGAAAGGGGAATAAGGATGTTGAAATTAAACACAAGCTGAATGATGAAATTGGTGACCTTACGAATACCTTTAACCGAATGGTGCATCAGTTAAAAGAACAATCCTTAGAACTCGAAGCTGAAAGGGTAAAAAGCTTAAGTTCTTTGATAGATGGTCAGGAAACAGAAAGACAAAGACTATCAAGAGAGCTTCATGATAGTCTGGGACAACTTTTGATAGCTTTAAAACTAAAATATGAGAGCTGCTTAAATAAAAGTTTAACCGGGAAATTAAATGAGAACAGTTTCATGGAACTCGGCAATCTGTTTGACCAGACTATAGATGAAACACGAAGAATTTCAAACAATTTAATGCCTGCAGCTTTATCAGAGTTTGGATTACTTACAGCTGTACGTAATATATGCAGTGATATAATGGATTCAACCGGTATAATAATTAAGTTTGAAACCTATGGTGATAGTTCAACTTTGTCAGTAAAGGAGGAAATCTATATATTTAGGATAGTTCAGGAGGCACTGACTAATATCTTAAAACATTCGAAAGCTGAAAAAGCCAATATTAGTTTCTTGTTTAAAGAAAAAAAGTTGACTATTGAGATTCGTGATGATGGTATTGGCTTTGATAAAGCTAATACCGGGTTCATTGAATCCAATGGTCTAAACAACATTAAAGACAGGGTATCTCTACTGAACGGTAAACTTGTTATTATATCAGAGATAAACAAAGGCACCAATATTTCTATTTACATTCCACTTTAAATATAATATTATGAGTTGTATAAAAATTGTTTTGGTTGATGATCACCAAATTGTAAGGGATGGTATTAAATCACTGCTGGCAGATAATCCATTGATAGAAATAATTGGTGAAGCCCAAAATGCTTATGAATTTTTCGAGATAATAGACAAGCAATTACCAGATATTGTACTATTGGATATCTCACTCCCTACAATGTCAGGAATAGAGATTTCCAAAATTCTAACAAGGGATTACCCTAAAATAAAAGTATTAATGCTCTCAATGTACACGTCGGAGGATTTTATATTTAATGCTTTAAAATCAGGAATAAATGGTTACCTCCCAAAAAACACTACCCGGGATGAATTATTACTCGCAATTCGTGAAATTAATGAAGGTCGAGAATACTTTAGCAAGTCAATATCAAATACTATTTTAAAAAGTTATGTTAAGAGTGCAAAACATGGCAACAAAATATCAGAAAATAAATTAAGCAACCTTACTAACCGTGAAAGAGAAATACTTCAATATATAGTTGAAGGAGTACAAAATCCGAAAATTGCAAGTACATTGAATATAAGTATAAGAACAGTTGAGACGCATAAGACAAGTATAATGCGAAAACTTGATTTATCAAGTACAGTAGATCTTGTGAAGTTTGCAATAAAAAATAAAATAATTGAACTATAGCTGCAAACAAACCTGCTAATTAACACCTGGGAACAACTTACAAAACAACATGATTTAGATTTCAGTTTGTTTATCACTTAACCACTACGTGGTCCACGTATTTTTTTTTACGAAATAACACAATTGTTTCGGTTTGTTAATTATTTAACATTTGCTGAAGTTTTAATCAAATTTTATGCAATGAAAAAAATTACATTATTGATTCTTTTTAGTGTTTTATTAAGCCTTTCCACAACCAGTTTAGTGGCTCAGGAAAATACAACAGAAAATAATCCATTTAGTATTGGCTGTGATTTAATGAGTCGATATGTATGGCGTGGTACAGATTACGGTGCATCTCCCAGTATTCAGCCGGGAATTGAATACAGTATAGGAGGATTTGCTATAGGAACCTGGGGTGCATTCACCACAAATCTCCCAGGGGTTCAGGAAGTAGACCTCTATGCCAGTTATACTTTTAACAACGTTATTACATTAACCTTTACTGATTATTTTTTTCCAGATGAAGTTGCCGGATACAAGTATTTTAATTACAAAAAATCTACTACTGGTCATGTATTCGAAGGAATGTTGTCATTTAACGGAACAGAAAAAGTTCCTCTGTCAGCTTTTGTAGCTACAAATTTTTACGGAGCCGATGCAAAAAAGGTAAACGATGACGGCTCTGAAGGGGATATTCAGTTTTCAACCTATGCAGAAATAGCTTACACCTTTAAATATGTAGATGTATTCATGGGAATAAACTGCACTTCTCCTGATAAAGATAAAGGAGAAACAGGGTATTATGGCGATTCATTTGGAGTTGTTAACCTGGGGTTAACAACATCAAAAGATATTGTAATTACTGATAAATTCAGCTTGCCGTTAACTGCGTCACTAATAACAAATCCACAGGCTGAAAAAATATACCTTGTTGTGGGGTTATCATTTTAAAAAATAATTAAAGATCAGAAATCATGGATTTTAATACAGGAACAACAACATTTATGGTACTATGTACCAGTTTAGTAATGTTAATGACACCCGGACTGGCATTCTTTTATGGTGGACTTGCTGGTAAAAGAAATATCCTGGGAATTATGATGCAAACCTTCGTGTCATTAGGGATAACAACAATGATGTGGATTATAGTGGGGTATTCATTATGCTTCAGTGGCGGTGAAGGAGGTATTATCGGTAACCTCAACTGGGCATTTTTACATAATATACCATTTGATAATCCATATAGTGGTGCAGATGGCCAATATCCTGAGTACATTTTTATTGCATATCAGATGATGTTTGCAATTATCACTCCGGCACTTATTACTGGTGCTTTTGTAAACAGAGTATCTTTTAAAGCGTACTTAATATTCCTGGTAGCCTGGCAATTGTTCGTGTACTATCCGTTCGTACATATGGTATGGGGAGGCGGATTACTTGCTGAATGGGGTGTTCTTGACTTTGCAGGAGGTATAGTTGTACATGCAACAGCTGGATTTGCTGCTTTGGCATCTGTATTTTATGTGGGAAGAAGGAGAGATCTGGAGTCGCCGCCGAATAGCATACCATTAGTGGCCATTGGTACGGGACTACTTTGGTTTGGGTGGTATGGTTTTAATGCAGGAAGTGAGTTACAGGTGGATGCTATAACAACTCTGGCATTTTTAAATACTGATGTTGCAGCATCCTTTGCAGCAATCACCTGGCTGGTTATCGAATGGGTCAGAGAAGGTCGTCCAAAATTTGTTGGTTTACTAACAGGTGCTGTTGCCGGATTGGCTACAATAACACCTGCCGCCGGATTTGTACCTTTATGGGCCGCAATGTTAATAGGAATTGCAGCCGGTGCTGTTTGTTATATTGCTGTTCATTTTAAGAATAAATGGGGCTGGGATGATGCTCTTGATGTTTGGGGAGTCCATGGAATGGGAGGTTTTCTAGGTACAGTAATGTTAGGAATTTTTGCATCCTCGGCTATAAACGGACAATCAGGGTTGATTGAAGGCGATAGCGGATTTTTTATAAAAGAAGTGGTAGCAGTAATTGGAGCATCAGTATATGCCTTCATATTTACGTATGTTATGCTGATCGTAATAAACATTATTACAAAAGTTAAAGTTGCCGACAACATAGAACATGTTGGACTTGATGAAGCATTACATGGTGAAAAAGCTTATGATGAAGGTGCACTATAATTTCGGTTAAACAGTTAAGCGACGTGCCGGTTCGTAATTTAAAAGCGAACCGGCTTTTTTTATCAATTATGTTAAGTGAATAATAATTTAAGTCAGTCTACCTTTTCCTAAATCGTGAAACAGATTAGATTTTTACTGTTTCAATGAAATATTTACAATTGTGTTCATCGCAGCCTCCTCAATCAGTTCGCTAACTATATAGTAATGAACATGTAATAATTGTTAATTATTCTTAAAACTTATCAACAATTTAATGTCTTTTTTATATTCATTCTAAATAATAGTGATATTTTTGCAATTCGTTATGTTTATCTTTGCATATCGTAAATTTATAACAACGTTTAAGATACACAACAATGCAAAAGAGCTTATATTTTGTACCTCCCGCTAAAAATGAGAAAGTGCTCTCATACAAAAGCGGTTCTCCCGAAAGAGAAAAATTATTGCAGGCAATTGAATGCGCTAAATCGTATGAGGTTGATATTCCTATGATTATCGACGGTAAAGAAATACGTACTGAGAATAAAATTGAAATTCGTCCACCTCATGAGCACAAGAAACTTCTTGGCTATTACAGCAGGGGGAATGAAGAAAACGTGAAAGATGCTATTGATGCAGCATTAAAAGCAAGACTAAAATGGGCTTCCATGTCATGGAAGCAAAGGGCATCCATATTTTTAAAAGCAGCAGGTATGATCTCAGGACCTTACCGGGCAAGAATTAATGCAGCCACCATGCTTGGTCAGTCCAAATCTGTTCACCAGGCTGAAATAGATTCAGCATGTGAGCTTGCAGACTTTCTTCGGTTCAATGTCCAGTATATGACAGAAATATACAACGAACAACCTGACTCTGATGAATCGATATGGAACCGTATTGAACAAAGAGGACTCGAAGGATTTGTGTTTGCTCTTACACCATTTAACTTTACAGCAATTGCAGGTAACCTGCCTTCTGCACCGGCACTTATGGGTAATACGGTTGTTTGGAAACCATCAAACACCCAGATTTACTCGGCAGCAATCATAATGGAGATCTTTATGGAAGCAGGATTACCTGATGGAGTAATAAACCTGGTATACGTTAGTGGTCCTGCAGCAGGAAAAGTTATTTTCTCACACAAGGATTTTGCCGGCATTCATTTTACCGGATCAACAGCAGTATTCCAAAACATATGGAAAGAAATTGGAAATAATATCCATAAATACCGATCATATCCGAGAATTGTAGGCGAAACAGGCGGAAAAAACTTCGTACTTGCACACGAATCAGCAAATGCACGACAAGTTGCTACTGCACTAACAAGAGGTGCATTTGAATATCAGGGGCAAAAATGTTCAGCCGCATCACGTGCATATATACCTGATAATATCTGGGATGATGTACTGGTTGAGATCAGATGTGACATGGATACTATGAAGATGGGTCCCGTAGAAGATTTCTCAAACTTTGTAAATGCAGTAATTGATGAAGCTTCGTTTAACAAACTGGCAAGTTTTATTGATGCTGCCAGAGAAGATGAAGAAGTGGAGATTATTTATGGTGGTAATTATGATAAATCTGAAGGTTATTTCATTGAGCCTACAATTATTCTTACAAAAGATCCTCATTATATTACAATGGAAGAAGAGTTGTTTGGCCCTATATTAACCATCTATATATATGATCACACCAAATTTGAAGAAACTATTGACCTCGTAGATAATACCTCAATTTATGCCTTAACAGGATCAATCTTTTCCAAAGACAGGTATGTAATTGAACATGTTATGAAAAAACTCGATCATGCTGCCGGTAATTTTTATATCAACGATAAACCAACAGGTGCTGTTGTAAATCAACAACCATTTGGAGGGGCTCGGGGCTCAGGTACAAATGATAAGGCAGGATCAAAGATCAACCTTCTCAGGTGGGTTAGTCCAAGAACGATTAAAGAGTGCTTTGTTCCACCAGAAAGCTACAAATATCCGTTTATGGAGGAATAAATAATTAAATTATTACAAACATAATTAATGAAATCATTGAAATTCTTAAAGAATGAATGCAATAAATTTTAACAAAAGTGAATTGCTCGACCGTTTGAGCATTATAGATATCAACAATGGTGTTACAACAGGTACCAGGTGGTTTGATGTAAAGGGTACAGTAACATCCTCTGTTTCACCAATCGACAACAGTGAAATTGCAAAAGTGAAAAATGCTACAATCGAAGACTATGAGGAAGTTGTAGCAACCGCAGAAAAAGCATTTAAAGTATGGCGTGAAATACCTGCTCCTGAGCGTGGCGAAATAGTAAGGCAAATTGGTCTTGCTCTTCGCAAACATAAACGTGACCTGGGGATGCTTGTTTCTCTTGAAATGGGAAAAATATACCAGGAAGGTCTCGGAGAAGTACAGGAAATGATCGACATTTGTGATTTTGCCGTAGGTCAGTCAAGATTGTTAAACGGATTTACAATGCATTCGGAAAGAAGAAACCACAGAATGTATGATCAGTATCATCCAATAGGTATTGTCGGGCTTATTACATCTTTCAATTTTCCGGTTGCAGTTTGGGCATGGAATTCTATGCTTGCAGCTATTGCAGGTGATGTTGTAATCTGGAAACCAAGCTCTAAAACTCCTCTTACTGCAATTGCCACAATGAACATTATTCAAAGTGTATTAAGAGCAAATAATGTACCTGAAGGGGTATTTAACCTGGTAATTGCGAAATCATCAGTTCTGGGAGATAATTTTCTTGCCGACAGGCGAATCCCTCTGTTTTCTGTTACCGGTTCTACTGCAGTTGGGAAAAGAGTAGGAGAAATTGTGGGTAAAAGACTTGGGAAAACCATTCTTGAATTGGGTGGTAACAATGCTGTAATAGTTTCAGATTCAGCAGACCTTGAAATGGCCATACCCAGCATCGTGTTTGGTGCCGTTGGTACGGCAGGACAACGTTGTACGTCTACCCGTAGGGTAATTGTACATGAAAGCATCTATGATGAAGTGAAAAAACGTCTTCTTAATGCTTACGAACAGATAACTGATAAAATCGGTAATCCTTTGGACAAAAATACCCTGGTAGGACCTCTTATTGATATTCACTCTGTAAATGCATTTAAACATGCTGTTGAGGAGGTTCAAAAAGAAGGTGGCAAAATACTTTTCGGTGGTAATGTAATAGAAGATGACAAATATCCTTCTGGAAACTATGTTGTTCCTGCAATTGCAGAAGCTAAGAACAGCTACAGCATTGTTCAGGAAGAAACTTTTGCTCCTATTGTTTATCTGATAAAATATAGCACATTTGATGAAGCTATCGAACTAAATAATGGTGTACCTCAAGGGCTGTCTTCAGCTTTATTCACATTAAATATGAGAGAAATGGAGAAGTTCTTAAGTGAAACCGGTTCTGACTGCGGACTTGCAAACGTAAACAGCGGTACAAGCGGTGCTGAAATAGGTGGTGCATTCGGTGGTGAAAAAGATACCGGTGGTGGCCGTGAATCAGGTTCAGATTCATGGAAAGCTTATATGCGCCGTCAAACTAATACTATTAACTATGGCACAGAGCTGCCACTGGCACAGGGAATTAAATTTGCTTTTTAATAATTAATAAAAGTCACAGGCTCTGAAAAATAAGTGTTCGGGCCTGTGGCTGATTTTTAACCTTCCCACACCTGCTTTCTCATCAATATCCGGTTTAAAATAAACATCAAAAAACCCTCCCGACTTAACGAGAGGGTCAAAAACCAACAATTATGAAATAAAGCAGAATTATCATGAGCTGGGTTGCTCATATGTTAATCATTGCTATTAACAAAATTCTAACACAAAAATAAGCCAGATATTATGTCGCAAATGTTAACCTAACCTAACAACTGTTAATAAAAGTTAAATACTGTAAATCAATTATTTGATAAATTACTTTTGTTGTGTGAACAAATGGACAACTTACATATTTATCTTGTTGGTAACACTGGCTACCATTGGATTAATGATGATACAGGTTTACTGGATTCGTGATGCTGTTAAACTAAAACAGGCAATTTTCTTCAGCGATGTAAAAGAGTCCATCAGCAAAGTGATTTTTGAGATTGATAAAATCAAGCTTGAAGAAAGAATTAAGAAGCAGCGTAAGTTTTTCGAAGACAACCGGAGTTCATTCAGGGTATATGATTCGTTAAACCAGGTAATGTATTACAATTACAAGAACATTAATAGTCAGACTGATATTGACAGATTTGTTCAAAACTCCAACCTGGTCAACAAAATAATCAGTGATCTGAATTTTAGTTACAATCAAAAAGACCCAGGGAATTTCTACTACTCTAAAAAGAGTTTAATTGAGTCAATGATAAAACATGCGTTAAATGAGAAAGGTATTAACACATCTTTTGAATTTGGTATTTACAGTCGTGCTACAAACTCAATGATACTTCAAAAAACCGGAAAGTATCCTGAAGAGTTAGTGAATGAAAGTTTCGTTTTTGACCTGTCCCCCATTGGGTCATTATTTGCTATTCCCAACCAGCTTCTTATATATTTCCCTAACGAAAGAGGTTTTATCATAAGCCAGTTGTGGTTATTACTGGCTGTTTCAGTTATACTGTTTTTAGTAATTATTGTATCCTTTTCGTTCAGTATCTATACAATTTTCAGGCAGAAACGACTTTCGATAATGAAGAATGATTTCATAAACAATATGACTCATGAATTCAAAACACCTATATCAACAATAGCTCTGGCATGTGAAGCATTAAAAGACAAGGATATTCAAAAAACCGAATCGCTTTATGATAATTATGTTGGTGTAATAAGTGAAGAAAACGGAAGGCTGGGACTGATGTCCGAGCAAATTCTGCAAACCGCTATAATTGATAAGGGACAATTAAAATTAAAGAAGAACTCTAACGATATACATGATATTATACGAGCTGCGGTTGGCAGTAAGAAAATAGCCATAGAAAATAAAGATGGGAGTATTGATCTGGAGTTAAAGGCCAGACATTTTGTTATTTCTGGTGATAATATCCATCTCACCAATGTGATAATTAACCTGCTTGACAATGCTATCAAATACTGTGTTCAAACACCAAGAATTGTTGTTAACACAAACAACAATGGTAATTCGTTATTAATCAGAGTAAAAGATAATGGTATAGGGATCAGTAAATCGAATAGAAAAAAGATTTTTGAAAAACTTTACAGGGTTCCAACCGGAAATATTCATAATTTTAAAGGTTTTGGTTTAGGGCTAAGTTATGTAAAAGCCATAGTAGATGAACATAACGGAGACGTTTCGGTCGACTCTGAACCAGGAAAAGGATCTACATTTACAATTAAATTACCAATAAAATAAAAAGAGATGGAAAAAGAAACCCGTGTTCTTCTGGCAGAGGATGATAAAAACCTTGGCAATATCCTTAAAACTTATCTAGAAGCCAAGAGTTACCCAACTGTATTATGTCCTGATGGTAAGATAGCTTACGAAGCATTTAAAAGGGAAAAATTTGATTTTCTCGTACTTGATATTATGATGCCTGAGATGGATGGATTTACACTGGCAAAAAAAATAAGAAAGATAGACAAAGAGGTCCCTATACTTTTTCTTAGTGCTAAAGCCATGCAGGAAGACAGGATACAGGGATTTGAAGTTGGAGCAGATGACTATTTAACAAAACCGTTTAGCATGGAAGAACTTCTACTGCGTATAAAGGCGATAATGCGCAGAAGTAAAAATGTTGAAAACGACAGCAATAAATCCATCTTCAACTTTGGTAACTATACTTTTGAATATAACCGTCAAACATTAACCATTGATGGACACGAGCAAAAACTAACCTCTAAAGAAGCTGAACTTTTAAAACTTCTGTGTGAAAATATTAATAATGTTCTTGACCGTACAATTGCATTAAACAAAATCTGGTTTGATGACAGTTACTTCAATGCACGGTCGATGGATGTTTATGTTACCAAACTTCGAAAGTACTTAAAAGCAGATCCGAATGTTGAACTAATAAATGTTCACGGTGTTGGATTCAAACTTGTTGCCAGTACGAAGGAGTAAATTATTAAAACAAACTCTATTCCCTGAAAAACCGGTTGACTTCGCTGGTTCTGCCAAGTGGTAATGTGTCTGACTTTATGATATTCCACAAATGCGATGAACCTGGCCCTTTATCTTTATTTGTTAATACAATTAACGTTTTCTGATATTTCATATCACGGATATAAAACGTTCTGAAACCTTTCCACCATCCAAAATGATACACAGTACTATCACGATTTTCTTTAATTCTCCAGCCAAAACCATAATTGTCCTTTCTCTTCCAGTATTTGGGACTTCCGGGTTCAAATGATTCTGCAATAGCAGAATCCGGCAGCAAAGTAAAATTATCCAATGCCTTATCATATTTATACAAATCTTCAACAGAAGTATAAACATTTTTGTCTCCCATAACTCCGTTCAGGTATTCATTTGTCATCTTACGCCAACGCCATCCTCTGTGATAGTAGCCAGGTACTCCTTCTTCAATATACAACGCAACACTACTGTCGTTTCTCATGTTGTAAACAAAAGAGTCATTCATGTTCAGCGGATCAAAAATTCTGTTCCTGACGAATATATCAAATGGCTGCCCCGATACTACTTCAACCACATTGGCAAGTAGGGCATAGTTTGTATTGCAGTAGTGAAATCCGTTATCGGGTTTAAAATATGTATCAGGCACATATTCAACAAACAAGTCCATCATATCAGAATTGTCCATAGGTATTTTCTTATTAACCCACTTATCATGAGCCAGACTCATATACCTTGGCAACCCGGCTCTGTGAGTCATTAATAGTCTTAAAGTTATGTTCTCATATGGAAACTCCGGCAAATATTCCCTGATATCAATATCATAGTCAACAAGTCCGTCATTTCTCAGAATCATAATTGCCATGGCAGTAAACATTTTTGAAACAGATGCAAGCTGAAACGGATCAGATGTTGTTAACTCTTCCTTTTTATATCTGACATTTTGAAAACCATAGGCTTTCTTAAAAACAAGTCTGCCCTTCTCCGCATATAGTACAGTTCCGTTAAATCCAGTTAGTTTCACAAGACGATTAAACTTATTATCAAGTTCCTTTGCTTTTTCAGCAAAAACAATACTATCCGGATTCCGGAAGATATCATCCGCTATTTCAATAACAGGTTCATAAGATGTTACATTGTTCTGAGTTTTCTCACTACCACATGATGCAATAATTGACAAAATCACGGATAAAAAAAGGAAATTATATATGCGATCTAAATAATTCATTAGCGCGCAAAAATAACAAATGACAACATTCGAAAAACAACGACTACGGAAATGTTACAAAAAATATCCGGTTTCGGATATATTGGAATTTTATCAGAAATGCCAATTATCACACTTTACATATAATGAGGATAATATGAAAGACGGCATAAATATTGCAACAGGTAAATCAGGTTTGAGACACATGATTTATTTTGTAATTTACATATTGGTATGCGTTATTATTTCATTAATGTCGTTCCGGAAACGTATAAGTTTCTGGGGTGTACTGGTAATTAGTATTTTTTTAACACCTGTGGTTGGACTTATAAGCGTTATTAAAGCAGACAATAATGTTATCATTTATCACTATTCGATGTCAAATACATGTAATTCATGCAATGCAGAAATTAACACATCTGAGACTAACTGTCCCGTGTGTGGAAATACTGTTAATTTAATTACTGATAACCAGACTAAAATAAACCTGGCCTGATTGAACACCTGTTAAACTACAATTCCTTTATTTTTCATCCATAACAGTGCTTCTCTTTCACTTAGCTTCGGCAACTTGTTTTTCGATACATAATCAGTTACAAATTCTGAGTCTGTTTTTGAATACTCTCTTAATATCCAACCAATTGCCTTTTGAATAAAAAACTCTTTTGATCCTGATAACCTATTGATAAAACTATGAAGCAATTCAGTATTTAAACCTGATTTATATTTTAACTGAAAAAGCAGGCAAGTTCTCTGTAACCATATATTACCGGATGACATCCATTTTTCAGTGAACGGTACTATATTTGAATGATATAAAGAGAAATAAATTCCCACCAGATTAGCAGCTATGTAGTCAATTGTATCCCACCATGATTTATTGATGATCATATACTCGTATAAACGTATGATTTCTTCGTGCTCCTTTTTCACAGTTTTACCCAAAAACTCCATTGCAAACATTTGATATTCACGCTGGTCGGCATTCCAGCACCATTTCACAATGTCATCTTTCTGAGGTTCAGGAATCAGTCCGTTTGTACTTTTAAACTCCTTATATATTTTCTTTCTGTCAGGTGAATTTATTCCATAAAAATCGAATTTATTCCTCATGTACTGTTTCATCTTAACCGCTTTTTCAGGATCAGCCTCCCTTTCAAATGCTACCACTAAATCATGAAGATACTCAGGTACATTATTCATAATTCTCTAATTGTTATTAAGTAAGACGACTTTTTTTGTTGTCAGGGGTTTTCCGTTCTCAAAGACTTTTATCATCACAAATCCGGAAGAGTCGCTGTCAGGGCTCCATTTCCAGGTTCCCCTGTTTGAATTTATTTTAAAATTATCTACCAGTATTCCTGACTCATTATATACCTGAATATTATAATTTCCGGAATTGGGAAATTTAAAGTTCAGCCTGCCTCTTGACGGATTAGGATAAATCTTAATATCATCTGGATTTGAGTTATAATCCGGATAACCTACGATCTCTTTATCCCAGACTGCCAGAGTATATTCTCCGGGTAGTATTTCATCGACCACTATATTACCAACAGTCCAAACACCTGTTCTTATTTGAGGTATTTCTATCCAATCATCGGCGGTGGTTTTCCTGTATAGAATCACAACAGAATCATTAATTGATGTTATTAGTCCATTATCAAGATTTCCTGATACATTGTAAAAGAACTTACCACTGGCTTTAAAACTTTCATCAATTATACCTTCTATCTTCCAGTGACGATAAGGTGATAATCTTAAACCTTCAACAGGAACCTTTAGTGAGTCAGGAGCTACCCAGTTATGTGTAACCCTTATCAGTGAAGAATCAGCTAACTCATCAATAAAAAGAGTGAAATATGTAAGTGGAAACTCATAATCTTCAGGTTCAGTAAAATACCGGAAATTATCAGTTGTCGCATCATTGGTTTTCTCGAAAAGATCAATAAAAACTGCTACTGGCTTGTGCGGCATTTGGGCCATATCGTATACTTTTTTCGAATGTCCGTTTTTACCGGAAAAATGAATTGTATCAGTATAAAAGTTGAATTTCTCGTCAACTAAAGTTACTTCAACAATATTATCGTCGGCAAGAAAATCAAATCCCTTATATTTTTGTTTAGGCCACAAATCAATCATATATGAGGCACTACCCTCAGTAATTACTGCAGAATCAATTGAAAAATGAGGTGTTCCTGGACTCATAACCCATGCATCAAAGAAAGGTGTCATGTTTATTCCGGTATGATCCGTCAGAAAATCCCTCATATCATAGGAAGAAACAGAGTTGTAAGCTATCCCGTCTGCATTAAGATAAGCTGTTATAGCGTCAAAAAATACAGAATCACCCAAATAATTTCTCAAAGTATTAACCACAGTTCCTCCTTTATCATAAGCTGTTTTGCCATATGTAACTTCCTGTGGGATATTGTTAACAGCCCAATATCCGCCATCAACAATATGTGCATTTTGTAATACATCTTTATGTGTTTCCCTCATCTCAGTAATAAATACTTCATGATCATAAATAATCTCTTTATAGTAAATATCACAAAAGGTTGCCCAACCTTCGTTCAACCACATATCTTCCGCTGTTGAACAGGTAACCTTGTTCCCAAACCACATATGGGAAAGTTCATGAGTATAAAGATATTCTGATGAAAGGCCTCCGTTAATTGCACTATTGGGGTAGGCAACATTGGAAACATGTTCCATAGCTCCAATGGCAGTACCGGTATAACCTATTTTTGTAAAAGGATAAGCTCCAAACCGCGTTTCAAAAAACTCAATGATTTCATGAAGGTTAACAAATGAGCCTTCCACATCCCCTGCATTTTCAGGTTTTGTAAAAATACTGATTGGTATTGTATCTTCAATTCCATAATGTACATCTTTATACTCAACATAATCACCAAGTGTTACCGAAACCAGGTATGTTGGTATCGGATATGGAATCTGCCAATGCCATGTGGTAGTATTGTTGCCGTTATTAACAGTATCGATCAGAATTCCACCGGCGGTTATTGTTTTACCTGTCTCGGCAGTAGCAATCACATCATACTTAGCCCTGTCAGTGAAATTATCAATACATGGGAACCAGGTTTTACCAAGGTTATGTGGTATCGACTGGAAACCCACACCAAGATTAAATGCATAATCCCCTGAAAAATGAAATCCGCCCCAGGATTCATGAAATGGTTGTCCGTGATAGTGCACCCTGATAACAACAGTATCACCAATGTTTACAGGATCAGTAAGAGCTGAAGTAATTCTGTTACCAGAGTGATCAAATGTAACAACCTCATTATCTACAAAAACAGAATCTACTGTAAGTGCCTGTAATTCCAACGGAATATAAACCAGCTGATCAACCAGAGGGGTTATTTCCACCTCGGTACTTCCGGTTATGGTATTTTCAGATGGATCTATCTCACTTAGGTTAATGGTATAATGAATTGCATGTATTGTATCTCCGATCCCTTCATTTTGTGATTGCATTGTACCACAAAGGAGAATAAAAAAAACTGTAGTCAGGATTGATAATTCTTTCATAATAATGTTTTTGAACCAGTAAAATTAATTCTTTTTCCCTGATCAAAACATAGTCAAACAGGCTATGTTAATTTTATTACTTCTGTCAGATTATTATTCAGTTAAATGCTAAATGTTCATATTCGTACAAAAAGGTGTTACTTTATGGACACTTACAGAAAAATACATTTAACATTTTTTAATCATATAATTGTAAGTCAATTGATTAAATTTGTGGCACATTTTTAGTTAATGTAATAGCAAAATTATAAAACCTGGCATCATGAATATAAGGACTTCTGTACTTATTGGAGCATTAGCATTAGTACTATTTGCAATTAATGTTACAGCGCAAAAATTATGGACATTGGAAGAGTGCATAAATTATGCATATGAGAACAATTTATCAATAAAGCAAAGTGTATTATCTGTGAACGCAGCCAACCATGATCTGATTCAAAGCAAATATGATCTCGCTCCTTCACTTAATGGTAACATGTCACATTCTTTTTATTGGGGACGATCTTATGTTGAATCAGCTGGCAGATATACTAACACTAATGCACAGGAAAGTTACTTTACACTGAACACCCAGGTAACGCTATTCAATGGCAGGCAATTAGTCAACAATGTAAGACAAAAACAATTTGATTATCTTGCTGAAAAGTACAATTCAGATAAGATACGTAATGACATGTCATTAAACGTGGCAGCAGCTTACCTTCAAATTCTTTTTAATCTTGAATTAATGAACAATGCCCAGAGACAGGTTGATATTTCGGCAGAACAGGTTGAACGTACCAAAAAACAAGTTGAAGCCGGCGCATTGGCCAGAGGTAGTCTATACGATATTGAAGCCCAGGCTGCCTCAGATGAAGCAACATTGGTTAGCACTAAAAACAATGTTTTGCTTTCATATCTGGATTTAAAACAGCTACTTGACATTGAGGCAAATAAAGAATTTGATATTGATAAACCAAACTTTGATATTGTAGGTAATCCAACTTTATTGCCTTCAGATATGATTTACAATAAATCAGTTCTTATTATGCCTGAAATCAAGAGCGCAGAATACATGGTTGAAAGTGCGAAGAAAGGGTTATCTCTCACAAAAGGACAACGCAGTCCAAGATTGTATGCAACAGGCTCTTACGGAACAAATTTCTCTGATCTGAAAATGGCAGATGGTGAAGTAATAGATTTTGGCGATCAGTTCAAAGAGAACAGAAACGGAACCATATTCTTTGGTCTGTCAATACCCATTTTTCATGGATATCAGGTATCGACCAACATAAAAAAATCAGAAATATATCTGGAATCAGTAAACTTGACCCTTGAATCTGAAAAGTTAAGATTGAGAAAAAACATTGAGTCAGCATATTCAGATGCATTAGCAGCATATCAGAAGTATTTATCAAACCAGGAAAGTGTTGAAGCTTTTACTGAATCCTTCAAATACACCGAAGAAAAGTTCAATGTTGGTATGGTAAATTCAACAGATTACAATGTTGTGAAAATCCAGCTTGCTAATGCAGAATCTGACCTTGCTTCATCTAAATTTGATTATATCTTCAAAATTAAAATTCTTGATTTCTACCTTGGTAAAAGTTTAACTTTGGATGATATTGCAAATGTTCAGCAAAATTAATTTGTTGTTTGAATTGGAATAATAGCTATTTTTAACTTCTCAATTTTACCCATTGTAAAATCAATTAGAAATGGCAAAAAAAGGAAACAAAAAACAGCTAACAATAGTGATCGTTGTTGTTGCTGTGCTTGCTGTAATTGTTGTTCTGGCGATAAATAAAAGTAAAAATTCAGGCAGTACCAAAGTTGCGACTGAGATTGTTGAGACAAGAAAGATCGTTGAAACTGTTTCGGCAAATGGAAAAATTCAACCGGCCAAGGATATTAAAATCAGCCCTTATATTTCGGGCGAAGTAGTTGAATTATTTGTAAAGGAAGGAGATTTTGTAAATAAAGGTGATAAGCTGGCTAAAATTGATCCCGAGATTTACCTCAGGGCTTATGAAAAAACAGAAGCCTCATTAAATACATCACAGGCAAATCAGGCTAATTCGAAAGCAAGACTGGCCCAAAGCAAAGCTCAATATTCAAAATCAAAACTGGATTTTGACCGCAGTAAAACTCTCTGGGAAAAGAAGGTAATATCAGATGCAGATTTTGAAGCAGCTAAATCAAATTACGAAGTTGCCCAGGCTGAGGTTGAGGCGGCAGAAGAAAGTTACAAATCGAGCAAGTTCCAGGTTAGTAGTGCTAATGCATCCATGAAAGAAGCAAAAGAAAACCTGAATCGTACAACAATTTATGCTCCAAATGATGGTACTGTATCAAAATTAAGTGTAGAAGTTGGTGAAAGAGTAACAGGTGCATCGCAGTTTTCAGCAGGTACTGAAGTTATGAGAATTGCAAATCTCGATGTTCTGGAGGTGAATGTTGAAGTTAACGAAAATGATATTGTAAGGGTTAGTTTATTCGACACAACGATCATTGAAGTTGATGCCTATCTTAACCGTGAATTCAAAGGCCTGGTAACAGAAATAGCAACATCTGCCAACACAGTTGGTGTTAGTGCCGATCAGGTAACAAATTTCGATGTTAAAATAAAAATGCTTAAAGATTCTTACTCTGACCTGATAAGAGAAGATGCAGCTATTTCATCACCTTTCAGACCGGGGATGTCAGCAACAGTTGAAATTGAAACAGAAACTGCTGTAAATATACTAACAGTTGCTATACAGGCTGTTACTACAAGAGCCGATACAAGTGGCAGAATAAAATCAGCTAAAGAAAAACGTGAAGAGAAACGAATCAACGATCTTAAAGGCGTTGAAAATAATAATGAAACAGTTGATGAATATGTATTCATTTACGATGATGGAATTGCTAAGCTTCGTAAAGTCAGTACAGGTATTCAGGATAACACTTTTATTGAAATTACTGAAGGTCTTGAAAATGGTGATGAAGTAATTATTGCACCTTACAGAGCTGTTTCAAAAACATTAAAAAATAATGATAAGGTCGAAAAAGTTGATAAAAAAGACCTCTTCAAATCTGACGAAGACTAATTTGGTAATCCTGAACAGTATTGTAAATCAGGGTAATTATTTAAACATTACATATAACAATTTTGGCCAATATATTAAACATAGAAACCTCAACCTCAGTGTGCTCGGTAGCATTAACCATTAACGGAGAGGTTGTTTCACTACAGGAATCGAATACTAAAAACTCTCATTCAGAATTAATTACAAAATATTCAAATAATGCTGTCGCAGAAAGTGGTCTGAAGCTCACGGATCTTGATGCAGTGGCAGTGAGCAAGGGTCCGGGATCATATACAGGATTACGAATTGGTGTTTCAACAGCAAAAGGGTTTTGTTACGGACTGGGAACTCCTTTAATTGCTGTTAATACTTTGGAAGCTATGGCAAATGGAATGCGTAAACTACCGGAATTAAACAGTACTGCCTCAAACACTATCATATGTCCAATGATTGATGCCAGAAGAATGGAAGTTTATACTGCCTTGTATTCAGTTAACTTAAAGGAGCTTGAGGCAACATCCGCTAAAATTATAACAAACGACTCCTTTGGCGATCTTTTAAAGGATAATAAAATTATTTTCGGTGGTGATGGTTCCCAAAAATGTAAAGACTTGCTGATACATCAACCTAATGCCATATTTATTGATAATTTCCTGCCTTCAGCAAGTTACATCGGTGATTTGGCAGAACAGAAGTTTGCAAAAAAAGAGTTTGAAGATACTGCATACTTTGAGCCTTATTATTTAAAAGACTTTGTTGCAGGTGTTCCTAAAGTTAAAGGTTTACGAATGTAGTAATGTCTGATATTGCTGAAATAAGGACTGAGAAACAATTCTTGTATCCTAATAATACACTTCTTTATATTCCTTCACATAAATTTCATGGCCTCTGAATAGTGAGGTGCTAATAGAGAAATAAAATACGTTTGCTTTTAATCCTTTATAAGGCTGGTAACCATCGCTTTCTGTAAAATTCTGGTTAAAAAATTCTGATAGGTAATATTTGAATTTAAGGCTAATACCATATGGAAACTGTACACCTGCATAAACAGTATGATAGTGAGAAGGTACACGCTTACTAAACCAAACATTGAATTTTTCCTTCTTTTCATCAATGAATGTTTTTTCCTTGTAGTTAAATGGAAACTCTATTTCATAACCTCCAAAAAAGAAGAACCTGTCCATTTTACCTATCTTTATTCCCACCGGTATACCAAAATTATAGTTTCTGAATTTCTTTTTGGTATTTACTTCATCCGGAACATCATATATAAATCCGACGTTTCTTATGGTGCCTCCGAACATAAGACCAAAGTTATCATTGATATCATAGTTGCCATAAAACTGGAAGTTGAAAACAGGTGACCATCTAATGATATTTCCACCGTCGTTTCCATCATTATCAATGGTAGCAAAAGAAAAAATCATTTCTCCTCCTGTAGTTGTATAGAATTCATTCTGGGCCGCAGAATACATAGTAAATATAAATATTGCTGATAATGATAGTAAAAAATGTTTCATAATTTGTAATATTATTGTTTGTTATACAAAGCTAGTAAATATTTAATTGTGACAAAAGGATTTTTTGATAAGCTATAAAACTTGTATGATCATAATATACCATTCATATCCTAAAGATTATCAATTCCGTCTTTTAAACTGCAATGGAGTTCCTCAATACTACCATTGTTGAACAAAAGTAAGTCAGCAAGTTCAATACATCGTGATAGATTCTGTTTGTTTGGATCATCGCTGGAATATTCCCTTTGCTCATTGTTTATAAATGTATCGTAAGAGATCATATCCGTTTCAGAGGCTCTTAAAGTTATACGGCCGTATCTTATCTTTGGATCTGCGTCAACTGCTATTAAAAAAAAGTTTCCCTGTTTTTTTAAAAACTGAACTTCTCCAGGTGTACGTATGCTCTCGATTATTGCATTTTCTTTATTCTCTACAGCTAATTCATAAAGCTTCTGGATAATGTAATAAGGAGTATATTTTGCTCTAAGCTCATTGGCTACACTGGTCATTGAATCACGGTTTACCGACAGATTTCTTCTTTTGATCTCCTCAATTAAAAAACCTCTGACCGAATAATGTTTATATTCCATGTTTTGAACCAAAAAATCAACTATTGTTCCTTTTCCTGCACCTAAAGTTCCTGTTATTCCTATTACTTTCATAACATCACTACTTTATATATTTGTGTTTAACACTTACCACCATTGCTTTCAATCTTTATATCTTCAATCCATTTCCCAATGACCACAGGCCTATAGTTTTTCATTTTCTTAATCAGCACGGCAATATCATCAGACACAATTACATTTGATCTGTGCTCAGGTCTGACAAACCCTTCATTAACAGTATTATCAAGAAAATCCAGCAGGCTGTCAAAAAATCCGTTTGTATTCAACAGTCCAATGGGTTTATCGCTTATCCGTAGTTGATTATGTGTTAGTATTTCTGATAGTTCATCCAAGGTACCGAATCCACCTGGCATTGCTATGAAGCCATCAGAATATTTCATCATAAGCTCCTTTCTTTCAGACATAGAACTCACACTTACCAATTTGGTCAGACCGGTATGAGCAACTTCTTTTTCTATAAGCATTTCAGGCATAATTCCAATAACTTCCACGCCACCATTTAGTACTCTGTCAGCTATTATTTTCATTAATCCCACATTAGCACCTCCATAAACTAAATGGATGCTATTTTCAACAAAGTATTCTCCAACATATTGTGCAGCTTTGGAGTAATCGCTGTTGCTTCCCATACTGGAACCGCAAAAAACACATATTCTCTTCATATTCAACAAATATTACGATCAGGAACCGGTTGAAACGAACAGTAACAGTAACAAATTACCATAGTTAATTCATCATACAACCAAACGCAAAATTAGGTTAATTTTGCCATATGAAACTGATCGATACACATACACATTTATATCTCGACAATTTTTCTGATGACAGGGAAAAAGTAATAGAAAGCGCCATTTCATCAGGTGTTAAAACTATGCTGCTTCCTGCAATCGACATGTCAACATTTGATGCCATGAATGAACTGGCACTTTCATATCCAGGTAATTGTTTACCAATGATAGGATTACATCCAACTTCTGTATCGGGAGACTATGAAAAAGAATTGGAATTTGTTGAAAAAGAGCTAAAAGAAAACAAATATGTAGCTGTTGGTGAAATTGGGATTGATCTCTATTGGGACAGTACCTATTACGATCAGCAAAAGGATGCTTTCAGGAGACAATTGAAGATGGCTAAGGAATACAAACTTCCCGTTGCTATCCATACCCGCGATTCTTTTAATGAGATTTATCCCATAGTAAAAGAAGAATCCAACTATGATCTGAAAGGTGTTTTTCATTGTTTTACAGGTACCAGAGAAGAAGCAGACATAATAATTGACCTTGGTTTTTCAATGGGGATCGGAGGAATTTTAACATTTAAAAACTCGGGGTTATCTGAAGTTGTCAGCCAACTACCGATGGAAAACCTGTTACTTGAAACCGATTCACCATTTTTAACTCCTGTACCGTTTCGGGGGAAACGAAATCAGAGTTCATATTTAACCTATGTTGTGACCAGGTTGGCAGAAGTATTAAAAATTAATGTAAGCGATGCAGCAGAAGCTACAACCCGTAATGCACAGGAACTTTTTAACATATGATTACCATGTTTGAGAAAACTTCAATATTAATAATTTATACAGGTGGTACAATCGGAATGATCGCTGATGAAAATACAGGAGCTCTTGTACCTTTTAATTTTGAAAATATTAACAACCAGGTGCCTGAGTTAAGCCGTTTTAATTATAAGTTTGATTTTCATTGTTTCGAACCCATTCTTGATTCTTCAAATATGAATCCTGATATCTGGGCTGATATGGCTCAGATCATTAAGGACAATTACGAAGAATATGATGGATTTGTGGTATTACATGGATCTGATACTATGGCTTATACTGCTTCAGCACTGAGTTTCATGCTTGAGAACCTTAACAAACCGGTAGTATTTACAGGTTCACAGCTCCCATTGGGTTTCTTAAGAACAGATGGTAGGGAAAACCTTATTACTGCCATAGAAATTGCTGCTGCGAAAGAAGATGAAACACCTATTGTACCCGAAGTGTGTATTTATTTTGAAAATCACCTGATGCGTGCCAACAGGACTACTAAATACAATGCTGAAAACTTTAATGCATTTGTATCAGGAAATTTACCTCTGCTTGCCGATGTTGGTATAACAATAAAGTACAACAGGAATATTATTCTAAAGCCAAACTTTAAAAAACTTAAAGTACATACTTCATTTGATGATAATGTAGCTGTATTGAAGATATTTCCCGGGATTAACAGCAGGTTCGTTGAATCATTTCTTAAAACTCCCGGACTTAAAGCAGTGATCCTCGAAAGCTTTGGTTCAGGAAATGCTCCTTCCGAACCATGGTTCATAAATATATTGAAACAGGCCTGTAGCAACAATATTATCATATTAAATGTTTCGCAATGTATTGCAGGATCTGTTGAACACGGAAAATACGAAACAAGTATCAAACTTGAAGAAATTGGTGTTATTGAAGGCAGGGACATGACCTCTGAGGCAGCAATTACCAAACTTATGTATTTACTTGGCAAGGATTATGACAACACCACTATTAAAAAAATGCTTGGTCAGTCAATCAGAGGTGAGGTAACTATAAACTAGGTTTTGCGTAAAGAAATACTTACTACTTATTAAAAAAATCCTGTTGCACTTTATTAAATGCAACAGGATTATAACTTAAAAATCAGAATTCCGGCTATTTGATTTAATCAGCCAATCACTGATTTATTATGCTTCGGATAACTCTACTCCCATCATTTTGGTTATATCTGACTGAACATCAGAAATTCCTGAGATTCCAAAATTCTCTACCAGCACGTTTGCAACATTTGGAGATAAAAATGCAGGAAGTGTTGGTCCTAAATGGATGTCTTTAACACCAAGATACAGTAAAGCAAGTAATACAATAACTGCTTTTTGCTCATACCATGCAATATTGTAAACTATCGGAAGGTCATTGATATCATTAAGCTCAAATACTTCTTTAAGCTTTAACGCAATAACTGCCAGTGAATATGAATCATTACATTGTCCGGCATCCAGTACTCTTGGAATTCCTCCGATATCTCCGAGTTCAAGTTTGTTGTAACGGTATTTGGCACATCCGGCTGTTAGAATTACAGTATCTTTTGGTAATTCCCGGGCAAATTCAGAATAGTAATCACGACCTTTCATTCTTCCGTCGCATCCTGCCATTACAAAGAATTTTTTAATAGCTCCGGTTTTAACTGCATCAACCACCTTATCAGCTAAAGAAAGTACCTGGTTATGGGCAAAACCTCCCACTATGCTACCAGTTTCGATTTCAACAGGAGCCTCACATTTTTTGGCATGTTCAATAATTATACTAAAATCCTTTACTCCATTTTCATCTGTTTGGATATGGGTAGCTCCCGCAAGACCTGATGATCCGGTTGTATAAATCTTATCTGCATATGTTGCGCTTTGTGAAGGAGGTACAATACAATTTGTTGTAAACAGAATTGGCCCGTTGAATGATGTAAACTCCTGTTTTTGCTGCCACCATGCATTACCATAATTACCTACAAAATGTTCATACTTTTTAAATGCAGGATAATAGTGAGCAGGAAGCATTTCACTGTGTGTATAAACATCAACACCTGTTCCTTCCGTTTGTTTTAACAAGGCTTCCATATCTTTCAGATCATGCCCGGAGATCAAAATACCAGGATTATTTCTTACTCCAAGGTTAACTTCTGTTATTTCCGGATTTCCGTAAGACTCAGTATTTGCTTTATCAAGCAACGCCATAACATCAACACCAAATTTACCACATTCAAGTACCAGTGCTACGAGTTCATCTGCTACAAGTTCCTCCGTAGTTGCAGCAAGACCACGGTGCATAAACTCAAAAACATCGTTGTTCAAATATCCAAGATTTGCAGCGTGCTCTGCATATGCTGCCATTCCTTTAATTCCGTAAACAAGTAATTCTTTAAGTGATCTTATATCTTCATTTCCAATTGACATAACACCAACTTTAGCTGCTTTTGCTTCGAATTCATCTTCGGTGCCCATCCAATAGGTACTGCTGTGTATAGTTTCAGGAATTCCGATTCCTTTTACGGTTAATCTTGCTTTCACTATCTCGCGAACTGCAAACCCTTCTTTAATTTTTGCAACTATAGCTTTATCATCAAAATTGGCATTTGTGATAGTTGTGAATAATGCTTCAAACACATATTTATCTGCCTGTGGAATTTTTACGTTATTCTTATTACCCAGCTGTGTTAATATTGAAACACCTTTAGTAACATAAATTAGCAGATCCTGAAGATTTGATACTTCGTCGTCTTTTCCACAAACTCCTTTGATTGTACAGCCAACTCCTTTAGCCGCTTCCTGACATTGATAACAAAACATGCTCATATTAGTTCTTTTTTATTGTTTATGATTCAAATGAATTATGTTCAAATTTTACATTTGCAAATTAAAGTACTATTTTTCCGAAATAGGTGTAACATATGTTACACCTCACAAGAAATATTCTAGTTTTGCAAAAAAAATACTATGCTGCAACAACTAACAAACTGCAATCTCTTTAAAGGGATGACTGAGGAGGAGAAGAAATCATGTCTACATGGTTTTAACTACCAGGTGAAGAAGTACAATCGAAATGAGGTGATAGTTTATTCAGGAGATGATGTTACACACCAACTAATTTTGATCGAGGGATCTGTAAAAAATGAAATGTCAGATTATAATGGTAAAATAATAAAGATCACTGACCTTGATGCTCCAAGGATACTCGCTCCGGGTTTCCTGTTTGGAAACCAAAATAATTATCCTGTTTCAATATTTGCAAAAACTGATTGTGAAATTATGGCAATAGCCAGGTCCTTCTTTACAAACACATTGCTGGGTAACAAACAGTTGCAACTAAATTTTTTAAATCTTATTTCAAACCAAACCCAGTTTCTTACCAGGAAGATAAATTTTCTGAAATTAAAATCCATAAAAGCAAAGATTGCTCACTTTTTACTTAACCAGTATCTCCGGCAAAAAAAACAGACAATAACCCTTCCGCAGTCTCAAACACAGTTGTCCGATCTATTTGGAGTAACACGACCGTCACTGAGCAGATCGATGAATGAAATGAGCCGTGATTCAATAATCAGTATTAATGGCAGACAGGTAAAGTTAATCGATATTGACAGGTTGAGATCGTATTTGTACTAGCAACAATCAAATTGTTTAATACAAAAAACCAAAAAGCCATAACGGGATTATATTTTTTGTTCCTGTAACTATATTATCTTTTACAATAAATGTATTTTCTGAATTCCGTATTTGTTTCGGGTTTTTACTTCTACCAGCCATATCAAAAATATAATAGTCATCAACCAGAAAATCAGCTTCTTCATAGTAGTTGACCATATGTTCTGCCGATACCTGATTTAGAAAAAATGTACTATGCACACTTTCATTTTCCCTGGTAAAACCAATAAAGTTATAAATCAGATTAGTATTATGCATATATACTCTGTCGGGTTTGGTATATCTACTTATTTCTTTGTCCCTGTCCCTTAACTGAATAAGTAGTTGTGCATTCGCGAGATATTGAATTAATTTTAACAAAGTTGGCCTTGTTACATCAATGTAATTACTCAACTTTGTTATGTTTGGTTTAAACGGTGCTGAACTGCAAATAACAAAAAGAAGTTTTTTAATTTTCAGAACCGTGCTAAAATCAATATTTTTAATCAATACCAATTCATTATCCAACAACCGGTTAACTTCTGCTATTAAGTTATTGGAAGTATTCGTATTTTCCTCTGTTATTAATGGATATGCTCCTGACTTTAAATATTTTCGATATTCTAGGATGGGTGTAACCTTTTGATCAATCTCCTGTGATAACTGGATATGATTTTTAAGTAAATCTTCAAGTTTTAAAGATGTAAATAACTCTCCGGTAGTCATATTAATGTACTCCCTTAACGACATAATATTCAGTTTGTACGCTACTTCTTTCCTGCTTTGGCTCGAGCCTTCATACTCAAATTCTGACAAAAGTGAAGAGGTATACACAATTCTTAAACCAGGATATGAATCATATATGTAATTCAACTCCTTTGACCAATCCGGATATTTGTGTATATCATCCAGGAAAAGATATTTACCTCCGGTTTTTACAAATTCTTCAACCAGGTTTAAAATACTGTATTCATAAAAATAAATATGACCCAATGGTATATAAAGAACAGTATTGTCATCAGGAAGATTCGATTTTATATATTGTAGAATAAGAGTCGTTTTACCAGATCCTCCCGGCCCTTTTATTGCAATCAAACGATTATTCCAATTTATTCTGTAATACAAATACCTTTTAAACGTAAGGCTCACAGTCTTTAACCTTCTAATTGACTCAGATATAAGATTTTCCATAGCTAAAATGTATTTTGAATTTATAAATATACATACTATTCACATTTTTGTATATCTTATTATACATTTTTATGATTATTTTGTATATTTTTATATACATTTATCATGCTTTATTTGCATTCTTCATATACTTATTGTGAAATTTGAAATATTCCTCCAACTTCATAACAGTATAGAAACTAACAAAACCTCCCATCTATTAAAAAAAATAACTAATTTGCATCGAATTTCACTTTTTGCACCAACATGAAACGACAGGTAACGATAAAAGACATAGCAGAAAAGTTAGGCATTTCGCCTTCTACAGTTTCACGTTCACTTAAGGATCACCCCGATATAAGTATTAAAACCAGGAATGCTGTAAAGGAACTTGCAAAGCTGCTTGGTTATAAACCAAACCTTATTGCCCTTAACCTTAAAAACAGCAGAACCAACACTATTGGTCTTATCGTTCCGGAAATCGAACATCATTTCTTTTCCACCATTATTAACGGTATTGAAGAAATTGCCTATCAGAATAATTACAATGTACTGGTTGTGCAGTCGAATGAGTCATACATGCGGGAAGTGTTGAATTCTCAAACATTACTTGGCAATCGTGTTGACGGAATGCTCGTATCGTTTTCCAAAGAAACCAAGGATTTTTCTCATTTTCAACAGATAATTGACAATGAGATACCTATTGTATTTTATGACCGTGCCATTGATGATCTGCAAGCCGACGTTGTTGTTGTTGATGATTACACAGGAGCATACGATGCAGTTAACCATCTCATTACCAGAGGATGCAGGAGAGTTGCTTTTTATTCTGCCCCACAGCATTTAATATTAGGTAAAGACAGGCTTCGTGGCTATATGGACGCCCTTGAACATCATGGTATTGCATACGATAAAAACCTGGTGTATTCTTGTGATACATTTGAGGCTGCAATAAAAATATCGCAAAGTGTACTTAAAAAAGTTGACAGGCCTGACGGGATATTTGCCGTAAATGACCTCACGGCACTCGGTGTAATGAAAACCGCCAAAAAGCTTGGAATAAGGATACCCGACGAGCTTAAAATTGTGGGATTTGAGAACAGCAGGAATGCTACAATATGCGAACCTGAACTAACCTCTGTTGATCAGTTTGGCTATAACCTCGGAAAGAAAGCCACTACAATGCTTCTCGAAAGAATAAAAAATGAAGATGCACATTATACTCCTGAAAAGAATGTGATAAAGACGAAACTTATAGTCAGGGGGTCAAGTTAAGCAAAATTACATATTACCGCAAACGTTTGTTTTTCATAGTTGGTACTGTCTCCGTATCAATTTGTTAATGAATTTCTTAAAAAAGTTAAATTCTTTGGCTAATACTGGCATTTTACAAACAATAAAGCTATTTTTGTAGTGAACATACCAAAATGTTGGTATTAACTATTAAATTTTTATTAACTAAACGATATGTATTATGAAAAAATCTACACTTAAATTTATGGCTCTTGCAATGTTCTTTATGATGGGAACTTTTGTAATGGCACAAACTCAGTATGAGATCAAATTCCAGGTTGATATGACCGATGCTGATCCTTTCGACCCTGCTACAGATGAACTATTTATGTCTGGTACATTTGCTGATTGGGCAGAACCTGGCTCTAATGCAGATTACAAAATGACTGCTCAGATAGAGAATCCAATGATTTATGAATTAACAGTAACCATTGATTCAGGTGAAGTTATGTATAAATATTGGCGTGTTATTGATGGGGTACCAAGCTGGACAGATGGTGATGAGTGGGAAGGTGATCCAAACCGCAAAATATATATTAGAGATAATAGGGAGCTCATGGACATTTGGGGAACAAAACCTCAGGATGTTTCTTTCACAGTTGATATGTCTGATGCCGCACCTTTCGACCCTGCAAATGATGCTGTTTATATATCAGGAGATTTTGCTTCATGGTGGGCAGAGCCAGGAACAATGAGTCCTTTTATGATGTCAACAGAAGATGATGTTTTCTATACCCTAACCCTCACAATTACTCCCGGAACTTACGGGTTTAAATATTTCATTGTATCCGGTGGAGTACCAAGCTGGAGTGGTGGCGAATGGGAAGGTGACCCTAACCGTGAGCTGGTTGTTGATACTTTGGCTGTAGTTGTTGAAGATGTTTGGGGAGATATAGAGGCTGGTATTTTTGGCGAGCCAAATGAATTTACCTACAACATGTATCCAAATCCTGTTGTTACCGTACTGAACATTGGCAACACTATGGATGTAAGCCAGGTTGAAGTTTTTGATGTAACAGGCAAACTGGTTAGAACCGTTGAAGTTGCATCAGCACAACAGATTACAATTGATGTAGCTGAACTCCAAACAGGTGTTTATATTATCAACGTTAAAAATGATAAAGGAATTCAAACATCTAAGTTTGTAAAGAACTAAATTCTTTTTATTAATATAGAAACAGCGGTTGTCCTTTGGGGCATCCGCTGTTTTTTTTACAATATTAATTACCTGCTAATTCAAGATATGATCCATCTGAGAAATCAACTTTCACAATACCGTAATCAGTAGAATAATACAGTTTGTATGCTCTGTTATCAACTTTCTCAATTTCATTTATGAAGATATCATGATACCAGTGGTCCTGTATATTGATACTGTCAATATAATGAGTATTCTCGTGTGTCATTGGTGTTTTAAATTCAAAACCAAATCCCTTGTCTTTAAATAAAATACGAATTCTTAGCCTCCTATATCTACCATCAGTTTCAAATTTAATCTGATATATCTCTTCTGTATTAATAGAAGAAATTGATGTCTTTTCTTCTTCAACCAGGTAATAACCACTGGAAGTACTACCTGCCGGCATTTCATGAATAGTACATTTTCTGGTTTTTACCTCATAAATATAATTCTCACCCATTTCATCTATCAATGTAAATTCATCTGATACATTGTACGGGTTTTGGGCCCTCATTTCATTAGTTAGCAATTCTTCACTAATCAAACCTTTATCACAGCTTTGGACAAAAAGCATGAAAGAAATAAACAGGAATAAACTATGTAATGAATTATTCATTGTTTGTTACTATAAATTATACCAACAACCGTATTAACATTTTATTAATTTGTATGTTTCGATTCCATCAATGGTTACAACATATAATAGATACACACCATCATTTTGATCTGATAAATCAATTGTTAAACTGTAACTGGAAACGTTTTCTTTTTCATAAACTACTTCAGCATTTGAATTTATAATTTTAATGGAGTTGATTAATACCCTATTATTAACTTGCTGATCTAACAAGAAAATTCCCTCTGATGGATTAGGGATCAAAGAAAACAATTGAGGATTATCATTTTTAACTTCATTAATAATTGAACGCTCCGAAATTAAATTATGAGCAACGAGAGACTTTACACCTGGTAAATTATAGGGTTTAGGCGCTGAATTACATTCCAAATCCGGAATTATATCAGCAGTAAATCCCGATCCTTCAAATATCATAGTATTTTCAGATATCCAGATATTATTTGAGGCTAATAGCCCAACTTCATTGCTTTCAGGTATTGTAACATCTTGTAAAATTATGTTATTTGTAGCGAGATGTCTTCCATCAATCTCATTCATCAGAATTAAGTCATCAACTCCTGTATAAACATATTTTGTATATTCCTGCCAGCCATTTACTATACTGGCAAGTTTTATTCTGTAATATTTACCAGGTTCAAGGTGAATTATAGGATTGATACCAATATTTACCTGTGGTACAAAAAAAGAAATATAAACCCACAAGGATGGTGGTGGCAATTCTGTCGTTCTAACAACTTTCAACCAGTCAGAAAACTTAATATCAATTGGGTTCAGTTCATTGTCGCATTCCGTAAACTCGATAAAATACATCCAGTATTCACATAAACATTTTTCCCAAAATAACCAACCTTCAGATTCACAATAATCAGGATAGCCATAATCGCTATCACACCATCTGCCATGACCGTAATTACCAGCTTCCTCATGTTCTGCAACACTTAAATCAAACCGGCATCCGTCATCCCGGGGAGTCAGTCTTATTGGATAAACACCATCCCAGCTAGGATGTTCGCATACAACAACTTCACTATCATCACTGCAATTAATCTTAAAATCATCAATAGAAACAATGCAATCGCTAATTTCGCCATCACAACTGAAATTTACCCAATAAGGATCATTCGTATAATCGACTCCTCCCGGTGGAGGTGGAGGCGGATCATTACCATCATCACAATCTTCACAATTTTCGAGAGTTTCTCCACAACTTGGCTCACAAACTCCATTGCCACAGTCACAATCATGCTCAATTCTGAAAGCTGCTATCTTAGTTCCAATTGGCATATCACTTTGATTTTTTACATACTGTGAGGTAAACCAGAAAATATCATTATTAATAGGATCATTTGAAATACTAATATAATCACCCCATTTAGAGTTATTAATGTAAGATTGATTTCCTTCCATCAAAATAACCTCAGGCAAATCCATAAATCCAGTTTTTAAAGCATACTCACTTGTAGATTGTCCAGTAAAGGCAATACTAGGATATGTACCTGTTCCTGATACTGAGAATGCTAAACCTAATTGTCCATCATTATTAAGAGCAATACTTCCCATAAACCTATTATTATGATCAGGTGAATAGGTGTTTTGTTGCCTGATGTACCAATTTCCAGTTCCACCATATCTTCTAAGCTCATACCATCTTATACCAGTTTGTCCTTCATCAGCTATAACAGTATGACAACATACAATTGATTCGTAGTCTCCAAAATTTCGATATTGAGGATAGTTCATTATACACTCCATTATAGGGTCAAGTTTGTTAGTTGTCTGAGGTTGCTCAACAAAACCAGTATTTTGTCCAATCTGAGTTGTGAAAGCATCAACAATTAATCTCTGCTTCTCAATAAATGAATCACCAAGCGGCCAATCCCAATCAATAGAGTATTCATACAAAATCAACTCATCTGATCCACCCCATGCATCATCGTTTATTCTAACATAAGTTGCTGGCATATTATCTTGTTCCATTTGTCCGCAGTTATGAGCTGGGGGTGCAATATGAAACTGTTGGTATCCATTGCCCCAAACAATATGCATCGTTCTTACTTGTGGTTCTAAACCTTCTAACATAGCTGTTCTTTCAAACACCAAAAAATCAACAGGATCTACTAGTTGTTCATAATTACATATTGCCACATAATATCCATCCTGCATAATTCCAAATTTAGGATAATCTGGTATCAAGGCTCCATGCAACCAATAATATGGCTGCCATTCACCTGTGGGATCATCATTTACTGTAATAGCGGTCAATAAATAATATTCGTCATTATTATAATCGTATCCAATCATTCCTACAAACCATCTATGAGCAAAATGATCATAAATTACTATGGGATCATATGTTGGTTCAATATCATCATGATTGAAGATTGATCTGTACGAATGTGGTCCTGAAGCTAAATTTCCAGTTTCTTTATTGTAAATAGAGAAATTATCGTTCGTTGCATGAACATAATATGTCTCTCCCACATCACCGTTACTATCGGGCGGATTGCCACTATCTTCTCCATTAACATTAAATAACAATTCTGCAGTAATTGAGAAGTTTCTAAACTTTCCTTCTTGTACTGAGTCAGATTTCTGATTCATATTTTTAAAACTCAATATTGTATCACTTTGAGTTCTCATTTCCGGTTTCTTATTGATCTTTTTATTTAATCTTTTTTCCCTAATTTCTCTAATTGAGTCCATATCTTCTCTGGATAAAGGAGGAATATCACTTAATTTTTTGGAAGTCTTTCCTTTAATGCATTTTCCAGCTCGATAAATTATTCGTTCAGCACCAGGAACATCCTTAGGGTTTCCATATTTAACAATTGTATCATTAGAGCGGTTGTTTTGTTTCATTACAGAATTTACTTGAGCAAAAGAAATCGAAACAGAGCTAAATAATAACACAAAAGTCAATATTATATGATTATTAAATATTGCTATTTTTTTCATAACCTATTCCTCCTTTTCTTTATCTTCAAGTTCTGAAACTCTTGAATTCAACTCCATATTTTTCTTTTCAAGTTCAATAATATAAAGTGTAAGTTCTTCAACTTTCTGTAATAGCAATACCTGGAAATCACCAACATCTATACCATTTTCTGTCATCTCTTCAGCTGATGGCACATCAGGAAGTCTGTTATGACTAACTACATATTCTTCCACTTCACTTATACTTCTCAGTTTAAAATCATCGGCAAATACGAAATCGGCACCGGCATCCAGTGAAACCTGCATACTTCGGGCATGTACTTTCCCTCCAACTTCTATTTCACCTGCATTGATCTTGTTGCTCACATGCAATGTTTTTGATAAAATACTATTAAATGTTGCATCATTTGCGGTTATACTCTCACCTAATTCAACATTTGATGCAATAATACGTGGCACGTACAAGATTCTATCAAAATAAACAGTTCCATTATATTTAAAACGAGCAACTGGATTTGAACTACCGGTATAAATAACATGTAATTCTGTAGACTGTCCTGAGTGTTGAATTAAATATGAGTGACCTCCCCTTGATAGCCTAATACAAGGTAAACCAACACTATTATTAACCCAAAAGGCATCTTCATCAAAACGATATGTTGCCCAATCAGCACGAACTTCCAATTTATCATTTGGATTATTTGTCCCAATTCCAATATTCCCATTCTTTTCAACCATCACACTATTCCCAAGAGTCCTTAAATCAGTCCAAACAGGAATTGTTCCAACTGTACCGGAACCGGTTACCGGTGGTATTGCTCCGGGGTCTGGAGGAGTTTCGCCATCGGTTATCAATTGTGCATGCAATGTACTGCATGCCATAAACATAATCGCAAATGCTAACATTTTCGTTGCATTCGCTACATTTCTAAACTTTTCCATAATATTTATTAAAGATTAATACTAAAACATGCTGACAACCATTAGTCAGACATATAATATAAAAACAGCACTATGGATTGGCCGGGTTAGTGCAGGCTTTTTATTTCATACAAATATAACAATTAAATCTTTAATTATTTGTATTTTAGATAAATATTTTCAGACAATCATAGTTACAAAAAAATCCATAATCATGAAAAAAGTTCCTTTTATTTTTCTTCTTACTATTCTGCTTGCATCATGCCAAAACACTAAAAAGGAAACACCCTTTAACCAGCCTCCTGATTGGGCATCCGAACAGATTTGGTACCAGATTTTTGTGGAACGTTTTAACAATGGCGATACAACCAATAATCCCACAGCAGAAAATATCTATGCCACCAGTAATTTCCGTCCGGTTCCTGAAGACTGGAGTACCACACCATGGACTTCCAACTGGTACAGGACCGAAGAATGGGCAGAGGATATGGATGGTGATTTCTATTCAAAGTTGCAGTACCGGCGGTTTGGGGGTGATCTGCAGGGTGTAATGGATAAACTTGATTACCTTGAAGACCTTGGTATTACAGCTATCTACTTTAACCCTCTCAACGATGCACCATCGCTTCATAAGTTTGATGCCAGAAACTGGAGGCACATAGATGTTAATTTCGGTCCCGACCCGGTTGGTGATAACAAGATCATTGCATCTGAGGATCCGGGAGACCCGTCTACATGGAAATGGACATCAGCCGATAAACTTTTCCTTAAACTTGTTGATGAACTGCACAAAAGAGGTATAAAAGTAATTGTTGATTATTCGTGGAATCATACCGGAACGGAATTCTTTGCATTTAAAGATATTGTTGAGAACCAGGAAAAGTCAGATTATGTTGACTGGTACGATGTGGAAAGTTTCGATGATCCGGCTACCGATAGTAATGAATTCAAATACCATGGCTGGTTCGACCTTCGCAGCCTGCCCGAGATCAAAAAAGTAAATATTACTACCGACAGAAAACCCGGGCACCCCTATGAAGGTGATATAAACGAGGGTGCTAAAAAACACATTTTTGAAGTTTCAAAACGCTGGCTTGCACCAAACGGCGATGTAAGTAAAGGAATTGATGGATACAGACTTGATGTTGCAGATCATATTGGTATGGGATTTTGGCGCGATTACCGGAAATTTATTAAATCTGTAAACCCGGAAGCATATTTAATTGGAGAAATTTGGTGGGAAGCATGGCCAGACAGGTTAATGGACCCGACTCCATACATGAAGGGAGATATATTTGATGCCGTTATGCATTACCACATCTACAGACCAGCAAGGTACTTTTTTGCAAATACAGACCATAAATTAAACGCATCGCAATTTGCAGACAGTTTAAAAGCACTTTGGGGCAGACTTGATAAACCAATGCGTTATTCGATGATGAATACCGCAGCAACACATGACTCCCCCCGCCTGCTTACATCATTTGATAACAAAGGCCTGTACAAAGTGTGGGCAAAACCAAACGACGACTCAACTTACCAAACAGGCAAACCTGCGCAGGAAACATACAACAGAGTTAAGCTATATCTAATGCATCAGTTTACAATTCCCGGTTCACCACAGATATGGAATGGAGATGAAATGGGGATGTGGGGAGCTGACGATCCTGACTGCCGTAAACCTCTGTGGTGGGATGACATGGATTTCGAAGATGAATACAGAAATAACTTTCAGGAAGGTGAAAAAACTTTTGATAAAGTTGGTTTTGATAAGGAGCATTTCGATTTTTATAAAAAGATAATCGAAATAAGAAAAGATAATCCAGTACTTGAAAATGGTGACATTGAGTTTTTACTTGCAGAAGATAACAAGCTCATGTATAAACGATATGATGATAATGATGAGATATTAGTGTTATTCAACATGAATGATGAAGCTGCTACTTTTGATATCCCTGCTAATAACTATAAAGACATGTTCAATAGTTCAACAGTTGTTGGGAAGATATCAGTAGAACCAATGTCGGGAATTATTCTGAAAAAAACATAAACCGGCCATAATCGTTTCACTCTATAGTTTGTTTATGGCCATTTCAAAAACAACTGCTAATTGATTTCATAAACTGGCTGATTATATCATATAAGCAAAAAAAGAGTGCCAAACCTGACACTCTTTTAATCTTATTGTTTAACAATCACCGTGATATTACATGGGTGTTAATTTGTAACTCATTCCAACAATATCAACTTCGATTTTGTATGTTCCCGTTGATGAAGGTGGTGGAATTGATTTCGGATCAGGATCTGCTTCTGTTTCGCGATAGATAAGTACTCCTCCTTCAAACATAGCATCCTCAACTGTACCATACATAGGTGCCCAAGCACCTTGATTTACAAGAAATTTAAATCCTTCAGACGCATCTGCACTCAAGGTTGTTTCTAATTCAAACTTACCCGGTGCGATTTTATTCATTGGAATAGCCTGGGTATTATCCCAGCCTGCTTCCGATGCATCTCCGATAACATGCATTGTTTGAGCAATATCCGCAACTTCCACTGTATATACTTTGTTCTTCAGATCAAAAGTAATCAGGTAATCACCATCCTCAGGTGGAGCAGGAAGTGCTGGTGGATCATCAACATCCTCAGTTGGCCTATACACAAGATTACCTGTTTCCCAGGTTGCATCATTATCTGTACCCCATTGAGGAGCCCACTGTCCGGGAACTTCAAGAGCTTTGTAATATGGGTCAGCGCTTGATAATGTTGCTACTATTTTATATACTTCTTGTTCTGCATCATATGAGAACTGCAAACTGGTATCGGCATTATTCCATCCTATTGTAGTTGCACCACCAAGTAGATATAATGGAGGAGCTACAAATATGGTCTTATACGGTGTTACTGTAAATGGTGCCACATCGGTAAAAGCATCAATTACACTTGAAACATCATTTGCATTTACATTAGCTTTAATGCGATATCCTACTGCTAATATGGTGTCATCAGGAAATTCATTACCAATTTCCTTTACAATTGCAGTGTTCAAGGCACCATAAGTTACTTCCTGAGTAGTTTCTGGTAGTGTCATAATCTCAATGGGATCACCCCATGTTGATTCTTCATCACTTACAGGAAACAACAATTGTACAGTATATAATGGTGAAGGTATATTTGATAAGGGATATATTACCTCTGTCCATTCAAGTGTGTTAAGCACAACATCAGCTGAATCAACAACCAGATCAAAATGTGAATCCGGCTCAGGTGCTGCTACCCATTCAGGATTCACCGTAGCGTTTATATCCAGAACAGGTTCTTTATCATCCTTTTTGCATCCTGAAATAAATATCACGATGGCAAAAAAGAGTATTAATATATTTAAGTTTCTTTTCATCTTTAATCGTTTTTTGAATTTAATAACCAGGATTTTGTTCAATATTTGGATTTGAATTTACCTCTTTATCAGGAATAGGATAAACGTCATACTTAGGATCAGTTGACTGTCCCTGTTTTACATTTCCTTTCCATTGCCAAACATAAGTTGACTGACTGAATCTGCCAAAACGAATAAGATCAGTACGTCTGTGGCATTCCCATCCAAGCTCACGTGCACGTTCATCAAGGATGAAATCCAAATCTATTGAAGATATCGTAGGAACTCCTGCTCTTGTACGTAATTCATTCACATAACCAATTGCATTTCCTTCATTTCCACCTGCTCCACCTCTTAGGATTGCTTCAGCATACATCAGGTAAACGTCAGCAAGACGGAACATCGGGAAATCTGTATCAACAAAATTACCATCAGATCCATTAACCTTCTCTCCATTAATGATCGAATAATTTACAAATTTTGGATAAGCATAACCGTCTGCAAATACATTAATATCATCAATTGACAGGTTTTGTCCATCAGTGAAGAAAACTGCTCGTTTATCATTAATTGTATCGAATTTCTCAACATACTCAGGAGTAACACGGGTACCACCCCAACCACCGTTGTCGCCTGGAATACCATAATCATTTTTATCCATATTACCACCAACTGCTGCATTTACGATAAATGTTGTACCTCCATTGGTTTGCTCATGGGTACCATCAAAACGAATTGGGAAAATAATTTCCTGCATTGTTGCACCTACCTGATCGTTATTTGCCCAGAAAAGCTGCTCCCATGTTGGGGCTAATGCATAGCTCGATTCGATAATCTTATTTGCATAAGTAATACAATCAGTATATTTATCATCGTTGATATATACTTCAGCATTCAGGTATAGTTTCATAAGCAGAGTCCATGCTGCACCTTTGTCAGCACGTCCATATTCTCCTGACATTTCCCACTGACGAGGATCAACCATACTTTGCTCAATATCCAGAAGTTCTGACTCTATGTATGTGAACATATCCTGCTTTGTAACCCTGGTAGGATAAAAATCAGGCTTACCAATAGGATCACTCTCTGTAACCAGTATGGTTCCTCCGAAAAGATCAAGTCCATGCCAGTAAGATAAAGCTCTCAAAAAACGTGCTTCCAGACGATATTGTGCAATTTTAGCCTTCCATTCATCATTTATACCACGATCATTAAGCATACCCTCTTCTGACTGTCTTAAAAACTCATTAACAAGGGTAACCTGATAAATAACCCTTGCATACATAGCAGCTACAAATACATCGCTGCTTCCCCATTGCTGATAATGGAAATCCTTAATCGTCTGATCTTCCCATGAAATTACAGCTTCATCAGTTGACAATTCCTGATGATACCAGTATTGGCGTAAATAGGGGCTAAAACTTCCATCTATACCCGCAATATCACCTTTTCCATCACCTTCATTACCTCCAAACGCATATCCACCATATATCTTAGCCAGAAACTGTGTATACGATTCAGGTGTTTCAAAAACTATGTCCGATGTAATTTCATCGGGGTCTATTGGTTTAGTATCCAAATCTTTCACACAAGAATTGAAAAAGCTTCCCAAAACCAATAATGCAATTATATATATTATCTTTTTCATGTGACTATTTTTTAAAATTGAAGATTTACACCAAATACCCACACACGTGACCGTGGATACAGGTTATTATCAATACCGTTAAGAACCTCAGGATCCAATCCTTCGTAATTAGTAATAACAAACGCATTATTGCATGTGGCAGACAGGCGAATGTTCAGAGTGTTTTTTAATAAATTTTTAAAAGTATAGCTTACAGTTATATCGTCCATACGGAAGAATGAAGCCTCCTGAACAAAATAATCAGAGAAATATTGTGGAATGCTGAAGTTTATCTCATTAACTGATGATAACACGTTACCTGCATATGGCCCTTCATCACGATAAAGCCTGTCGTAAGTTGCTAACTCAGATTGGGCATTATTGTAAACATAGTTTCCAAAGTTTGCACGTCCTGCAAAGAATAACGACCAGTCTTTATAGTTAAATGTATTGGTTATACCAAAGAATAAAGGTGCATTAGGATTCTTATAGATATATTTATCATCACTGTTTATGATCCCATCACCATTACGGTCTACATATAAACCCTGTATTGGATTTCCACTGTTATCATATACCTGCTCATAAACATAGAATGATGAAGCAGATTCACCTACTGCATGAACCTGAATTTTATTTCCAACTCCTCCGGAGATTGCATCACCGGCTTCCAGACTTGCTCCCTGGTAAAGCTTAGTGATCTCATTTTTATTGTAAGTAGCGTTTATACCTAACTCCCAGTACATATCTTCGTTTGATATGATACGTCCGTTAATTGCAAACTCAACACCTGTATTTTCCAGATCACCTATGTTCTGGTCAATTTCATTGGTGAAGTTTGTACCTGCTGGAACAGGTGCATAGGTAAGCAGATCGGTTGTTAAACGATGATAGTACTCCAATGAACCATATAACCTGTTATTAAAGAATCCATAATCGATTCCAATATTTTGTGTGGTTGTAGTCTCCCATTTAAGATTAGGATTATAACCTTCGGGACGTAATACTGTATAATAGGTGTTTCCGAATGGGTACATCGAATACTGGTTACCGTAGGAGTATCTTCCCTGGTATCCGTAGAATCCACCAACATCCTGCTGACCGGTTTGTCCCCATCCAACACGAAGTTTCAACTCGGATATTACATCTGAATCACGCATGAATACTTCTTCATTTATTTTCCATGCAAGACCTATAGCAGGGAAAAGTCCCCAGCGATTGTCTTCTGAAAAACGTGACGAACCATCCTGACGCACAGTTGCCGTCAATAAATAACGATCTTTAAAACTATAGTTTAAACGACCAAAGAAGGAAATAAGGAATAACTCACCTTTGTCAACACCATTATCATTTTCCAAAACCTGTCCTGTGGAGTCACCTGTTTCTGGATCAATAAATACAGGAATATTATTATTATCCCAGGTGTTTTCATACCAGAAATGCTGCCATGAATAACCTGCCATTACATCAAAAACACTGGCGATTGAAGGTACTTCTTTTTTATAATTCAGATAAAAGTCCAACAGGTCATTTTTGTTCTTACCTGTATATGTATTATCCTGTCCTCCTCCTTTTACACCATCGTATGACCATGCTGCTGTATTTGGAACATAAACTGTTCCGTCATTATCAGAATGATCCATAGCCAGGTTTAGATTAGCACGAAGTTCAGGTAAGAAATGAAACTTATAATCAGCCTGGAAGTTACCATAAATACGGTTTGCATTAGACTTGTCGGTTTTTTGCTGTAGCAATGAAACAGGATTATTGGTTGCCATGGAATTTAATCCGCCACCATTACCTAACCATGCATAATAACCATCCCATGATCCATCCATGCTATAAACCGGTTTAGTTGGATCCATCTGGATGGCTGCACCAATAGCATCTCTGTTCGCGAAACGGTTTTTAATAAATGTCCCATTAGCATTAACATTAAGTTTCAAATGATCATCCAGTAATGTAGGGTTCAATGCAACGCTTACTGTTGTACGCTGAAATTCAGATGTTTTTAATGTTCCATCCTGATCGGTATATCCCAATGAAACACGATAAGGCATCCAGTCAAGTGCACCTGTTGCAGAAATTGCATGATCCATTCCAAAAGCGCTTTGATAAATCTCATCCTGCCAGTCAGTATTATATATGGTATGATCTGTAGTGGAATCAGCACTGTTTCCGGGAACCTGGTGCCCTTCTTCATCATACCAAACACCCAGCATTTGAGTATAATTAGGATTTCTTGCTGTGAACAGATCTACAAACTCACCTGATGAAAGAACATCAAGTGGTTTTGGTTTCTCATAAAAGGATAGTTTTCCGTTATACTCAAGTTTTAACGGCATTCCTGACCTTCCTTTTTTTGTAGTGATCAATATTACACCATTGGAAGCACGTGAACCATAAATAGCTGTTGCTGAAGCGTCCTTCAATACTGTGAAGGTTTCAATGTCAGCCGGATTAATGGCATTTAATGCACTTCGTGAACCTGAACCACCCTCTCCGGATGTAACAACCCCGTCAATTACAATAAGAGGATCATTTTTTGCACTCAGGGAAGAACCTCCCCTGATACGAATTGTAGCAGCCTCACCAGGTGCACCACTATTAGATGTTATCTGAACACCTGCTACTTTACCGGTGATCAATCCAACAGGGTTGGTAATTGCACCTTTATTAAAGTCATCTTGTGAAACGACGGCTACAGATCCGGTTGCATCTTTCTTTTTAACTGTACCATAACCAATAACTACAACACCATCAAGCGTTTGAGCTGATGACTCAAGGGAAACGTTAAGGGTGGTGTTTGGCTGGACAATGTGTTCCTGGGAGGAATATCCAACATAAGAGAAGATCAACACCTGGTCAGGTGATACTTCAATCGAGTAGTTACCATCAATATCGGTAACTGTACCGGTAGTAGTCCCTTTTACAACAATTGTAGCTCCCGGAAGAGAACTACCATCCAAAGCATCAGTCACAACTCCTGTAACTGTACCACTCTGGGCTAAAACTGTAATCGTACTACCAAGTAAAACTACTGCAAACATCAGCAGTTTTGAAAATAATTGTTTTACCATGATATTTAATTTAGTTATTGTGAATTTTAATTTCAATGTTCATACTACGCTGAAAATCAATCCAAATTTAATAATAATTAACAAAATTTTAATAATTTGGTAATATTTATAATTATTGTACAATAATATTTTTCATTGATCAAAGTGAAATTTTTTATTCGACTTACCCCAAAAACTGGTTTCATATGAGATGTTGGATTGAACCGCTGTTCATAACATGATGTAAATTAGTTTTTTAATTTGGTGAAAGAATCTTAATTTTTCCTAATTAATTGTAAATGACATGGTTTTGAGATGAAAATTGCAAACGATTGCGATAAACTCAAACTTTTCCGGAAGAATTACAACCCGAATTATCAAATAAATGATTAACCTGTTGATAATTATACAAACGCAAAAGTTATTGAAACTTTCAATTAATAGATGGAAAATAATACTAAGAGTGAAATTGATCAAAAAATCGGGCAATAATACGAATAGTCCAAAGTATTTCCTCACAGGTATTATCACAACATTTTTTAGAACCTGAACAGGGATTCGCACTCGTTTGCACCAGTACAGATGTTTTACTTCAGCTACTTATATAACTGATTTTATGGTTATTTAACTAATGACTATTAAAATCTGCAACTATTTCAGGTACATTTGTATCATATAAATATGATGTAAAATGTAACAAACATGGGTTTTCTTCATTCCATCCCTACAGCATTTGGGACGCTCTGAAGAATGGTTAGTCTCAATATCTATTGGGATATGCGTGTTCCTTAAGACATTTAAATATTAAACACATGAACATAAAGAAGATAATTTCGGGTGTATTATTAATAGTTCTGGCCGCAACCAGTACATTTGCGCAATTAATTACAGCAGACCCGGCGTTTCCGACAAAGGAGGATCAGGTAACTATAACATTCAATTCATCATTGGGCAGCGGAGGTCTTTCAGGTTATACCGGAGATATGTATGCCCATACCGGTGTTATAACAAGCAACAGTTCATCGGGTAGCGACTGGAAGTATGTTAAAGCTGAATGGACTGAGAATATTCCTGATTGTAAACTAACAAATTCAGGGGGTGACTTATGGGAACTTGAGATAGGGCCTTCAATTAAGGAGTACTATGGTGTACCTGATGGTGAAACAATACTTCAGCTGGCATTTGTTTTTAGAAGTGATGATGGCTCACAGGTAGGTAAAACCAACGAAGGTGGTGACATTTTTTATGAAGTTTATGAATCCGGTTTAAATGTAATGATAACCACACCTGAAGAAAGTCCGTTAATAGTTGAGTTAAATGATATTATTGAAGTTGGTGGAAATAGTAATGGAGCCGATTCAACTTTTGTATATGATAGTGATGAGCTGATTTATAGTGGTACTGATGATAGTTTTAGTGTAGATATAATTGCAACAACTCCCGGTAATCATCTGGTCAGAGCCGTTGCTAAAGATGAAAACAGCTCGGTAAGTGACTCAATATATTACTTTGTGAGGGAGGAAACAATTGTTGAAGAATTACCGGCAGGAATAAGAGATGGGATCAATTATATAGATGACAACAGTGTTATATTATGTTTACTTGCACCTGAAAAGGAATATATTTATGTAATTGGTGATTTTAATGACTGGAAGATAGAAACTGATCATGGCATGAAAGTAACACCTGACGGACTAAGATTCTGGGTAGAAATAAATAATCTTGAAGCAGGAAAAGAATATATTTTTCAATATTTTATTGATGGAGAGATAAGAGTTGGAGATCCCTACGCAGACAAGGTAAGCGATCCATGGAATGATCATTGGATAGCAAGTTCAACTTATCCTGACCTCATTGAATATCCTACAGGAAAAACTTCAGGTATAGCCACAGTTTTGCAAACCGGACAGGAGCCATATGAATGGCAAATTGAAGAATTCCAGACTCCGGATCATGAAAATCTTGTTATTTACGAACTACTTGTCAGGGATTTCGTAGAAAAACATGATTTTAACACTCTGACCGACACTTTGGACTATTTGCAACGATTAGGTATCAATGCGATAGAACTGATGCCAAACAGCGAATTTGAAGGTAATTCAAGCTGGGGATACAATCCTAACTATTATTTTGCAACTGATAAATATTACGGACCAAAAAACACATTCAAAGCATTTGTTGATGAATGTCACAGCAGGGGGATTGCAGTATTTATGGACATGGTGTTAAATCATTCATATGGAACAAATCCAATGGTACAGATGTACTGGAACAGTGAACTTAACCGTCCTGCGGCAAATAATCCCTGGTTCAATGAACAATCAAATTTTACCAGCCCTGCTGCTCAATGGGGAAACGATTTCAACCACGAGAGTGCATATACCCAACAATTAGTTGATAGTATAAACAGGTATTGGATCAAAGAATATAAAATAGATGGTTTCAGATTTGATTTTACAAAAGGATTTGGCAACAACATAAAAGCTGAAGACGATGAATGGGGCGGTAAGTATGACGCAGACAGAATTGCCCTTCTAAAAAGAATGGCAGGTAAGATTTGGGAAACTGAATCAGATATTGTTGTGATATTTGAACATCTAAGTGATAACGATGAGGAAAAAGAACTTGCAGATTATGGAATATTATTGTGGGGTAACTCTCATCCAAACTATAGTCAGGCTGCTATGGGTTATGTTGATAATTCCAATTTCGACTGGATATCCTATAAACGACGTGGCTGGAATGATCCGAATTTAGTTGGCTATATGGAAAGCCATGATGAGGAACGTTTGATGTATAAAAACATTACCTGGGGTGCCAAAAACGATGACACTGGTTATGATGTGAAAAACCTATCAACAGCATTGAAAAGGCAAGAACTTGCAGCTAACTTCTTTTTCACGATACCCGGACCAAAAATGATCTGGCAATTTGGAGAACGCGGATATGATGTTTCCATAGAATACAATGGCAAACTTAGTGAGAAACCACCTAAATGGGAATATATGGATGACTGGAGACGTAAAAACCTTTACAATGTGTATTCAGAATTGATAGACCTCAAAAAGAATGAAGACGTATTTTCTACACCAGATTTTTCTTTAGATTTAAGTAATGAGCTTAAAAAGATAAGGCTTAACTCTGACGAGATGGACGTTGTGATATTGGGTAATTTTGGGATAGAAACAGACTATATTGTACCTCAGTTTCAAAATACCGGAATATGGTATGAGTTTTGGTCTGGTGATTCAATAACAGTTACAAACGTTAATGAATCCATAGAACTTGAAGCCGGTGAATACAGATTATATACAAATGTTAAGTTAGACAAACCTGAACATGTTGGCATTGAAGAATCTGAATCGACTAAAAATACATTAAACCTTTTCCCAAATCCATCAAATGGCTCAATAACAATATCTCATGATAATGGAATAGCTGGGTATCAGATTTTTGACATTTCCGGCAAGGAAGTAAAAAGGAATTATCTTATTAATCATAGTTCAGCTGTTATAGGTACTTCAGATCTAAACACCGGATTTTACATTATAAAAACATTATCCGCTCAGGGCAAATTATTAACTAACAAATTTATAGTACGATAAGCTGTATCGTTCATTATTTTGAAGCCCGGTTCAGCTATGATTCGGGCTTTTTTGTTTAATTTCGATCCCTACTATTCCTGATAAAATTATCATCATCAGGGATTACAAAATATATAAATCTGTAATCAATGAATAAGTCTGTTAGAAAAAAAAGTGGTGATCTGGTACTGTTTGATCCGCAAAAGCTAAGGCAATCACTATTACAATCAGGAGCAAGCAGGGATGATGCAGTTTATGTTTCGGAAGTAATCTCTGACAACCTTGTTGACGGTATGTCAACACATAAGGTTTATCAGATGGCATACAATATATTGCGTAAAAAGTCGGGGAAAATTGCAGGAAGATACCGACTCAAGAAAGCTATATTTGATATGGGACCAACAGGATATCCTTTTGAATTGCTTGTTGGTGAATTGATAAGACTACAGGGCTATAAAGCAAAAACAGGAATTATTCTTGATGGTCAGTGTGTTCAGCATGAAGTTGATGTACTTGCACAAACAAACACGAAAACTGTATTTGTAGAATGTAAATTCCACAATGAGATCAGAAGAAAAAGTGATGTAAAAGTATCATTGTATGTAAAATCTAGATTTGATGATCTGCGAGCCAGATGGAAGAAGGATGTTAGTGAAAATCACATTTTTGAAGGGTGGTTAGTTACCAATACCAGGTTTACGCATGATGCGATTCAATATGGTTCCTGTGCCGGGTTAAAAATGATTTCATGGGATTATCCGGTTAAGGGAAATTTGCGGCAGTTAATTGATGAAGCAGGATTTCATCCAATTACAAGTATGCAAACAATAACAAAGCGGGAAAAGACATTTTTAATGGAAAATGATATCATTTTGTGCCGACAATTATTTTCCAATACAGATATATTAAGAAAACTGGGAATAAAGGAAAAAAAGATATTAAAAATTAAGAAAGAAGCTGGTATGATTGCAGAGCTGGTATGAACTAAAAGTGTTTTTGCAATGAATTTAACAGCTGGTCAAGCATAATTGGTTTAGTTATGAAGTCATTTGCTCCCAACTCATAACATGCAGCTTCTTCACCTGAAAGAACATATGCAGTCTGAACAATAACAGCGATCTCAGAATCTGTCTTTCGAATGTTCTTTAATACGTCAAATCCACTGATACCCGGAAGGTTGAGGTCAAGCAGAACAACGTCAATATCTGAATTATCTTTTAGTTTCACTAACGCTTCTTCACCGTCAAGTGCCCACAATAACTTCGCCTTGGTTCGACTTAAAGCAGCATTATAGAATCTATTACTTGTTTCGGTATCCTCCACAATTAATATAACCTTGCCGCTAAAATCAAAATCATTTATATTGTTCATCCTTTAAGTGTTTAATCCGGATTTTAATACTACCAAATTACAAAAAAATCATTAACTATTAGAAGGTGCAAATATAGTGATTAAATATCCAATCTGTGAAAATACAAAAAATGCTACAGTAAATGCAATAGTTCCGGCACCATTTTTATATTATTTATTATCCCTTTGCCATAAAACCAATTTTGAATTTGGTTTATTCACATTAACAATATGCCGGTTAAACAGTCTGTTCGATACTCAATTTTCACCTGTTATCTTACCAAGATAATTGCTTACAGTTTCGTTTCGTTTTATTTTTCCTGATTCTGTTCTTTCAAATTTATTTAAAAATACAATGCTCCTGGGTATTTCGTATTTTTCACAAACATCAGCAAGTAATTCCTTTAATTGAGCTAAAGTGAGGCATTCTGTTTCAGACTCCATAAATAATGTTATCCTCTGTCCTAATATATTATCATATAAAGCCCCGATAAATATATCAACCGGAAACATGTGTTTTATTTTTAATTCGATCCTTTCCGGATAATATTTCGTTCCTCCACTTATTATAACGTCATCATAGCGGCCTATAATTGTAAATGACCCATCATCCCATATTTTTGCAATATCATTGGTAATTAGATCTCTGATATTAATTCCCGGGTAATCAATTACAAGTCTGTCATTCTTCCCAAGGGATACTTTTATTCCTTCCAGAGGATAAAACTCTCCCATATATCTGTCATTTTTAAGATCAGATAAGGCAATATGAGTTATTGTCTCTGTCATTCCATATGAATGCCAGGCAACAATTTCCGGATACTTTCTTATTTTGTTTACCAGATCAGAGGATATTGCAGAACCTCCAATCAGGAGATTCCTGATGTTTCCCAACAGTTTGTTTCCATTACGTTTCTCAAGTATCTTAATAACCTGATTGGGCACCATCGCAGCAAAGTCTGTTTTTCGTAGCAGCGATTCATCAGGGAAAATGTCCGGAGCTGAGTACCAAAGATCCAGATTTCCAACCAAAGCTCTAACGATCTGCATTTTACCTGCAATATAGTTGACTGGTAAGTTAAGCCATATACGGTCACCTTTTTTCAATTCAAAAAACGTAATAGTACTGTTGGCACTAAAAACCATATGTTCTTTACGCAGAGCAATTTTTTTTGGTTGTCCTGTTGAACCTGATGTATGTACAATTATCTCTTTTGATTCCGAGTACCAGTCTTTAATAAACGCGAATATTTCTTTTTCCCAGTTTTCAGTATCACCATCACGAAGTTTACTTTCACATCTCAGAAGTATCTCATCAACGGAATAATCATCACCACATAACCTTACCATATTTCCAGACTCATTCATCAATCAGGTTCTTTAGATTCCACGTATCTTCAACACCATAGTAAAGTCTCTCTCCCTGTATATTTAACGGAGAGTCAATATTATTTGTAAACAACCCACCGGTTCCAAGCCCTTGTGGCATGCTGTTATCCAAAGTATATGTCCATTGAGCAATGGCGTTTAGCCCAATATTGGATTCAAGTGCAGAAGTTATCCACCACCTAATATTTTGGTTTTCAGCTTCATTAATAAACATACTGCTTTGCCCCCAGCCTCCAATTAATGATGGTTTTAAGATGATATAGTGTGGTAATATCTTCTCAAAAAGTTTTCTGACCTCATGTCTGTTTGTAAATCCTATTAGTTCTTCATCAAGTGCAACAGGTATTTTTGATCTGGAACATACCTCAGCCATCTCATTGTACTGTCCAGGTAATATTGGTTGTTCAATGCTATGAATACCATAATCTGATAACCGGTTGATCATTTCAAAAACATTTTCAAAAGTAAATGCACCGTTGGCATCCAATCGTATTTCAATATCTTCTTCGGTAAACTCCTTCCTTATTTGCTTCAACAATTTTATTTCATCTTCGAACTCTATTGCCCCAACTTTCAACTTTATACAACTAAATCCGGATTTTATCTTTTCAATAATTCTGGATCTCATGATGTTATAATCACCCATCCATACCAATCCATTTATTAATATCGCATCGTTACCCTCTGTAAACTGAGATGGAAAATGTATTCTGATACCTCCTTCAACGATATCTTTTACTGCCATTTCCAATCCAAACCGAATTGACGGAAAATCATCCAGTTTTTCCTCCAGCCATATCTGCCAGTCTGCAATATTGTCACAAACCTCCCTGAGTTTGTCCTCAAAGTCAGGTCGATCATCAATACTCAGGCCTCTTATTATACTACATTCTCCAACACCTTTAACATTGGGGTTATCATTATCAAATACGAAGATAAACCAGCTGTCCTTAGAAGTTAGTACACCTCTTGATGTACCTCCGGGAGTTTTAAAATGCAGCGTATATTTTTTAAAGTATGCCGTCAGCATAGTATTTTTTCTGTAAAAATACTAATAACATGGCTTCTGTCACTCGGTGTAATGGCTTAACGGATATAGAATCTTATCAAAAACATAGTATTGCAATAGTACAAAGTCTTCATCATCATTAACAAGTGCATAAAACCTGTCCCTGTCATCCGGTATCAGCTTATAATATGCTTCATCTTTCACTTTTTGAGACAGAGTTTTTTTTCTAAATGCTGTTAAAACCGTTGTATCATTCTTATCATCAACTAATGTTACTTTGTATATTACAGGTGTACTGGTTATTGAGTCAAGGTTTGTTGGTGTCATTATATTGTTTAATCTTGTTTCATATCTCAAATCGCTAAACGATGTAAGAAAATTCAACAGTTTAAGCGTATCATAATTAACCAATTGCTGATTATTATCCAAACTAATTAATTTGTAATTCCCGTCTGCATCGGAAAGATCTACACTAAAACTTTCTTCCGGGGTTTCTCCGAACTCAACAGCAACTTTGGATATTTCTGATAATGTGTGCCTAAATACTTTATGACTTTTCCAGTCATCCGGTTTTGGAGAAAATCTTGGTGTAAGAAATCCGCGGAATCCCGGAATATATGTTATGTAAGGATTATCAGCACCTTCCATCAGCATATATGTACCAACATTATCAGAAGTTATATCTCCCAGATAATATACTTTGGATAACTTTTCATAGGGAAAAAATTTGAACTTATCAAACAGGTTGATTCTATAGTCCTGTTGATATATTTCAACCTTAATACCAATACTGGCCATCCGTTTGAGTACATTTTCGAGACCAACCTTAGGCACCGGGGACTTTACTTTTATTCTGTGCATAGTGCTTAATAATCCGTCAATAACCTTTGGATTTGTATTATACTTTTGATCAAGGATCCAACCATTTCCGGTTCTTTCAAGTACAATGGAATTTGTTTTTTTATCAGCAATGAATATTTTCGTTACTAAGGATGTATCTTTAACAGCAAAGCCGGTTTCTCTTTCTTTTAAAGTACTTTGATCATCTCTTGTTAAAAACCAAATTGCAACAGGTGCAACAATTAACAGAATTATTAAGTATTTTTTATTCTTACGCATATATTCTTTTATTAAAAAAACTACCTGGTATATTTTCGTTTTCGTAACCAAACAAGCATAATACCGGCAAGTAATACTATTAAAACAGGACCTAACAAATTTATAAGCTGCCACTGTAAACGGTCGGCACTAACTTTGGTTTTATCCAGCAATCTTAATTTGGTTTCTCTTGAACGCAATGAAATTAATCCCGGCCCGTCTGTCAGATAATTCAGTGCATTAAGTATAAACTCCTTATTCCCGAACGTTTCTCCGGTAAACTGATCGTAACCCAGTGGAAGAGGATAACCATTTGGAATATGAAACTGGTTTCTTATAATATCGCCATCGGATACAACGATCATACTTGTTGGTACACTTCTGTCTTTATAACCTATTTCCCTGCTATTTACAATTGACTGCGGTAATCGATTTCTAAAATCTGATTTAAATCTTCCTTCCAGCAAAATTGCAACAGGTTTTGACGGGCCCGAATACATTATCAGATCTGGCTCTTCTCTAAGCATTCGCAATGATATAACTCCGGGAACAGGTTCTACTCGTGAATAATCTGATGTGCGCATTAATATAGTCTTCTTAACTCCCTTTACCGAAGTAGTATCCATACTGCTTACAAACTGAGTTTTAATTGCATTTAGATTCTTCACAATCGGATGTTTTGCAGTTGAAGTTATAACAGGGAAGTAATACCATGGGAAAAAGTCTATCTGTGCCTGACCTCCAATTTGTCCTGTTCTGATTGGGATTTGCATTGCATTCAGATCAAGTATTAAATCATTATTCAGTTTGGCACCATAGCTGAATAATTGAGTTTGAAGGTCCAGATTTTTTTCAATTGAGACAGTACTTTCCTGTTGTTGTATACTATCCATACTTGCAAATACTGGATCTATCAACCATAGAACCTTACCACCATACATGATATACTGATCAATGATAAACTTATCTTTTGGTGAAAATAGTGAATCAGGCCTGGCAATAATAATTGCAGCATATGAAGGAATTATTTCATATTTATTAGCCACAGAGTCAACCAATAACCTGTTAACCAAAGAATTTATCTGCCCATCAATTTTAACCCTGTTTACAATATAATGATCTTTAAGAGACTGTGTTATATCATAAGTTTCATTTTCGTTCAGTTCTCCGTGTCCTTCAATAAAAGCAACTTTTGGTTTTACATTTTTGCTCAGCCTGTTAATTACCTCAGCGAATTTAAACTCCAGGTTCTGAATTGAATTATTCAGGGCTGCTTCAGGAGGCACATTTAGCTGTGTATCAAGAAGTTCTATGGGCAGCTCATTATTTCTGTATGTAACAAGTGCCCCTGGAAAGATCACCTGTTGATCAACACCGCTTTTCGTTTTTACCTGCAGGTTAGTTGGCTGCAATCCCTGTTCCATTAACAACTGGTAGGTATCATTTCTTTCCTTTACGTTATCACTTGCAGAGGGGTTTATAAATTCATATTCAATATTCTTGTTATACGCCCTGAATTCATCTAATAATTCTTTGGTTTCTCTTTTTAACCTTTTAAATCCGGCAGGAAATTCGCCATCAAGAAAAACCCTGAAGTAAACAATATCATCAACATTCTCCAACAGATCGCGGGTTGCTTTCGATAGCGTGTATCTTTTCTCACTGGTTAAATCTATTCTTGTAAATATATATGATCCAATTATATTAACAACTATTATTAAAACTATAACAATTAGTAACTGAACTATATAATGATTGAATGTTTTACTATTCCTGGCACCCATTTTATTTCGTATTACCATTTCCTTCTGGATAAGGAAAAGTTTGTTAAATAAATAAATAATGTAATAACACTTAAGAAATATACAATATCCCTTGTATCAATCACACCTCTGCTGATTGAACTGAAATGTGAACTTATACCAAGCGACCGTATGAAGAGGTCAATATTTCCAAAAAGATCGAGTGAATATATGAACTCAAATCCAAGATAAAGGAATGCACATAGAATAATCGCCAGAATAAATGATATAACCTGGTTATCGGATAAAGAGGAAGCAAATATTCCGATTGAGGCAAAAACCGATCCAAGAAACAATAGTCCGATATATGATCCCCATATGCTTCCGGCATCCAGATTACCTTTAGGAAATCCCAGTTGATAAACTGAGAAGAAATAAACAAGAGTAGGAAGTAGCGCAATTAATATAAGTGTTACAGATGCCAGATACTTTGCAATTATAATTTGAAGATCCGATAAAGGTCTGGTAAGAAGTAGCTCGATTGTACCTGTTTTATTTTCTTCAGAAAATGACCTCATGGTTACCGCGGGAACCAAAAACAGAAAAACCAGTGGCGCTACTACAAAAAGTCCGTCAAGATTTGCATATCCATAATCAAGAATATTAAAATCATTTGGGAAAAACCATAGAAAAAGGCCTATCGTAATAAGAAATACGAGAATTACCACATAACCGGTAACCGAACTCAAAAAAGCTCTTATCTCTTTTAAATATAATGCAAACATATTTGTGTACTCATTTAAAGCGTCTGCAAAAATAATACTTTTTTTATCTGTTTCCGGCAGAAAAGAACCGTCTGTTAATAATGAAATCAATTGAAATAAACTGCTGTCAACAAAGCCTTTAGAACACAACCAAATGCACGGGCTTTTTATTGAGCAAGCTAATAATGGATTAAGATTTTATTATAAAGCATATTATATCGTTTTAATTTAGGGTTCAGGTCAAAATAATAAGGTAATAAAGTAATTGTCTGAAATCAACTTAATATGCTTTGTACAGCTTCCCTGGAAGGCTTTGTATCAGTCCTTCAAACTCAAGTGCCAACAATGCAGCAGCTACCTTTGAATATGAGATAGCAGATTCAATTACAATTTTGTCAATACTTATCTCATTGGATTTAACAATAATATCGAGGATCAGCTTTTGATCATCGGTAATCTGTAAAAACAGTTCCCTCTGTTTTTTAACCTCTGGCACCACATCTTCCCATCCCATTATGTATGCAATATCATCAGCTGTTTCGGCAAGTGCAGCCCTATTTGACTTTATGAGCATATTACATCCCCTGGAATATTGGTCGTCGACCCGTCCGGGTATTGCAAAAACATCTCTGTTATAAGAATTTGCTATTCCGGCTGTAATTAATGCACCTCCTCTACCGGCCGACTCAACCACTACAATAGCATCGCACATTCCGGCAACTATTCTGTTTCTTTTGGGAAAATTTTCCCTGTCAGGATTTGTATCAGACATAAACTCTGTCAACAAACCTCCATTAGCGATCATATTCTGAGCAAGCTTCTTGTTCTGTGAAGGATAAATTCTATCCAGACCATGTCCAAGAACCCCAACTGTTTTTAGTTCTTCATTTAAGGCAGCTTTATGAGCACAGCTATCAATACCATAGGCTAAACCACTAACAACAAGCACATCCTTTGATTTTAGTTCCTTTATGAATTTCTCACAAATAATTCTTCCGTTGTTTGTAGCTTTTCTGGTTCCGACAAAACCTATGACCCTTGGAACATTAAAATCAACTTCACCTTTAAAATAAAGAAGCAAAGGACCATCTTCACAATTCAAAAGTCTTTTGGGATAATTATCATCTTTGTAAAACAGTGTCCTGACATTGTTTTCATTAATGAACCTGATCTCTTTTTCGGCAGTATGAAAACAATTGCGATTAAGTATATTATCAACAACAGTTGTTCCAATACCAGGTATCTTTAATAACGCTTTTTTTGATTCTTTGAAAACAGCTTCAAGCCCTCCGCAGTAAGCAATTAATTTTTTACCAGTTATGTCTCCAATTCCTGGTATAAGTGTAATCGCAATTTGATATAAAAGCTGACTATCGGGCATATTCAAAAATACACAAAAAACATCATTTATGAACCAACCATCAGTAAATTATCTCTTAATGTTTCTTTTATGTATCACTCTAATCCTAGCTATTGCTGATCGCATCTATGTGCTCAAACAAAATCGCATATCCTAAAATGATCAATAGTAAACTTGTTGATGTATATTTGTTCATTAAATGAAGCATAACAAAAGAATTTTAGTTTGCCCGCTGGACTGGGGGCTAGGACATGCAACACGAATGGTTCCGGTTATTGAGGCCATTGAGAACAATGGAGCTGTTGCTATTCTGGCTGCAGATAACAGACCTTTTGACTTTCTTAAAAAACGCTTTCCAAATAACACTCTCATTAAACTTGGTGGATTTAACCCGGTTTATCCGGAGAGTAAATCAATGACCGGTATAATGATCCGGTCATTTCCGTCAATGATCAAACATGCTGGTATTGCCGGAAAAGAACTGGATATTATTATTGATAAATATAAAATAGATGCTGTAATATCTGATAACAGATATGAATTGTCAACAAAAAGGGTTCCAACGGTATTTATCACTCATCAGCTAAATATCCAGACCAAAGGTCTGCAGCGAATAGGCAAACCAATAATCGACAGGTTAATTTTTCACTATATAAATAAATTTGATGAATTATGGATTCCTGATATTGAAGGTAAAACAGGCCTTTCAGGTGTTCTTTCGCTCTCATCAAAATTTAAAAAAAAGAAGTTCAATATTGGACTACTTAGCAGATTCGACATCAACAATATACAACCTGAGGTTAAGAAGTTTGATTTATTGATAATCTTATCAGGACCCGAACCACAACGTTCAATACTGGAGGAGATGTTATTGAAACAGGTACTGAAGTCGGGATTAGAAACTGTACTGTTACTTGGAAAACCCGAAACAGAAATCGAAGAAGTTAAAAAAAATGTAAGAATATTATCGCATATAAATGATAAGGAATTTGCCGGACTGTTAACGGCTGCAAATTATGTAATAACGCGACCAGGTTATTCTACCTTAATGGATCTGGCAGCATTCAATAAAAATGCAATATTAATACCAACACCTGGTCAGACTGAACAGGAATATCTGGCCAAAAAGTTACTTGCAGACAATGTTTGCTATTCGCAAAAGCAATCAGTTTTCGATCTTGAAAGTGCCATTATTGAATCAGACAGGTTTAACGGTTTACAGATAAAGAATAATTCAGAAAAACTAACAGAACGAGTACAAAACTTGTTAAATATCTGCTAACAAAAAAAATAAGTAAAAGGTTACATTATCAATTACGTTATTTTTGCGAACGAACAATTATAATATTTCGACATAAAAAGAATAAATAATATAATATCAGGTATAAGTAAACCTGTTTGGAATACATTGGGTATAACGTTTACCGGAATTGGCATAATTGGAATAGTTGTCCCACTATTGCCAACTACACCGTTTATCCTATTGGCAGCATATTGTTTCAACAGGGGTTCTGAAAAGATGAGGAAGTGGTTTAAAAACAATAAGCTTTTAACATCATATATTGAGAATTACAGATCAAGAAAAGGTATTACGCTCAAGGCTAAAATGATTTCGATTGCAATGTTGTGGATAACCATTGGAATATCAATTTATTTTGCACCCAATATTTATTTACGACTGATACTTGCAACTATAATAATCGGTGTTACAATTCATCTGGTAAAGATCCCAACTTACAAAAAATAATTTTTTATTTATTTTTATAACAAATACTTATCAAATGTTATTAGAAAAAGATATGAAGCTGGCAGATGTGATACATCACGATTACAATCTGGTTCCTGTTATAAACAGATTTGGGATACTCCTGGGTTTTGGGGACTCAAGTATTGAGAAGATCTGTAAATCAAAGAACATTAATGTTAGTTTTTTTCTAACCATACTAAATGCATTTCATGATCCGCAATACCTTGACAAAAGATACCTTCAAACCTTTTCATGCAAGCTGCTAGTTGATTATCTGCGTAAAACACATAACTATTATCTTGAACAAAAGATCCCTGAAATTGAGTGCCTAATTGGAGAAATGGGATCTGAAATGATATCAGATAGTAGATCTCATAAAATTCTTCAACAGTTTTTCTCACATTATAAGGAAGAACTTGAAAAACACATTGAAAGAGAAGAGAATAATGTTTATCCATATGTTTTGGAGCTGGAGAATGCAATTAAAAATGAAACTGTCAGTGAATCCTTACTGACAAAAATTAACAACTATCCTATAGCTTCATATGAAGACGAACATGACAACGTTGAAGAGAAATTAACAGATCTGAAAAATATCCTTATCAAATATCTGTCACCATCATTGGATCAAAAAAACAGATTTAAATTATTGAAAGAACTTAATGTACTGGAAAAAGACCTGAATGACCATTCAAGTATTGAAGACTTTATATTAGTCCCTAAAGTTGAGTTACTTGAAAAGCATGTAATGGATAATTTAAGCAGCGATGATTAAGACCAAGAAAGTTATAGTGGTAACAGGAGCATTTTTAATATCTGCGGGAATAGAAAATCTTGTTCTTGAAATAAGTGGTATGCTTGTAGATCAGGTATATGATGGTACAGAGAAGAAATTGGCAAAAAAAATAATCAGCCGTAAGCCAGAATATGTTATAATTGATCCTCCCTGCGTTGAGGAAATTCTGATCCCGTTAATAAGTGAACTGAACAATGAAAGTGATATTAAGGTAATAGGTTTAGTTACACCAAATACTATTCAAAGTGTTTCAAGTCATTTCACATTTACTCTTAACAAAAAGGAAAGTAAACTCCATTTGATCGAAGTTTTGCAGCGTATAGTAGGTACTGAAGAAAATAACCAGACTGATAACGATCAGGTTATCAGCAAACGGGAAACAGAGATCCTTAGAAACCTGGCACTTGGATTAACAAACCAGGAAGTTGCTGATAAACTGTTTTTAAGTGTTCATACCGTTATGACCCACCGTAAAAAAATAACACGAAAACTGGGCATTAAAACCGTTTCAGGATTAACAGTTTATGCCCTGATGAATAATCTGGTGGATATCCGGGAAGTTGAAAGAACAATTTAGGTCAGCTGGCTTATATACTGTACCTGCCATTTTCTATAATCGAAATAAACAAATTTTCTACTTTTGCACCTCAATTTTCATTTATGACCAACAAGAAAGAAATACAAAGGCGGAGAACATTTGCCATTATCAGCCATCCTGATGCAGGTAAAACCACATTAACTGAGAAACTATTGCTTTTTGGTGGCGCAATCCAGGTTGCGGGTGCTGTTAAATCAAATAAAATAAAAAAGACAGCAACTTCCGACTGGATGGAGATTGAAAGACAGAGAGGTATTTCGGTAGCCACATCCGTAATGGGTTTTGAATACAGTGATATAAAAATTAATATTCTGGACACCCCCGGTCATCAGGACTTTCAGGAAGATACTTTCAGAACGCTTACTGCTGCCGACAGTGTAGTAGTGGTAATTGATGTTGCCAAAGGTGTTGAGCCCCAAACCGAGAAACTTGTGAAGGTTTGCCGTATGAGAAACATTCCTATAATTGTTTTCATAAATAAACTGGACCGACCTGGTAAGGATGCCTTTGAACTACTGGATGAGGTTGAACAGAAGTTACATCTTACAGTAACTCCCCTTAGCTGGCCGATTAACATGGGACCAGGTTTTAAAGGAGTGTATAATAATTTCTCAAAATCACTAACCCTTTTTACTCCGGGCAAACAGGTTGTTGAAGATGGTATAGAGATCAATGACATTATGAATAATGAAATTGATGATTACCTGGGAGAAGATGCTGATAAGTTACGTGAAGATATAGAATTGGTGGAAGGAGTTTATCCTAAGTTCGAAGTTAATGAATATACCGAAGGTAAACTATCTCCTGTATTTTTTGGAAGTGCACTTAATAACTTTGGGGTTAAAGAATTACTTGATAATTTCATTCAGATTGCACCACCTCCAATTGGCCGTGAAAGCGACTTGAGGGAAGTGGAACCGGAAGAAGAGCAGTTCACCGGGTTTGTATTTAAAATACATGCTAATATGGACCCTAACCATCGAGACCGTATTGCTTTTGTAAGAATAGTTAGTGGTACTTTTAAAAGGAACACCTACTACCACCATGTCAGGTTAAACAGGAAATTGAAGTTTTCAAGTCCTACTGCATTTATGGCACAAAAGAAATCGATTGTTGATGAAATGTATCCCGGAGATATTGTAGGTTTGCATGATACCGGAAATTTCAAAATTGGAGATACTTTAACTGAAGGTACAAACTTGAACTTTAAAGGAATTCCTTCTTTCTCACCGGAGCTTTTCAGGTATGTTGAGAATGCAAGTCCGTTAAAAGCCAAACAACTGGCTAAAGGTATTGATCAATTGATGGATGAAGGAGTTGCTCAGCTTTTTACAGGAAAACATACCGGAAGGAAAATTATTGGTACTGTCGGGGCACTTCAGTTTGAAGTTATTCAATACAGGCTGGAGCATGAGTATGGTGCAAAATGCAGGTTTGAACACATAACATTGTACAAAACAGTTTGGTTCAGAAGCTCTAATGAAGCTCAGCTAAAAGATTTCCAGGCCAGAAAGGCTAACCAGATTGCACTCGACAAAGAGGGGCGAGAGGTATTTCTCGCAGATTCGCAATTCTCTTTACAGATGGCCCAGCAAAAGTACTCGGATATTGAGTTCTTTTTTACTTCGGAGTTTTAATTTCAGTTACAATTACCACCACATTGTGGTTTATTGATACAGTTAAACAGTAAAACTCTGTTATATCGAGGCATGAAAAAAGGCCATCCTTTCAGACGGCCTTTATACATTATACTTTTTAATATGATTATTTTACAATCATCTTTTTAGTTATTGATTTATTACCAATTTCAATGGTATAGAAGTAAATACCTGAATCAAGGTTACTAACGTCAACATTGAAAGTGTGGGCCAAAGCGCTATTGTCAACACTTTGTGTTTGAACAACCTGTCCAAGCATATTTGTAAGGCTTAAGGTGATAACTCCTGCTTTTTCAGATGTTACATTAATCGATGTACTATGAACAGCTGGGTTTGGTGAGTTCTGAGAAACTGCAAATCCTGCTAAACCTTCATGAGTATCAACACCTACTGGCATTTTGAGGGTAAAACCATCAACATAATAGAAATTCATTTCCTCTGTATCATTTGCAGGAACAGTAAACTCAGTAAATACAAATGGTATCTCACAGTCGTATACACTATTTGGTTCATCAAGTTCTGAAAATACATATTGGCTCATACTACCATAAAAAGCACTAAACCAATAAATGCTAAGTTCTGTTACATTCTCTACTCCAGTTTCATTATATGTATTATCTTCAGCGTCATAACCAATTACAAAGATATTAGGGTTAGTGTTAGTTTCAGCACCATCCAGATCAGTATCTATCCAGGAGAAGAACAGATAGTGACCATCATAAGTAGAAGCTGCATATGGACGATTGTACATTGTTATATCACCGAAAGTACCTTCAAAAAACAGGTTATCATACAAAGCATCAGCTTCCCATGTAGTACCTCCATCTTCCGAATATAGATGCCAAGTTGCCATTGCCGGATCATTTGGATACCAACCGTCATTGTCAGCAAGAGCAATAATACCGGTTAAATGTGGATTACCATTAATATCAACGATAATATCAGCATGGTACCCCATATTATAATATACCTCGTCTCTGTCAAAACCATTACTGTATAATTCAATACTTTCTATAACTTCATCAGGCCAGTAGTTTTTAATTGATTCAATACCATCAGTACTTCCTAAAAGAACATGAATTGGATCACCCCAGGTATTACCTCCGTCAGTGGTTTTAACTAAGATTGGATGATAGTTAGTATATGGCTGAGGATCACTTTCAGAATCACTCATAAAGAGCATATAACCAGTAAGACCATCGGGACCAAAAGCAATTTTACTGTCATTGAACGAATCTCCTTCTTCAAGCAATTCCATTAATGACTCTTCATATACAATTTCCCCATCAACAATTTCTCCTTTTCCTACAATAATTTCTCCTGTATATACAGACTCAGTTCCTGATGAAAAATCTGAACTTGGTTCAATATACCAGGAAACACCTTGTTTTGTAACTGTTAATGCATCAGGAATAAGCCTTAGGTACCCATCTCCTGATAAGAGTAAATTTTGTGTAGGATTTGAAGGATCGGTTTCTGTTAAAACATTCGAGCCATAAGCATATGCTCCCCAGATACCATTCGTATTGTTAATAGCTGCAGCCAGATAAGTATAATATGCATTATCCGGATTAGTATTACCCTCGGGGTTAATTATAGCTCCCTGAGGATATCTACCAGCATTCTCAGGATATTGCGGACCTGGTTCGGTAGGAGTATAAACTACTACATCATTTGTCCATGTCGATCCACCGTCTGTTGAAACATCGTAAGCAATTCTACTGTTCCCATCAACTTCAACACCACCGGTCATACGATGTGTAAAAACAATACTATTAACATTTGGATCTGCCCAAACATAAGTACGTGCATTTCCATAAAATCCATATGCATTTCCTGACTTTCCAATTGGTATGTACTCAACATTTCTGCCATTTGCTTTCAGTGTTTTTCGCTCCGGGGTATCAGCATCCATTGCTGTAGCCGGATTTTGAGGTGCTTTTTCAGGTTGCAGTTCTGTATTTGGAGCTTTTGTGCTTCTCTTAATTAATTCCTGAGAATAAGCAGAAAAACCAATACCAAATACCAATACTATTAGTAATATTTTTTTCATGATACTTAGTTTAATTATTTATAATTACTTTATTTATTTAAATATAACATTAGATTGACAGAAACCATTGTGGTATGGTTGTCAACAAAAGTTAAAATTTATCAAATTTATTGTACAATCATCTTCATTGTTTTAGAATTGTTCCCAATTCTAACAGTATAGACGTATAAACCTGGATCAAAGTTACATACATTTACATTAAAATTATTAACACGTGCATTACTGAATTTTTGCTGGTAGTGTACAACTTGTCCAAATACATTGCAAATTTCCAACTCAATTTTATCTTGAAGGTTTGATGAAACGGATATTGAAACAGCATCATTGCCTGGATTTGGAGAACTCTGAGTTACTACAAATCCGGGATCCAAACCTTCCTCAATACTGACTGGAGAACATGGTATAGTAAATCCATCTATATAAATATATTGTATCAAACCTTCATTAGGCATTCCTTCCAGAAACTCACAAAATATGAATGGAATTTCACAGTTAATATTGTCCGACTCTTCAGAAAACACGTATTGGGACATACTTCCATAAAACGCACTGAACCAGTAAGGGCTTAATTCTGTTATATTATTAACATCTGTATAAAAGCCATCTTCAGAATCATAACCAGCAATAAAGATATTTGGATTTGTATTAGCTTCTGCACCATCTAAATCAGTATCTATCCAGGAAAAGAACAGGTAGCGTCCATCGTAAGTTGATCCGGCATAAGGACGGTTGCTCATATCATTACTTCCAACTGTACCGTCAAAGAAAATGTTATCGTACAATGCACTTGCCTGCCAGGTGGTTCCTTCATCCGCAGAAAACAGATGCCATGTTGCCATTGTTCCTTCTCCCGGGAACCAACCAATATCAGTAGCAATAGCAATAATTCCGGTTATATGTGGGTTTCCATTATAATCTACTATTATATCACATGAATACCCAAGGTTATAATATACTTCATCACGGTTAAAATCAGGGCCATAATATTCAATAGAACCGATTACAAAATCACTCCAGTAATTCTTTATTGATTCAATACCATCAGTTCCTCCCAATTGCACATGAATCGGATCACTCCACGTAATACCACCATCAGTGGTCTTTAACAATACAGGGTGATATGCTGTAAATGGTACCGGGTCAGTTACAGATTCAGTTAATACACAAATATACCCCGTTTGTCCGTCAGGTGCGAATGCTACCTTTATATCATTAATATTTTCTCCCTGACCCAGGAAGTTAATAAGGCTTTCAGTATAAACGATCTCACCTGCAACAACTTCTCCTTTCCCAATAATTAGCTGTCCGTTAAATTCATATTCCTGATTTATGTACCTGTAACTTCCTCCAACATAAAAAGAAGTTCCTTCAGGTGTGATAGTAAAAGCATCGGAAAAAGTCCTGAATAGCACCATATTGGATTGCAGGTGAGTGTAAGTAAAATTCGGATCATTAGTATCAGTAAGAACATTGGAACCATAAATATATCCTCCAACAGATCCGTTACTTCCGTCAGAAGCCTGTGCAAAATATGTTAAATACGTATCTTCAGGATTGGAACTTTTATCCGGGTTCATAATTCCACCCTGAATATTTAATCCTTTATACCCGGCAGCATCAACTTTTTGATCTGACGACCAGTAACCTCCACCATTTACTGAAATATTGTACCCAATATCCACTGTTCCTGTTCCATCATAAATATCATAGATAAAAGAAACACTGTTTGATATAGGGTCTGCCCATAAAAAAGTCCTTGCACTACTTGAGAATCCATTGGCATTTGGAGATAACCCTATGGGAATATAAGAAACCGATCTGCCATTGACTGTCTCAACTGTTTTTTGGTCTTGTAAAACAGTTGGTTGTATCGGATCACCAACGTAGTTTTGGAAGCGCGATGAAGTCCTGTCAGGTAATCCGGTACTTTTTTCTCTAATTTGATTTGTCTGAGCCACAATTGTTGTAATCAACAACAGGCCGAACGTTGATAGTATAACTTTCTTCATAATTTTAAGGTTTTTTGGTTTTTACATGAAGTTATATTTATTTGACATATTTTACAACAACATGGTTGTCAATACTTAACAATTAACTCCTTGGTTGCAGACCGGAAATATTGATTATGGTCAGTATTAACGGGTAAAACAAGAGAAAAATATCATAGTAATATTTTTATGGATTATTACTCTTAGTTTCTGTACAAAAGTCATACAACCGCATATAAGATACAACCAAACATTATTACTTAAATGGATTATTCGGGTCTTATATTTCAAAATACTAAGTAACGGGATGATAATCTGCATCCGGGATATATCCTTTTAAAGCTGCTACTCAGGTAAAAGTGGATTAGTTTATCAGGAAAATATACGTTTAGAGACAAAAAAGGCTGTCCGGAAAGAACAGCCTTTTTCAGAAATATTTTTTTATATGCTTATTTCACAAGCATTTTCTTTGTAATAGCTTTATTTCCAATTTCAATTGTATAGAAATAAATACCTGAATCAAGATTGCTAACATCAAGATTGAATGTGTGAGCAAGCGCGCTGTTGCTTACAATTTCGCTATGAACAACCTGACCAAGAATATTGCTAACTCTTAAGCTGATATCACCGGCAGTTTCTGTTGTTACCAGAATGCTTGTGTTATTTACAGCTGGATTAGGTGAATTCTGAGCTACTGAGAAATTAGCTATATCAGGATTATTTTCAATACCTACAGGCATATCAATTACATATCCATCAACATAGTAGAAATTCATTTCAGCTTGAGGATCACCTGGCACAGTATATTCTGTAAATATGAATGGAATTTCACATTCCCAAACATTATCACCTTCAGTTGCAAACACATATTGTGAGGCTGTTCCGTAGAATGCGCTAAACCAGTAAAGGCTTAATTCTGTTACATTATCAACATCTGTATATGTGTGGTCCTCTGAATCATAACCTACAACAAAAATGTTTGGATTTGTGTTAGCTTCAGCACCATCAAGATCTGTATCTATCCATGAGAAGAACAGGTAATGTCCATCATATGTTGATCCGGCATAAGGACGATTATACATCTCGATATCACCAATTGTTCCATCGAAGAATAAATTATCATATAATGATACAGCATCCCATGTTGTACCACCATCTTTTGAATAAACATGCCATGTAGCCATGGTACCTTCACCTGGGTACCAGCCATCATCTGTTCCTATTGCAATAATACCAGTCAGATGTGGGTTGCCTTGTCCATCAACAATGATATCAGCATGGAATCCCATGTTATAATAAACTTCGTCTCTGTCGAAACCAGGACCGTAAAAGTCAATACTCTCAATGATTTCATCTGACCAGTAGTATTTAATAGACTCAATACCGTCAGCACCACCAAGCTGAACATTAACAGGATCTCCCCATGTGTTACCACCATCGGTAGTTTTTATAATTACTGGATGATAGCTTGTAAATGGAGTTGGATCGCTTTCCCAGTCAGTCATAACAACTATATATCCTGTCATTCCATCAGGACCAAAGGCAATTTTACTATCATTAATAGCATCACCATTATCCATAAAGTCCATAACACTTTCAGTAACTGCCAGTTCACCATCAACAATCTCACCTTTACCAACTGTCAAAGTTCCATTGAAAGTATAATCAGCACCTTCGTAGTTACCATCAACATACCATGTTACACCTTTTGAAGTAACTGTATAAGCATCCGGGATTAAACGCCAGAAATCACCACCTGAGTGCAGGTTAACCTGTGAAGGTGTTGCAGGATCTGTAGCGGTAAGTGGGTTTGAACCGTAACCATAACCACCCCAGTTTCCGTTTGTGTTGTCAAGCGTTGGGCAGAAATAGGTAAAGTATGCATTTGCAGGATCAGTATTTCCCTCAGGATTTACAATACCGCATTGTGGATATCTACCACCATCCTGTGGATACTGTGGGCCAGGGCCTGTTGGTGTATATACCTGAACGTTTGTTGTCCAGGTTGCACCTCCATCAGTAGATAAATCATATGCCAAACGGCTGTTACCTTCAACTTCTACACCTCCTGTCATACGGTGTACAAACGCAACACTGTTGATATTTGGGTCTGCCCAAAGGTATGTACGAGAATTACCATACAAACCGTAACCATTACCAGACTGACCTATTGGGATGTACTGAACATCACGTCCTTTCATCTCACCGGTAATAGTCTCAGGTATCTCGTTATCCATAACACTACCTAAACTCTGAGGTGCAGCTTCCATTAATACATCAGCATTAGGAGCTTTGGTACTTCTTAACACATGTTTTGTTTGTGCAACTGAAGCAAAACCAATTCCAAAAGCTAATACAAAAAGTAATAATTTTTTCATGATTTTTAAATTTAATTTAACAAATGGTTAATTATCTTTCCTTTTTCAGGCAACAAATATAACATATTGTTCATACACCCTAACAATTAATTATAAAAAACTTAATAACTAAATAATGAATCGTAAAACACTATATGTTTCTATTTGTCGGCATGTAAAAATAATAAATTTATGTTTATCATGTTGTTATTAAAACACAACTTTTTATTACTAACTCATTTGTGTTGGTTTTTAAGTAAAATAAATGAGTTTTCTTATTCCATATTAAACCGGTAGAGCAAACAATTTGTAACTATATTTGCAATCATTTTTTATTATACATGAAGAAATTAAACCTATATATGCTTAAGTCCTATCTTGGACCTTTTGTGTTTACTTTTTTCATAGCCCTGTTTATTCTTTTATTACAGTTTCTCTGGAAATATATTGATGATTTGGTTGGTAAAGGTTTAGAGTGGTACATAATTGCTAAACTCATGTTTTACGCTTCATCAACATTTGTTCCGCTTGCTCTTCCACTTGCCATTTTATTATCATCACTTATGACTTTTGGAAATATGGGGGAGCATTATGAACTTGTTGCCATGAAGGCAGCCGGGATTTCGCTTAGAAAAGCAATGAAACCACTGGTAATTCTTTCATTATTAATTAGTATATCAGCATTTTTATTCTCAAACTATGTTCTTCCGGTTGCCAATTTAAAATTTGGCTCCCTGCTCTATGATGTACGACAACAAAAACTTGCGTTTAATATAAGTGAAGGGATTTATTATCACGGTCTTGAAGGATTTGTTATTCGGGTAGGTAAAAAAGCCAAGGATAATAAAACCATATATGATGTTAAAATATACAATCACTCAAAAAATCAGGGTAATGTTACGGTTACTACAGCAGAAAGCGGAACTATGCAATTAAGTCCTGATAAAAAGAACCTGATTTTTACTTTATACGATGGCTATACATACAATGATATTACGAACGTTGCAAGGTATCGTGTAAGCAGACCTTTTGAAGTTACAAAATTTAAAAAACAAATACTCAATTTCGACCTTTCGCAATTTCAGCTTAACCGAACAAACGAAGACTTGTTCAAGTCACATTATTCAATGCTTAACATACAGCAGCTTAACTACTCTATTGATTCGCTAAGCAACAAACATATCAATGCCAGTAACAGATATCTTAATAATTTTCTTAAAAAATATTCTTATCTGGAAGACTCCATACCATTATTACCTGAATCAAAGACCGAACTTAAAACTGATAGTCTTGTAATGCCGGTACTTGACAACTTTGATCTGAAAAACAGGAAAGATATTATGGAGATAGCTCTTCGTGGGGCCAGGTCAGCAAAAGAAAACATAATTGCATTTAACAAAGAACTGAAAACAAGAAAACAGGTAATTACCAAACATGAAGTTGTATGGCATCAAAAGTTTAAGCTTTCTATCGCATGTTTTATTTTCTTCTTCATAGGTGCACCTCTGGGTGCAATTATAAGAAAAGGAGGTCTGGGACTTCCGGTTGTTGTTTCTGTCGTTTTCTTTGTTTTGTACCATGTAGTTTCTATGACAGGAGAAAAGGCAGTTAAAACCGGTGAGTGGAATGTAGAGTTTGGATTGTGGTTATCTACCCTAATAGTTCTTCCACTGGGACTGTTTTTAACCTATAAAGCTACTTCAGATGCACAACTCATGGATACTGAAAGCTGGAATAACATGTTTAAAAAACTCAAGTTGAATAAAAGTAAAGATCTGAATGGCCAGTAAGTTAAACGTATTGTTCATATGCAATAAATCACCATGGCCTCCCCGTGAAGGTGGTCCAATTGCTATGAATAATATTATCGAAGGCGTTATAAACAAAGGACATACTGTTAAAGTATTAGCTATTAATACCAATAAGTACAATTTTGATCCAAAGGATATTCCTCCGGAATACAAAAAGAAAACAAATATTGAACTTATTTATGTTGACCTGAGCATTAAACCCATTTGCGCTTTTTTTAATCTTTTCACAAATAAATCGTATCACGTTCAGCGTTTTATATCAAAATCATTTGAGAATAAGCTTACTGAAATATTAAAAGAAACTGATTTCGATATAGTGCAGATCGAAACATTGTTTATGTCACCTTACATTGATACCATACGAAAGTACTCTTCTGCATCAATTGTCCTAAGGGCTCACAATATAGAACACCTCATTTGGAAGCGTGTAGCCTCAATTACAAAAAATCCGTTAAAGAAATTATACCTGACACACCTTGCCCGGACTCTCGAGAAATATGAGAAACAAATACTATCATTTTACGATGGAATAGTTCCCATATCTTCCAAAGATGCTTTGTTTTTTGAAAAAGAGCGTGATGTTAAGGTAATTACCATCTCATTTGGTGTAGATCTGTCAAAAATTAAAGCAGATAACCAAAATAAAACCGAACACGCATTATTTCATATTGGTGCTATGAACTGGATCCCAAACCAGGAAGGTATCAAATGGTTTCTTGAAAATGTCTGGCCGGCAGTAAACACTGAATTTAAAGATTTGAAGCTTTACCTGGCCGGCAGAGAAATGCCCAAATGGTTAACAGAGTTAAAACTGGATAATGTTATTGTCGTTGGAGAAGTCCCCGATGCATATTCTTTTATTAATTCTAAATCCATATCCATTGCACCATTATTCTCAGGTAGTGGTATCAGGATCAAAATAATTGAGAGTATGGCACTTGCCAAAGCTGTTATATCTACAACAATCGGTGCTGAAGGAATCAACTACACCCATGGAGAAAATATTATGATAGCTGATGATGCCGGATCATATATTGATGCCATACGTTCTCTCTATCAAAACAGAAAAAATGCAGCCTCTATTGGGTTAAAAGCAAGACAATTGATCTATGATCATCACAATAACCCTGAGCTGATAGACAAACTTATATTATTCTATATGGAATTAATAAAAAAAACCAAAACACACAATTGACATTATCATAGTTTATGTTGTACTATTAAATATTTACCATATCCTGATTTCAGGAAATAAGTTGAAATATCAAGTGAATAATATTAATCTGCCCTAAATCACATTTTAATCTTTAAAAATCTAATTTATCTTTGCACACAATTTTGTTGAGATTTTTTGTTCATAATCTATTATTAAACAGTCATCACTACCAATGATACTTCAGGGTTTACTTTAGTGTTTGATTTGAAATCTTAACAAAAGTTTGGTGTAATATTAAGCGGGTAGCTGATTACAATTTAATTAAATGATTCGTTGTTATGAGGATATTTGTACTGTTATCAAGAGTACCGTTTCCGCTGGAGAAAGGTGATAAACTAAGAGCATTTCATCAGATTAAGGAACTCTCCAAAAAGAATGAAATCATTCTTTGCGCTCTAAATCCTGTCTCCAAATTAGATAAGCAAGAAGCATTTAGTAAGTTATCACCTTATTGTTTATCAATTAATTTCCTCGACCTTTCCATCCCTGGCAGGTATTGGAACATGTTACTTGCTTTATTAAGTAAAAGACCTATTCAAACAGGATACTTTTACAGTCGGAAAGCTCATAAAGAAATAATAAGACTAATTGAGCATTATAAACCTGACCATCTCTACTGCCAGCTTATCCGAACAACTGAATATTTGAGAAATATTGAGTTGAAAAAGACTCTGGATTATCAGGATGTACTCTCATATGGAATTAAAAGAAGACAGAGAAAGAAGTCGCTTCTTTTTAAACCTGTTTTTACCCTTGAATACAGAAGGTTACTGAGATATGAAAGAGAAATTTTTGACTGTTTCGAGAATAAAACCATAATATCAATTCCTGACAGGGATTTGATCCCTCACAAGGACAAAAAAGAAATACATGTTATTCCAAATGGAGTTGATCATTCATATTTCAAACCAATTGAGAATGCAAAGAAGTACGATATTATTTTCACAGGTAATATGGGCTATCCGCCAAACATTGATGCTGCCGAATTCCTTGTTAGAAACATAATGCCAATAGTCTGGCAAAAGCACCCTGATGCTAAAGTTGTACTGGCTGGTGCAAGTCCATCAAGAAAAGTGCTTTCTCTAAAATCAGAATTAGTGGAAGTAACGGGATGGATGGACGATATCCGGGATGCCTATTCTGCTGCCGGAATATTTATTGCACCGATGAGAATTGGTACAGGGTTGCAGAATAAACTGTTGGAGGCAATGTCGATGAAAATACCAACTATTACCACATCGCTGGCCAATGACGCTCTACAGGCCGGGAATAACAAAGAAATACTTGTTGGTAATAATGAAACCGAATTGGCCACTCATCTTATCAATCTTCTGGAAAATGATGACTTAAGAGAATCAATAGCCGAAAATGGTTATTCATTTGTACATAATAATCACAGCTGGGATCAGGCAACCAATAAACTACATTCAATCATAAATAATAGTTGATATGATTAAAGATCTAGTAATTCGTAACAGAAGCTATCGTAAGTTTGTAAATACAAAGAAAGTAACAGCAGGTCAGTTGGAAGACCTTGTTGACATTGCCAGACTGACTCCTTCTTCCAAAAATTGCCAGCCACTAAAATATTTACTTGTTACAACTCCTAAAGATGTAGACTTTGTTTTTAGTCATCTAAAATGGGCATGGCATTTAAAACATTGGGATGGTCCTGATAAATCACAACAACCTCCCGCATATATTATAATGTGTATTGACAAAGACCTGAACGATCAGGCTTTAATTGATGCAGGCATTTCAGCACAAACCATACTCCTGGCAGCAACTGAAAATAACATGGGAGGATGTATAATTCGGACTGTAAACCGGTATGCAATTGCTAAATATTTTGATTTACCAGAAAATATTGAAATTGTGCAGGTTATTGCTATTGGTTATCCTGATCAAAAAATTGAGCTTACCACAGTATCAGAAGATGGTTCAGTTAGTTATTTTGAAGATGAATCAGGAATACATTACGTCCCCAAAAGGAATATTGAAGATATTATCATCAGTCGGAAAGGCTAATTATCGGGAAGTTCCCCGTTTTTATTTATAAACTTATTAATTATGAATCAACAACTGGTTTGATTCGATAAGTTAATAAAAATGCTTACGGATTTTCCATTAATTAGTACTTTTGCCACTCCGTAACTTTCATGAAATTTACACGATTTCTATTAACGATATCGGTAACAACTTACTATTAAAATTAAAGAAATGGCTCAAAAACCATCTATACCAAAGGGCACAAGAGATTTTTCTCCATCACAAATGATAAGAAGAAACTATATTTTCAATACTATCAGAGATGTATTCAAAAAATACGGATACCTCCCGATCGAAACCCCGGCAATGGAAAACCTTTCGACACTGATGGGAAAATACGGAGAAGAAGGTGACAGGTTATTGTTTAAAATACTAAACTCGGGTGACTTTCTAAAAAAAACATCTGCTGATGATTTTGAACATCCTGAATTTAACAAGTTAACAAACAAGTTATGTGAAAAAGGTTTGCGCTATGATCTAACTGTTCCTTTTGCAAGATATGTTGTTCAAAACCGAAACGACATTACTTTTCCTTTTAAAAGATACCAGATACAACCTGTATGGCGCGCCGACAAACCTCAAAAAGGAAGATATCGTGAATTTTTCCAGTGTGATGTTGATGTAATTGGAAGTAATTCACTATTAAATGAAGTTGAACTCATCCTGATAATTGATGAGGTATTTACGAAATTAGGTATCAATGTCGAAATAAAATTAAACAACCGTAAAATTCTGAGTGGTATTGCTGAGATAATCGGTGAGGCTGATAAATTAACAGATTTAACGGTAGCGATTGACAAACTTGAGAAGATTGGTATTGATAAAGTTAATGAAGAACTGGCTTCGAAAGGTTTGACACAGGCAGCCATTGATAAACTACAGCCAATTATTAATCTTGACGGTTTATTAAAAGAGAAGTTTCCTAAATTAATGGGGATCCTTGAAAACTCAGAAACAGGACTAACTGGGATTAATGAACTAATGACTGTTCTTAAACACCTCAAGGAATTACGACTTAATAACAAATGGTCATTTGACCTCACTCTTGCAAGAGGACTTAACTACTATACAGGTGCAATAATTGAAGTGGTAGCAAAAGATATGAAAATTGGAAGTATTTGTGGAGGAGGAAGATACGATGACCTTACCGGAATTTTTGGACTTCCGGATGTATCCGGGGTTGGAATTTCGTTTGGTGCCGACAGAGTTTATGATGTAATGAACGAATTGGGAGTATTCCCGGAAGAAAGCAGTGAAACTACCAAAGTATTGCTTGTTAATTTTGGAGATGAAGAGGAAAAATATTGCCTTAAGTTGCTTATGAAATTAAGAGCAGCAGGTATTTCATCTGAATTATATCCAGATTCTGCAAAAATGAAGAAGCAAATGAAATATGCTGATCAAAAGTCAATACCCTATGTATTGCTAATCGGCACAGAGGAGATAAAATCTGAAATATTCACATTGAAGAATATGCATTCAGGTGAGCAGCAAAAAGTAAATTTTGATGAATTAATAAATTTACTTGAAAATTAAATACTTATTACAATGACGTTGAAAATACATGAAATAAGTTCTGATAAACTAACTTTCAGGACTATATTTACAATATTAAAGGACAACTACAAAGTTAAGCTGTCGGAAGAGTCAGTTAGCAGGGTTGTTGCCTGCAGAGAATATCTTGACAAGAAAACCAGGAAAGAGGATACACCTGTTTATGGTATAAACACTGGTTTTGGGGCCCTATATAACAAGAGCATATCTCAGGAAGACCTGGGAAAACTTCAGGAAAATCTTGTAAAGTCTCACGCATGTGGTACCGGTGATGAAGTCCCTCAGGAGATTGTGAAACTTATGATCCTGTTAAAAATACAGTCATTATCGTACGGACATTCAGGAGTACAATTACTTACCATAAACAGACTGGCCGATTTCTTCAATAATGATTTAATTCCTGTGGTTTACCAACAGGGCTCATTAGGTGCATCAGGTGATCTGTCACCTCTTGCGCATATGTCATTGCCCTTACTGGGATTAGGTGATGTATATTACAGAGGTGAGCGAACTACTGCTTCAGAAGCATTATCACACCTGGGTTTTGAACCGATCAAGCTTAAATCCAAAGAAGGTCTGGCCTTATTAAACGGAACTCAGTTTATGAGTGCCTATGGTGTTTATTCTCTCCTTAAGGTTTACAGGTTATCGGAACTGGCAGATATTATCGGAGCCATTTCACTTGATGCATTTGATGGAAGAATTGAACCTTTTTATGATGAAATTCATCAGATCCGGCCACATTTGGGTCAAATCCAAACTGCTGAAAGATTCAGAAATATTCTTGATGGCAGTGAGCTGATTTCCCAATACAAAGAGCATGTGCAGGATCCATATTCATTCAGGTGTATTCCACAGGTTCACGGAGCATCGAAAGATTCCATTAATTATGTAAGTACCGTATTTTCTGCCGAAATAAATGCCGTGACTGATAATCCAACAATCTTCCCTGAAAAAGACCTGATCATTTCAGGTGGTAATTTCCATGGACAACCACTTGCACTGGCATTGGATAACATGGCAATTGCTGCAGCTGAATGGGGAAATATTTCAGAACGCAGGACTTATCAGCTACTTCATGGGAAAAGAGGATTACCTCCGTTCCTGGTGGCTAACCCAGGTCTTAACTCCGGCTTTATGATCCCTCAATATACTGCAGCATCAATTGTTAATCAAAACAAACAATTATGTACTCCTGCGTCTGTTGACTCTATTGAATCATCACAGGGACAGGAAGATCATGTAAGCATGGGAGCAAACGCAGCTACCAAGGCTTTCAAAGTTGTTGAAAACCTTGAGCGAATTCTGGCAATTGAACTGTTTAATGCTGCTCAGGCAATGGACTTTCGTAAGCCGAAACAAACTTCATCTATGCTTGAAGAGTTTTTAAACAAGTACAGGGAGAAGGTATCGTTTATTCTTGAAGACAAGGTAATGCATACTGAAATCAGTAATACCATCCGTTTTCTGCGCGAAGTGGATTATGAATTGGCTGATGCCCTGATTGATGGTATCTAGTTGATAATATATCAACTGAAGATTAATTCATAAGGCCGCTTAATCGATTCAATAAGCTGTGCCATGGATATATATTTGCTTTCACGCCTGTATTCCCTGCTCTCGAAAAAAGTAATGATTACCGGGTTCGAAAAAACATTATATGCTGAAGCAATTTCAGTATACTTCTCCGAATCAATGAACACCAGCTTCATTTTAGGAAATCTTTCTCTTATAACTGCATCTACCTTAGGTCTCAGACTAACACATGGAGAACAATTATTGCTGTAAAAATAGATCATTAATGCAGGTTCATTTTCAATAAGCTTTATTAACTTATCCCTGGTATTAACTTCTGTTAGCATTTTTGTTCTTCGTTAGTAAAAAATCACAAAATGAAAAGACGGCAAAAGTAATAATTTACCTAATTTCGCCGCCTACTAAATTATTAAGATAATGTCAAAGATAAGGATAGCGATAAATGGTTTTGGCCGAATAGGCAGGGTAACTTTCAGAAAGATCCAGGAAAAAAACAATATGGAAGTTGTTGCAATAAACGATTTAACAGACCCGGCTAATCTGGCTCATTTGTTAAAATACGATTCGGTTCAGAGAGCATTTAACGGTAAGGTTGAACACAATGATAACCATATTATTGTGAATGATAAAAAGGTTATTGTTTTGAACCAACCGGATCCTTCAAAATTGCCATGGAAAGAACTTGATATTGATATCGTTATTGAAGCAACAGGTGAATTTGTTGACAGAGAGAATGCATTAAAACATGTGGTTAACTCCGGTGCAAAGAAAGTCATAATATCAGCACCGGCGAAAGGAGAAAACAACAGTGTTGATTATGTTGTTCTTGGTGTAAATGATGAAATAATAAATCGTGATAATGTTATAATTTCCAATGCATCCTGTACCACCAACAATGTTGCTCCGTTAATAAAAATTCTAGATGAGAAATGGGGTATTGAAAAAGGATTTATTACCACAGTTCATTCCTATACGAAAGACCAGAACCTCGTTGACGGGCCACATAAAGACTGGCGCAGAGGTCGTGCAGCAGCATACTCAATAGTACCTACTACAACCGGAGCAGCGAAGGCAGCTACTAAAATATTTCCGCATCTTAAAAACGATCTGGGAGGAGCTGGTTTTCGTGTGCCGGTTCCTGACGGATCACTTACTGACCTCACATGTACTTTAAAGACTTCTACCTCAGTAGAAGAAATAAATGATGTTTTCAGAAAGGCATCTGAAACTTCATTTAAAGGTATCCTGGAATATACAAACGACCCAATCGTATCAGTGGACGTAATTGGTAATACACATTCAGCTGTTTTCGATGCAAATTTAACTGCTGTTCTTGGCGACAAAAACAAACTGGTTAAAGTAGTTGCCTGGTATGATAATGAAATGGGCTATTCAAGCAGACTTGTTGAACTAATTGAGAAGTTTGTTTAATAGTATTCAGGAAGCCTTGAGTTGTCAGGTTCAAAGTACATTAGTTTCATTTCACCGTTTTCAAATACCCCGTAAGAAAACAGATACAGCCAATCGCCGAGAATGATCAGTTCTGCATTATCTGTAACTTTTTCATGTACAGGGATATGCCTGTGTCCGAAAATGAAATAGTCTATGCTTGGATCCTGCTCTGATTTTCTACTTGCATAATGATAAAGCATTTCATCTTTCAGATCAATTTTTACGGGTTTTTTATTGTATTTGGCAATGTTTGCCAGTCTGCTTCGCTGTGAAAAATACAACCCAAGCCTTGAACCCAAATCAGGATGCAACCATCTGAAAAGAAATTGATTAGGCTTAAACTCAAAGACTTTCTTAAGCAGTTTATAACCTGTATCCCCGGGGCCTAAACCATCACCATGCGCAAGGAAAAACTTCTTCCCATCAAATTCTTTAACCATTGGTTTTCTGTGTAACTCAACGTTCAACTCATTCCTGAGATAATCGAAAGCCCAGATATCGTGATTACCTCTGAAAATATGAACTGGTATCCCGTTATCAGTTATCTCGGCAATCTTACCCAATAATCGCACATAACCTTTCGGAACTACCTTTTTGTATTCAAACCAAAAATCAAAAATATCGCCCATAAGAAAGATTTCAGAGGCATCTTTTGAAACCATATCCAGCCATCTGACCAGTTTCTTTTCCCTTTCCAGACTACTTTTATGATCAGGAATACCCAGGTGAAAATCCGAGGCAAAATATATTTTCGAACTATTCAAAAAACTAATGATTATCTAAACTTCAGTAACAATATTTTTAATCAAAGTAATAAGCTTTGGAGTTACCCTTGCAACAGCTTCAATTACTTCCTGGTGCGATATTTCAATAATTTTACCTTCAACACCAAGATCGGAGATAACAGAAACTGCAAACACCGGTAATGACATATGCCTGGCAACAATAACTTCAGGAACTGTTGACATACCTACAGCATCTGCTCCCAGAGTATGAATATATTTATATTCAGCAGGGGTTTCATAAGTTGGGCCGGTAACTGCAGCATAAACCCCGGTTTGGTAGTTAATATTTTGGTGCCGCGCAATACGCTTGGCTATGCTTAATAATCTGCTATCATAAGGTTCACTCATATCAACAAACCGAGGACCGTGTTCAGCAATATTACTACCAATTAGAGGATTAGGCATAAGATTGATATGATCTGTGATAAACATAATGTCACCAACCTCAAATTTTGGGTTAACACCACCGCTGGCATTGGATACAAACAGATAACTGATTCCAAGTAATTTCAAAACCCTTACCGGTAAAGTAACCTCCTGCATACTATACCCTTCATAATAGTGAAATCTACCCTGCATTGCAACAATATCAACCCCATTTAATTTTCCAAAAATTAGCTGCCCATCATGACCGGCAACAGTTGAAACCGGGAAATTAGGAATACTATCATAAGGAATTTTTACCTCTGTATCTATTTCGTTTGCCAAATCTCCAATTCCAGAGCCAAGAATAATACCAATGTAAGGGGATTTGCTTATTTTGCTATTTATGAATGCTACCGTTTCTTTTATTTTCTCTAACATATCTATTTATTTGATTCGCAAAATTTGATTTATCCAAACCATGTAACTTCACCTCTATGGGAACATAGTACAAAGGTAAAGTATCTAATGCGCGAATATATTCAGATTTTACCAAACGCATAGCATCTTTTTCTGTTGTGATGATAATTTTATTGCGTGTGAAGGCATCATTATATGTTTGAGCTACAAGCTGAAGGTCTTTTTTTCTGTATGTATGATGGTCGGGAAAGTCAATTACCAGCAAGTCAACACACAAATCCCTGAGATACTCCTGAAAAGGATATGAATTTGCAATCCCGGAAAATAAAACTATTGTGCTAATTTTCTTGGGCAGTTTTATATCTTCAAATCCAGGTACCGGAACCAATCCGCCATAATCAAGATAAGAAAAATACAAACTTTGATTCACATCCGGTTTCAAAATACCTTTTATTCTTCTGCGTGTGATTGGAGAAAGAACCTTGTATGTTTTGGTAACAATAATAATGTCAGCACGCTTTGCTTCAGCTACCACATCTCTCAAATTACCTGCCGGCAGCAGATAATCCTCCATATAAAGGTTATGAAAGTCTGTTAAAAGTATTGAAATACCGGGTTTTACGTAACGATGCTGAAAACTGTCATCAAGCAAAATAATATCAAGAGCTTCATCATCCTGCATCAGATTCTCAATACCAATACGTCTGTCTTCACAAACTGCAACTTTAATATTCTTAAACTTGTTATGGTATTGCATTGGTTCATCGCCAATATCTTTGTGACCTGAATATTGATCTGCAAATAAAAAGCCTTTTGTATTTCTTCCATATCCCCGGCTAAGTACAGCAACTTTATTATCGATTCCCAGGAGACGGATCAAATATTCTACCATTGGGGTTTTTCCGGTACCGCCCAGACTAAGGTTACCAACGCCAATCACAGGAATATCATATGATACTGATTTCAGAATACCTACATTAAAAAGCCAATGACGGATTCTTATAGCCAATCCATAAATAGAAGCAAAAGGAATCAATAATAACTTCCAGAAACCCATAACATATAAAAATTCGCTTTTTTTTATAAATATTCCCTAAAATTCTTTTTCAAAACATATTTTTGTACCAGATTCATAAAAAAAAGTGAGCTAAACTACGATTTTTTAGTTAATTTCTTTCATTAATTAATTATTAATATTATGCTTGTAAAAAAAATTTCACAATGTCTGGAAGAGCTTTTTCCTGTTAGCTTACAGGAATCATATGATAACTCCGGATTATTGATAGGTTCTCAAAATAAAGATGTCAGTAAAGCATTAATAACTCTGGATGTTACACATGATGTATTAGATGAAGCTATTGATCAGGGTTGTGGTCTTATAATTGCCCATCATCCATTAATTTTTAGTGGATTAAAGAAGTTAACCGGCGATAATATTACCGAAGAAATCGTAATTAAAGCTATTCAATCTGATATTGCCGTATATGCCGTACATACCAATATGGATAATTCAATCGGCGGTGTTAATAGCATTTTAAGTCAGAAACTTGGATTAACAAATACAAGAATATTGTCTCCTGGAAACAGCGGACTAAGTAAAGTAGTGTGTTTCTGTCCTGTATCTCATCTGGAAACAGTGCAGCAATCAATGTTTTTGGCAGGAGCCGGAAATATCGGCAATTATGATAGCTGCAGCTATTTTTCAGGTGGAACAGGTACATTCAGAGCTTTATCAGGAAGCAACCCTTTTGTTGGTGAGCAGGACAAACTACACAAAGAAGAAGAATTCAGACTTGAAACAATAGTTCCTGACTATAAGTTAAATGCCGTTGTAAGAGCTATGATAAAATCACATCCATATGAAGAACCTGCTTATGATATTTACAAACTTCAAAACAAACATAATACAACAGGTAGCGGTATGATTGGTGAACTTGAAGTGGAGACTGACATAGTTGAATATCTTAAATATGTCAAGTCTTCTCTAAATGTGGCATACCTGAAACATAATGAACTTATTAACAGAAAAGTTAAAAAAGTAGCGGTTTGCGGCGGTAGCGGAAGCTTTTTAATAAACAATGCAGCAAAGCAGGGTGCAGATATTTTTATTAGCTCCGATATAAAATATCATGACTTTTTTGAACATCTTGGAAATATGACGATTGTGGATGCCGGGCACTTTGAAACAGAACATCCTGTAAAAGAATTATTATATTCAATATTAAAGGAAAAATTTCCTAATTTTGCACTCCAAATTTCGAAAAAGAATGCTAGTCCCATTTCTTTTCTGTAATAAACTGAAAATGACATTGATATGACTAAAACAAAAGTTACGAAAGAAGAAGATGTTAGTGTTGAGCAAAAGCTTATTGCACTTTACACCTTGCAACAAATTGACTCACAAGTTGATAAAATAAAGATTATTAGAGGTGAATTACCTCTGGAAGTTGAGGATCTTGAGGATGAAATTGCAGGTTTGGAAACTCGTATCGAAAACTTTCAGAAAGAAGAAGAAGTACTTAAAGCTTCAATAGTTGAACAAAAAGGTGTTATAAAAGATAGTGAAGCTTTGATTTTGAAATACAAGGATCAGCAGATGAATGTTAGAAATAACAGAGAATACGATTCATTATCAAAAGAACTTGAATTTCAGTCATTGGAAATTGAACTTGCCGAGAAAAAGATAAATGAAGTAAACTACAAGATTGAACTCCTTAACAGCGAGGTTCAGGCTGCAAACGAAAAATTGAAGGAAAAACAGGTTGACCTTGACGACAAGAAGAAAGAACTTGAGGATATTGTAAAAGAAACGGTTATTGAAGAAGAAAAACTGATTGAAAGATCAGCTGAAAATGAAAAATTGATTGAAGACCGTTTACTATCTGCATATAAACGTATCAGGACAAATGCACGTAACGGACTTGCTGTAGTTCAGATTGAAAGAGATGCGTGCGGGGGTTGTTTTAATAAGATTCCACCACAACACCAGCTTGATATCAGGGTTCACAAAAAAATAATCGTATGTGATTATTGCGGTCGTATACTTGTTGATAATGAAGTAGCGGAAATAGTTGCTAAAAGTATGGAGTAAAAATTAAATAAGAGTTAATGTGAGGGGTATGAAATTCATGCCCCTTTTTTTTTACCTTTACAATTGTTATGAAAGGAACTCTTAACCTGTTTATTTATCTGTTTCTTTTGTCAGTTGCAGGATCAGCACAAGTTGTTTCAATAAATGAAAACTGTCGAAATGCCTATGAAGATATTCTTGCACTCCGGATCAGTTCTGCTGAACAACGAATTCAAAATGAGAAATCATTAAATCCTGATAATATATTTATACCATATCTTGAAAATTATACTGACTTCATTAAAGTAGCGACAGGAGAAGATGAATTGTTGTTCGATTCTTTGGAAGTCATGATATCAGAAAGGATTGATGAGGTTGAGAAGCTAAGTGATACATCAAGGTACAGGAAATACTTTCTTGGCAACATGAACCTTCAATGGGCAACCATAAACTTGAAATTTGGCAATTATTTTACCGGAGCGTTACAGCTAAACAGAGCATATCGGTTACTTAAAAAAAACAACAAAGAATTCCCTGACTTCAGTCCAAACTCAATTACTCTGGGAATACTGCATATTATGATTGGACTGGTTCCCGATTCATACGGATGGATATTGGATTTAATATCAATGGAAGGTAGTGTGGAACAAGGGATGGAAGAGTTACAGTCATCATACGAATATTGCAGCAAGAGTGATGACTATATGTTTTTGTCGGATGAGATCCTATTTTATACCGGTATGCTTAATATCAACCTTGATCCCGATCCTGAAACTACAGATTTGTTACTTGAAAGGTTACATGACAAAAAAAATGAAAGCCTGCTCCTGTCCTATCTTGCAATAAATATTCTGATGAAGAAAGGGATGAACGATGAAGCTCTTGATGTTTTCAATAATATTGATACCAACAATAATTACTATCCATTCTACTACCTTAATTATCTTCATGGTGATTGCTATCTGAGGGAATTAAACCCTGAAAAAGCCATACCTGAATACAAAAAGTTTATATATGATTTCAAGGGTAACAACTATATAAAAGATGCCTGGCGTAAAATTGCATGGTGTTCTTTAATTCGTTATGATACTGTAGGTTATAAAGATGCAATGCGAAACGTCCTGTTATTTGGACAGGAAGAAATCGGAGCTGATATAAGCGCTATGTATGAAGCAGAAGATGAGAAAGTTCCCAATATTGAATTGCTCAAATGCAGATTATTATTTGATGGAGGGTACTATAAACAATCTCTTGAATTGATTAATACAATTAATGAATCAGATTTATCAGTTAAGGAATTGGTTGAAAAAAACTACATAATTGGTAGAAATTATCACCAGATATCCGAATATCCAAACGCAATAAAATATTACACTATCACAATTGAAACAGGGAGTGCATACCCGGATTATCTGGCTGCCAACTCAGCTCTTAAGCTCGGAAATATCTATGAAATAACAGGAGACACCGTTAGATCTGCACATTACTACAAACTTTGCTTAAACCTGGATTTTGATGAGTACAGAAACAGTATAAGAAGCAAGGCCAAACAAGGGCTGAAAAGAATGTCTGCTAAGTAGTAATTGTAATAAACAAATAATTTTACTGGTGAATATTAAAGTATATCTAACTCCAAACCTTGCCTCCCTGTATATCTTAATTTCTACTTTCTTTTGTAAAAATCGGGGGATTCATCAAATATTTGGCAATTCGAGTTATTAACAATTATTATCACAAGTTAATTGTTAATAACCATGAAATTACAGCAAAATTCCCATAAAATAGCCTGATTTTCTGTAACTAACAGTTTCTGTTAAAAAAAATAAATTGTTAATAACGTAACCTTTTATTAACAAAGTGGTAAAAGGTGGTAAATCATGTTAAAATGTGGTAAATAGTTAGTACATTTGAACCATAATTCTGAGTTTTTAATGATCAACATACTAGGTACATACGAATGTAAAGTGGACGCAAAAGGAAGATTTATGTTCCCTGTTCAGTACAAAGGCCAGCTTGGTGATTCAATCAGGCAGGGTATGGTGATCAAGCGTAGCATATTTAAAAAATGCCTTGAACTTTTCCCTTTTGAGAATTGGCAGGAAGAGTCGATGATGGTAAACAAGCTAAATATGTTTAAGAAAAAAAACGCTGAATTTGCTACTAAGTTTATGGCAGGTGTTAAACCTTTGGATTTGGATGGTACCGGAAGAATTCTAATACCTAAGAACCTAATCAAATACAGTGGTATCACCAAAGAAATTGTACTTACATCAGTTGTAAACCGTATCGAGATCTGGGATAAAGCAGCCTATGAAACGGCTGTTGATTATGATCCTGATGATTTTGCTGAATTAGCAGAAGAAGTTATGGGCGAGTTACAAACTGACTAAAACTATGTATCACAATCCGGTATTACTAAAAGAATGCATATCAGGATTAAACATCATTCCAAACGGAATTTATGTTGATGTTACTTTTGGTGGTGGTGGTCACTCACGTGAAATGCTTAAGTATATACCCAATGGAAGACTCATAGCTTTTGATCAGGATAAAGATGCACAACAGAACATTATAGACGACTTACGGTTTACCCTGGTCAACAGTAATTTTCAATACCTGAAGAACTTCCTTCGACTGCACAATGCTACAAGGGTTAATGGAATACTTGCAGATTTAGGCGTTTCATCTCATCAGTTTGATGTACCTCAAAGAGGTTTTTCTACAAGATATGATGCACCACTCGACATGCGCATGAATCAGAGCCAGACTATTACTGCTGCAGAAATTGTAAACAGTTACGATGAGCAAGAGTTAAGCAGGATTCTGAGGGAATATGGCGAGTTAAAAAACTACAGGTGTTTTACAAAAGCAATTATTGATGCACGTAACAATTCCAGATTACAAACCACCGGGGATTTAGTATCATGCATTAAAAAATGTTACCCGCAGCACAAAGAGAACAAATTTCTTGCACAGGTTTTTCAGGCTATCCGCATAGAAGTAAACGAAGAAATTCAAACTTTAAAATCAATGCTTGAACAGGCAAAGGAATCACTTATTCCCGGAGGAAGGCTGGTAGTAATATCGTACCATTCACTCGAAGATCGTCTCGTTAAGAACTTCATAAGGTCAGGAAATTTTGATGGAAAAATAAACAAAGATTTCTATGGAAATCCTCAAACTGATCTTATATCAATTACAAGAAAACCCATTGTGCCGGAAGATGTTGAAATAGAACTAAACAACAGGGCCAGAAGTGCCAAACTAAGAATCGCTGAAAAAAAATAACAATGTCGCCAAAAGCAAATAAAATACATAATACGCTTCACAATAACGAAAGTGACGAAAAGACAGCCAACAGCAGAGAAAGCGTTGTAAGTGGAGCAATTAAAGAAGTTCTTGGCGGGGATTTAATATCTTCAGGAACATTCAAATTTTTCAGGTATCTGTTATACCTGGCATTGCTGGCATTTATATACATAGCAAATAACTACTATGCAGAAAATAATATTCGTGAGATCAACAAACTCAGGAAAGAACTGAAAGAACTGAGATATGAATATATAAATGTGAAAACAAACTTAATGCACATTGAAAAACAGTCTCAAATAGCCAATAAGCTTGCAGCAAAAGGAATTAAAAAAAATACTCAACCTGTTAAAATACTGAAAGTAAAGTGATAGACGAAAAGAAAGACATACTGTGGCGGGTTTATCTTATTTATTTCGGGATATTGATTTTCGGTATTGCAATAATAGGTAAAATAGCATACATCCAGTTTAGGGAAGGACCTGAACTCAGGGAAAAAGCTCAAACCCAGGAGTTAAAAGTTTTCGATCTTGAGGCAAATCGTGGCAATATACTTGACAGAAAAGGTAGCCTGCTTGCAACTTCAGTACCAATATTTGAGGTGCGATTTGATGTTTCATCACCTCATATTTCAGAAAAACAATTCCGATTAAAGGTCGATTCAATAGCTACTGGTCTCTCAGGAATTCTAAAGATAAACAAATACAAAACAAAAAGATCCCTTATAGATGCAAGAAAAAAAGGAAACAGATATTTTCTTCTGGGAAGAAGGGTTACCTACGATCAGCTAAAACAGATAAAAAAGCTTCCGATCCTAAGAAACGGTAAATATAAAGGTGGATTAATAGCGATTCAAAAAACCAAACGCGCAAAACCATATAATGAGTTAGCAGCTAGAACTATCGGGTACGTCAATCCCAAAGAGAACCTCTATGTAGGACTTGAAGGTGCTTATTCTGACGTATTAACAGGTAAGAATGGTAAAATGGTTATGCGCAGGATAAACCATGGTGACTGGGTACCTATACATGATGAAAATGAAGTTGAACCTAAAGACGGTCTCGACATTGTTTCAACAATAGACATTCATATCCAGGATGTTGCGGAACATGCACTCCTAAAGCAACTACTTGAAAATAAAGCATTCCAGGGATGTGCTGTAGTGATGGAAGTAAAAACAGGTCATATCATAGCAAATGCAAATCTCAGATACGACAGCGCCGACTCAAAATATAAAGAGATATATAATTACTCAATTGGTGAGAGTATTGAACCAGGTTCAACATTTAAGCTGGCGTCAATTCTTGTTGCACTTGAAGATGAAAAAATCATGCTTACCGATAGTTTATACACCGGTGAAGGTTACACAAGATATTACAATCGTGATTTAAGGGATGTTCATAAGATAGGTAATGGTAGAATCACGGTAAGGGATGCGTTTGAACAATCGTCCAATGTGGGTATATCCAGGGTTATATACGAATCATATAAACAGGAACCATCTCAATACATCGATCATTTGTACTCAATGTCGTTAAACAAACCACTTGGGTTAAAAATAAGAGGTGAAGGTATACCAAAAATTAAGCATCCTTCAAAAAAATCAACATGGTATGGCACTTCATTACCATGGATGTCAATTGGATATGAATTAACAATTACACCTCTTCAAACTCTGACATATTATAATGCCATCGCAAATAACGGCGAAATGGTAAAACCAATGTTTGTATCAGAGATCAGAGAAGGCGGAGCTACAATTGAAAAATTTGACACTGAAGTAATTATTGATGAAATAGCTTCAGAATCTACCGTTGATTCTGCAAGGTCATTACTCGAAGGTGTGGTTAAAAGAGGCACAGCCAGGAGGATTTTTAAAAACAGCCCATATAAAGCAGCAGGTAAAACCGGAACCGCCCAGATAGCATTAAATGGCAGTTACAACAAAAGGAACTATAACGCTTCATTTGCAGGGTATTTCCCCGCTGATGATCCAAAATACTCGATGATAGTTGTAATTAATAATCCTGCTGCAGGAAAGTATTATGGAGGAGTGGTTGCTGCACCTGTTTTCAAAGAAATTGCTGACAATCTTTACTCTACAATAATTGCTGCTGATTTTAATAGCGATAATGAAAAGGAGCCAAAACTGGTTCCGATTCCCGACAAACCGGTATACGTTGACGACATTAAATCGATTTATGCGCAGTTAAATATTGATAATGAAATAATGCATCCGGTAACGGGTGACTGGGTAGTATCCTCTTCAAAGAATAATGAATTATCCTTCGATGAAATAAACTTTAAAAACAATCGGGTACCCAATGTAAAAGGTATGAAAGCCAAGGATGCAGTATACATTCTTGAGAACCTGGGCATTGAAACAACAATAAAAGGCAGGGGAAAAGTTAAACGACAGTCCATTAAACCAGGCAACCCGATTACCGGAGAAAGTTCAATAACACTTCAATTAGGAACATATTAGTAAAGCATTGAAAGTACTACAAGACATATTATACAAAGCAGGAGTTAAGGAAATAACCGGAAAAATAAACCGTGAGATTGTTTCTGTTGAATTTGATTCGCGTAAAGTTTCACCCGGATCATTGTTTGTTGCAACAGAAGGAACCAGGGTTGATGGTCATGATTTTATTGAAAAAGCCATCAGCAATGGTGCTGTTGCGATTGTATGTAACAAACTCCCTGATCAGCTTGATGAAAATATTACTTATGCAGTTGTAAGTGATAGTACTGAAGCACTAGCTTATATTGCTTCAAATTATTACGATAACCCTTCTGAGAAACTGAAAATTGTTGGTATTACCGGCACCAATGGTAAAACAACCATTGTAACCTTACTAGCAAACCTGTTTTCTGATATGGGATATTGCACCGGTATGCTTTCAACAATTCAAAACAGAATTAATAATAAGATAATTGAGAGTACTCATACAACACCTGATGCACTGAAAATCAATGAACTGCTAAGTATAATGGTAGATGAAGGGTGTGAGTATGTATTTATGGAGGTAAGTTCACATGCTGTTGTTCAGAAAAGAATAAACGGTATAAAGTTCACAGGGGCTGTTTTCACAAACATAACACATGACCATCTTGATTATCACGGTACTTTTAAGGAATACCTAAATGCCAAGAAAACATTTTTCGATAATCTCCCTAAAGATGCATTTTCTCTAACAAACAGTGATGATAAAAATGGTAATGTAATGTTGCAGAATACTCGTGCAGAGAAATACACCTATGGTTTAAAAAATGTGGCATCATTCAAAGGAAAAATCATTGAGAACGATTTTGAGGGTATGATGATCAAAGTTGATGGAAACGAATTATACTCATTACTGGCAGGTAATTTCAATGCCTATAATATTCTGGCCATTTATGCAACAGCTATATTGCTCAATCAGGATAAGCATGAAACCCTTATCGGGATAAGTAAACTAAAAGGTGCTGAAGGCAGGTTTGACATTATAAGATCAGAAAATGGAATAACTGCTATTATTGATTATGCCCATACTCCGGATGCTCTCGAAAATGTACTAACTACAATAAATTCAATAAGAACTCATAATGAGGAGCTAATAACGGTTGTTGGTGCAGGAGGAAACCGCGACAAAACCAAGCGACCTCTAATGGCAAAAATTGCTTCATTATTAAGTAATCGGGTAATACTAACATCCGACAATCCAAGAAATGAGGATCCTAATTCAATTCTTAAAGAAATGAGAGAAGGAATTGATCCTGCAAAAACAGCCAATACAATGGTAATATCTGATCGAAAAGAAGCAATAACAGCTGCCTTTAACATGGCAAGATCAGGTGATATGATTCTAATTGCAGGTAAAGGCCATGAAAAATATCAGGAAATAGTTGGTGTTAAACACCCATTCGACGATAAAAAAATTATTGCGGAATTAATGAATATAAACAAATAACATGTTTTACTACTTATTCAAATATTTGGATTCAGCATTTAACTTACCGGGCGCAGGAGTTTTTGAATACCTGTCATTCAGAGCAGCACTCGCAGTTATCACATCATTGATCATAAGCCTGTTTTTCGGGAGACGATGGATTTCATTCCTAAATCGTAAACAGGTTGGTGAAACTATCAGAGATCTGGGACTGGAAGGGCAACTTGAAAAACAGGGAACCCCAACTATGGGTGGATTGATAATACTGACTTCCATCCTTGTTCCTGTAATTCTGTTTGCAAAACTGATCAACATCTATATAATCCTTATGATATTTACTACTGTATGGTTGGGAAGTATCGGTTTTCTGGATGACTATATCAAAGTATTTAAAAAGAATAAAAAAGGATTAAGTGGTAAATATAAAGTAACAGGTCAGGTAATTCTTGGGTTAATTGTTGGACTTGTTATGTATTTCAATTCCGACATAATTGTAAGAGAAAAGGTACAACCTGATTCACAAATCTATACTGAAATTGAGCAAACCGGTCCTTCTTCAAAGTTTGCATATCAGCAGGTTAGATCTACAAAAACAACGATTCCATTCGTTAAAAACAACGAGTTCGATTATTCAAGTTTAATTAAATGGATAGGCGATGGTTACGAATCCTGGGCATTCCTGGTATTTATTCCGATTGTAATATTCATAATTGTTGCTGTTTCCAACGGGGCAAACCTAACGGATGGAATGGATGGTCTTGCTACAGGCACTTCGGCTGTAATCGGACTTACTCTGGGTTTACTCGCCTGGGTATCAGGTAATATAATTTTTGCTGACTATCTAAACATAATGTATTTACCAAATGCAGGTGAGCTAACAATATTTATTAGTGCATTTGTAGGAGCCACCGTAGGTTTTCTATGGTACAACACTTACCCTGCCCAGGTATTTATGGGTGATACAGGCAGCCTGTCGATTGGTGGAATAATAGCCGTTTTCGCAATTATTATCAGGAAAGAACTATTAATCCCAATTCTATGTGGGATATTCCTGGCCGAAAGTCTGTCAGTAATAATTCAGGTTACTTATTTCAAACACACAAAAAAGAAATATGGTGAGGGGATCAGAATATTCAAAATGTCACCTTTACACCATCATTTCCAGAAACTTGGCTATCCTGAACCTAAAATTGTACAACGGTTTTTAATTGTTGGGATATTCCTGGCTGTATTAACAATTATCACACTCAAACTAAGATAATGGAAAGAAAAAATGAAAGATCATTATCAAATAGTCGTACTCGGAGGTGGGGAGAGTGGTGTTGGCGCAGCAGTGCTGGCTAAAAGAAAAGGATTTACTGTACTTGTTAGTGATAGCGGTAAAATCAAAAGAAAATATATAAACGTTCTTAGAGATAATGAAATTGATTTTGAGGAGGGAACTCATTCACTGGATATCATCCTGTCTGCGTCGGAAATAATAAAAAGTCCCGGCATTCCTGAAACTGCACATGTTGTAAAGACTATTTTGAGCAATAAAATACCTGTAATATCAGAAATTGAATTTGCTTCGAGATACACAGATGCCAGATTAATATGCATAACAGGAAGTAACGGTAAAACAACAACAACATTACTGCTGTATCATATCCTCAAATCTGCAGGAATAAATGTGGGTTTAGCAGGAAATGTGGGCAAGAGTTTCGCCATACAGGTAGCACTAAACAACTTCGATGTTTATGTGTTGGAAATTAGCAGCTTTCAGTTAGACGGAATGTTCACCGTAAGGGCAAATATTGCAATCCTGTTAAATATAACTCCCGACCATCTTGACAGATATGAATACAGTTTTGAAAACTATGTGAATTCAAAATTCCGGATTACTCAAAATCAAAAAAGTGATGATGCTCTCATTTATTGCCTTGATGATGAAACTATAGTTAACAAACTACAGATAACCGATTCCAGGGCAAAAAAATATCCATTCACATATTCAGACAGAAGGATCAGCAACGGAGCTTATCTAAAAGAAAATGAAATAATTATAAAAATTGACAATATAAATCAAATTGAAATGACATTAGAACAATTAGCATTACAAGGCAAACACAATGTCCACAACTCAATGGCTGCCGGTATAGCAGCCAAGCTCATGGATATCAGACGTGAGACCCTAAAACAGTCTTTATCTGATTTTCATAATATAGCCCACAGACTGGAGTATGTTTCCAGTGTACATGGCATTAGCTTCATTAATGATTCCAAAGCAACAAATGTAAATTCCACATGGTACGCTATTGAACATTTTGACAAACCAATTGTATGGATTGCAGGTGGAATTGATAAAGGTAATGACTACTCCATAATACAGGAACTTGTGAAGAAAAAGGTTGTAGCAATTGTTTGTCTGGGAGTTGACAATTCTCCAATTCATAAAGCTTTTGGTGATCATGTCGAAACAATTGTTGATACTACATCAGCAAAAGAGGCCGTTAATACTGCATATCAAATTGCAAAAAAAGGTGAAATGGTATTGCTTTCACCTGCATGCGCGAGTATGGATCTTTTTGAGAATTACGAAGATCGTGGTAACCAGTTTAAGAACGCTGTAAAAGAACTGTAAAACATGGCCCTTCTATTTAAAAATATTAAAGGCGATAAGGTTATTTGGGCGGTGGTTTTTCTATTGTCAATTATGTCATTTTTAGCCGTTTACAGTTCAACCGGAACACTAGCCTATAAATATCAAGGAGGGAATACCGAGTATTATATGTTTAAGCATGGATTAATCCTATTTCTTGGTCTGACGCTTATGTATCTTGCTCATATTATTAAGTACACATATTATTCAAGAATTTTTCAAATTGCACTTTATATTGCAGTACCACTGCTAATTATTACACTGTTCTTCGGTTTAAACCTAAATGAAGCGAAAAGGGTACTCCCACTACCATTTGGATTAACTTTTCAGACATCTGACCTTGCCAAAATCACACTCATAGTGTACCTGGCAAGAATGCTTACTAAAAAACAAGATGAAATACATGATTTCAAATCTGCATTTTTACCAATAATATTTCCGGTTTTACTGGTTACAGGATTAATATTCTGGGACAATTTTTCTACTGCTGCTCTTTTGTTTACAACCTCACTTGTTCTAATATTTATTGGAAGGGTAAAACTGAAATATATTGGGAGTATGCTTGGAATCGGGATTGTTATGGCAATTATTGCCGTCGCAATATTATACAATCTTCCTGAAGGCCAGCAGGGGCGACTGGGTACCTGGAAATCCAGAATTACAGATTTTGCAGATAAATCAAAAGGTGACAGTTATCAGGTAGAGCAGGCGAAAATTGCGATTGCTACAGGTGGTATTGTTGGTAAGATGCCCGGAAACAGTACTCAGCGTAACTTCTTACCACATCCTTATTCGGATTTTATTTATGCTATTATTATTGAAGAGTATGGAATGCTTGGTGGAATTATAATTGTATTACTGTATATGATTCTACTATTCAGGGCTGTAAAAATTGTTACGAAGATCCCCGGTACTTTTGGGTCTTTTCTTGTCATAGGTGTAGCATTTAGCTTGGTATTTCAGGCAATGATAAATATGGGTGTTGCAGTAAATCTGTTGCCAACAACAGGCCAACCTTTACCCCTGGTGAGTATGGGAGGTACATCAATTTGGTTTACAGCGCTTGCTATTGGAATTATTTTAAGCGTCAGCAAAGAAATTGAAAAGAAAGAAAATAATAATTCAGTATTAACCCAATCAGCAACCGATGAATAAGAAACTGAAAATAATAGTTAGCGGAGGAGGGACAGGTGGTCATATTTTTCCGGCAATCGCCATAGCAAATGCCATAAAAGAACAGTACAGGAAGGCTGACATACTTTTTGTTGGAGCACATGGCAAAATGGAAATGGAAAAGGTACCACTGGCAGGTTATCCAATAACAGGTCTTAGGATAAGCGGAATGCAAAGAAAGCTAACGGTAAAAAACCTGCTTTTCCCGTTTAAAGTGTTATTCAGTCTGATAAAAGCATTTTTTATTATAAAAAGATTCAAACCAAATATTGTTATAGGTACAGGAGGGTATGCAAGTGGTCCATTACTTTATGTGGCATCTAAATTAAAGATCCCAACTTTAATACATGAACAAAATGCTTATCCGGGCATTACGAATAAGCTACTTTCAAGAAGTGTTTCAAAAGTTTGCGTTTCTTATAACGGAATGGAAAAGTATTTTCCGAAGGATAAGATTATCATTACCGGAAATCCTATTCGAAAGGAAATTCAGTACCTGGAACCATCGAAAAAAGAAAGTCTGGATTTTTTCGATCTGGATCCGGCAAAAAAAACATTGTTAGTGATTGGCGGAAGTCAGGGAGCAAAACAGATTAATCTGGCTATTGGTAACAATATTCAAAGTTTATTGGATCTTGGCCTGCAGGTACTATGGCAAACAGGAAGCAGTTCATTAAAAATGGCTCAGGAAAAAGCTGCCAACCACAAAGGTATTGTAATTCGTGAGTTTATACAAAGGATGGATATGGCATACATGTCTTCTGATTTTATTATATCAAGAGCAGGAGCAATAGCTATAGCAGAAATAGTTTCAGTTTCCAAACCTGCTATTTTTATCCCTCTTCCAACTGCAGCAGAAGATCATCAAACACAAAATGCACTATCACTTGTTCATGGTGATGCAGCAATTATGATCAGAGAAAAAGACGCCACAGCTACTCTGGTTGAAAACCTGAGCAAGCTAATTAATGATGATGACCTTCAGAGAAAGATAATCAGGAATTTGGAAAAATATATTCATCCATTAGCAGCTCATGATATTGCCAATGAGGCAATGGCATTGGTAAATAATAAAAATGATTAAAAAAGACAATATAATATATTTCCTTGGAATCGGTGGTATAGGAATGAGCGCCCTGGCTCGTTGGTGTATGAACCAGGGAGCTGTGATATTTGGATATGATCTGCAGCCGGGAAAAATAACCGATCAGTTAATCAGTGAGGGTATGAATATCCACTTTACCCCAAATATTGATCTTATTCCCGACAACATCAGTCTGGTGGTTTATACCCCGGCAATACCAGTTGACAATATTGAATTCCAGTATCTGAAAAATGCCGGTTTACCAATAATAAAAAGAGCTGAATTAATTGGCAAAATCACCCAGAGTTTCTACACAATTGCCGTTGCCGGAACACATGGAAAAACAAGTATATCAGCACTTACAGCCCACATATTTAAATCTGCAGGGCTTAATATAACAGCATTTGTTGGTGGTATTTGCAGAAATTATAATTCCAATCTGATTTTATCACCATCAACCGATTACCTGATTGTTGAAGCAGATGAATTCGACAGGTCACTGCTTCAGATTACACCTGATATTGCTCTTATATCTTCGATGGATGAAGACCACCTGGACATTTACAACGATCATGATGATATTAAATCAACATTTACTCAATTCGCAAATAAGCTTGACACAGGTGGTATTCTGATCCACCAGGTTGATCTGCCACAACTAAAATTACATAATACCAATCATCTGACATATGGAGTTGACAAATCTGCTTCAGTTTCAGGGTTAAATATCAGAATTAGAAATGGAAAGTTTATTATTGATGTAAAAAGTCAATCATTTGAGATAACTGATCTTGAATTACAAGTACCCGGACTGCATAATATTGAAAATACATTGGCAGCAATATCGATAGCTATAGGTTGTGGATTAACACCGGAATCAATAAAATTCGGAATTGAGTCATTTATGGGAGTTGAGAGGAGAATGGATTACAGGATCATAAATGATGAGACCATTTACATTGATGACTACGCACATCACCCTGAAGAGATAAAAGTAACCATCAATGCAGTTAAAATGTTATACCCTGAAAAATCAATCACGGGAATATTTCAACCACATTTATACAGCAGGACAAGAGATTTTGCAAATGAATTTGCACATGAACTGGATAAACTTGATAGCATTCTCTTAATGGAAATATATCCAGCCCGGGAAAAACCAATTTCAGGGATCTCATCAAATACGATAATGACTAAAATGAAAAATCGAAATTGCAGGATTGCTGATGCAGATGGTATAATTGAAAATATAACAAATAACAAACCGGAAGTAATACTTACAATGGGAGCAGGTGACATAGGTCTTTTGGTAAAAGAAATTGAGAATAAGTTGAAATAATGTTATTAAGAGTTATTAAAATATCATCTTTGGTAATAATTGTTGCCGCTTTGATTACACTAAGTGGCTTTATTGCAAAAAAAAATCAGGTAACAAATCTTGAAAGTGTTGATGTAAACATTTACAGGAGTACTGAAAATGGCTTTTTAAATGAGGATGAGATGCTATCCGGAATACTGGCATCAGACAGTATTGCAAATATACTGGTTAAAGATATTGATAATAGCAAAATAGAAAATGAAATAAGCAAAATACCGTTTGTAAAAGAAGCAGACTGCTATTTAACACTTAATGGCAGACTACTTATAAATATTAATGAGAAAAAACCGATAATCAGAATTTTCAATAATAAAGGTCAGAGTTTTTATCTTGATAATCATGGTGATATAATACCGGTAAGCAAAAATTACACTGCCCGTGTTACTATTGCAAACGGATATATTAAAGAAAAACTTCCTGTTAACTACGGTAATATATTCGACACTACATATTCTGGTTCAATATACCCTAACCTTTATATCTTAGCACAAAAAATAAATGAATATGAGTTGCTGTCATCACAAATAAATCAAATATATATAAACAGTAAAGGAGAATATGATTTAATACCGGAATTGGGCGATCATATAATTAAATTCGGACATTTTGAAAACATCAAAACCAAGTTAAACAACCTTGAGGCTTTCTACAAAAAAATATTATTGACAGCTGATTGGAATAAATATAGTATAATCAACCTTACATATAAGGATCAAATAGTTTGCACTAAAAAATAATCGTATGGAATCTGAAATAATTGTCGGACTTGACATAGGAACTACAAAAATAGCCTGTATTGTAGGCAGTAAAAATGAATTTGGGAAGATTGAGATATTAGGATATGGAAAAACCGAATCGATTGGTGTTAAGCGGGGGGTTGTAGCAAATATAGAGAATACTGTTCAGTCAATTCGTAAGGCAGTACAACAGGCTGAAGAAAAGTCAGGGGTAGTTATTAAATATGTTAATGTGGGTATTGCAGGACAACATATTAAAAGTCACCAGCACAGAGGTAATATTATCCGCGAGGATGATGATAAAGAGATCAGTCTGGAAGAAATTGATGCTCTAACTCAAAACATGTATAAATTGAGCATGGCACCAGGCGAAGAGATAATTGATGTTATTCCTCAGGATTATATAATAGATAAGGAGAGCGGGATACGAGAACCGGTTGGTATGCTGGGGAATAACCTTGAGGCTAATTTCCACATTATCATTGGACAGACTGCATCTGCAAAGAATATATATAAATGTATTAAAAAGGCTGACCTGGAGATGGTAAATCTAATACTTGAACCAATTGCATCTGCAGAAGCAGTATTAAGCGATGAAGAAAAGGAGGCCGGTGTAGTACTTGTAGATATTGGAGGAGGTACCACTGATATTGCAATTTTTCAGGACAACATTATCCGTCATTCAGCTGTTATACCTTTTGGTGGTGATATAGTAACAGAAGATGTAAAAGAAGGTTGTACAATTATTAAAAAGCATGCTGAAGAACTCAAAGTAAAATTTGGATCTGCACTTGCAAGCGAAAACAGGGACGATGAGGTTGTTGCCATACCTGGACTAAGAGGCAGACCTCCCAAGGAAATAACTCTTAAAAACCTCGCTTCAATAATCCAGGCCCGAATGGAGGAGATAGTTGAGCAGATATATTTTGAAATTAAAAACTCAGGATTTGAAAAAAAATTAATTGCAGGAATTGTACTAACAGGAGGTGGTTCTCAACTAAAGCACATTGATCAGCTTACGGAATTTACAACCGGTATGGCAACAAGAATTGGTTATCCTAACGAGCACCTTGCAAATGATGTTGTAGATGAAATGGCAAGTCCGATGTATGCTACAGGTGTAGGATTGGTAATTGAAGGCATTTCGAGGTTTGATCATGAAAAGGTACGGGAAGATAATTATTCACTACCATCTGACGACATTTCAGACTCAAGAAGTGATGGAAAAAAGAAGGCAAAAACCAGACGTAAAGATAATTCGGGTGAATCAGGGACAGCAAGGTTTCTGAAGTCGCTGAAAGACTGGTTTGAAAGCGATACAACCGAATAACAAAAATTAACTTTAAATTGTTAAAAACTATAATAAACAGATATAAAGACAGCTTCTCAAATAGTCTATTTTTAATATGTCCAATAATACAATGACTGATATGATTACATTTCAACCGAAACAACACCCGTCTATTATAAAAGTATTAGGTGTTGGAGGGGGCGGATCAAACGCCGTTAACCATATGTTCAAGCAAGGAATAACAGGTGTTGAGTTTGCAATATGCAACACCGATGTTCAGGCACTTGAATCCAGTCCGGTTCCCATTAAAATTGAAATAGGGGATAAAGGAGGACTTGGTGCAGGAGCTAATCCTGAGGTTGGCAGAGCTTCAGCTGAAGATTCAATTGAGAAGATAAGGGAATTATTAGACGATGAGCATACCCAGATGTTGTTTATTACTGCAGGAATGGGTGGTGGTACAGGAACCGGTGCTGCTCCGGTTATTGCAAAACTGGCAAGGGAAATGAACATTCTTACAGTTGGAATAGTAACTCTTCCTTTTGGATTTGAAGGACGTAAAAGAAAACAACAGGCAGAAATTGGCATCAATGAAATAAAAAAATATGTTGATGCTTTACTTGTAATCAGCAATGACAAACTACGTGAACAGTTCGGAAATCTCATTCTGGGAGAAGCATTTGCACAGGCTGATAATGTATTGTCTTCAGCCGCAAAAGGTATTGCTGAACTTATTACTGTTACCGGCTATGTTAATGTTGACTTTGAAGATGTTAGAACAGTTATTAAGGACAGCGGAAAAGCCATAATGGGTTCTGCCAAAGCAGAAGGCGAAGACCGGGCATCAAAAGCTATTGAAGAAGCAATGAACTCACCTCTGTTAAATGATAATGAAATAGCAGGGGCAACTGATATCTTATTATATATTACCACTGGCACTGAAGATATTACAATGGACGAAATTACTGAAATCACAAATTATGTTCAAAATGAAAGTGGTAATGAAGCTGAAACAATTTGGGGTGTTGGCAAAGATGAGTCATTGGGTAATAGTGTAGGAATTACAATTATTGCAACCGGTTTCGACAGTGTTAAAAAAGAGCCTGAAAAAGAAAATACTATTGTTGGTGTAGTTGGTGATGGAGCAGGTGATTACAACAAACCTTCCGGCACAAATAATGTTACTGAAAACGATAATACTACTAATCAGGAGATATCTGAGATTAGAAAAATATCAACCTCTGAAGATAATCCTGCAAGCACTCCAAACGTTGAGAACAAAACAGTTCATACACTGGATAACCAGAAAGAAAAAGCTGATGAGGTTAGCTTTTCTGTACAATCACAAGTGTCAAATCCGTCATCATTGATAAAACGTACTGATGAACCTTATTTAAGCATTGGTCATACTGTTTCAAGTGAAGAACCTGAAACCATTGAAGAAACTATACCAACTCCTGAAACTGATGATTCCATTACCAGAAATGCAGCAGAAAGGGTGAACAAACTAAAGAATCTAAGTATAAACCTCAGATCTCAGGATAAGGTAGAAGAATACGAAAATGAACCGGCGTATGTAAGAAAAAAAATAAAACTGGATAATACAGAGCTATCCTCTGATTCAAAAGTGTCAAGATACACTCTTGGTGAAGATTCAAAAAATCAACCGGTTATTAAATCCGATAATTCATTCTTACACGACAATGTTGACTAAACAGGTTATTAAATAACTCAGCTTAAAACAACATAATAGAATACTTTCCCAATAGATTTTCGATGTTAATATATGGTTATATTTGCATGGAAAATTCTATATTATTATGAGTCTGGAGATTACAATAAACAATGATATTAAGCAAGCTATGCTTGCAAAAGACAAAAGAAAGCTTAACGCGTTAAGAGCCATCAAGGCTGCATTACTCCTTGAAAAAACCGGAGCAGAAATTGGTGGAGCAGAAATTCCTGAAAGTGTTGAATTAAAACTGCTTCAGAAACTGGTGAAACAGCGAAAAGATTCTGCCATACTATACAAAGAACAGGGAAGAGATGATCTTGCTGAAGAAGAAGGTTATCAGTCGAAAATAATTGAACAATACCTTCCTGATCAGTTAAGTATTGAAGAAATAACCGGCATTATAGAAAAAATAATATCCACCACAGGTGCATCAACAATGAAGGATATGGGTAAGGTTATGGGTTTGGCAAGCAAAGAACTTGCCGGCAAAGCTGATAACAAGACCGTTTCGGGTATTGTAAAACAAATACTCGGTAATTAGACTTAATTTGTTATCAGAATAATTAATTCACCCAACCATTCAATTAATAGCAAAAAATATTGTGGTTATGAGCAGTAATCAAACACAAACCTATCGTATTGCTTTTGTAAACCTCACATTTCTTTTCTTTATGTGGGGATTTATGACAGTATTAAACGATATCCTGATACCTTATCTGAAAAATGCATTTGAGCTTTCCCATACAAAGGCAATGCTTATTCAGTTTGCTTTTTTTATGTCATACTTTATCGGATCAATTGTGTACTTCATAATATCAGTATCAAAGGGTGATCCCATAATTAAAATTGGATATAAAAAAGGGATTATAATTGGGCTCCTTATATCGGGTTTTGGAGCATTGCTGTTTTATCCTGCAGCACAGTTTCAGATGTACGGTTTTTTCCTGTCTGCACTTTTTGTTATGGGTTTAGGGTTTACGCTATTACAAATTGCGGCGAATCCTTATGTTGCCATACTTGGTCCTGAGAAATCAGCATCATCACGATTAAATCTGGCACAGGGATTTAACTCTTTGGGAACCACAATTGCCCCCGTATTGGGAGGATTTTTAATATTTACTTTTTTTAAAGATGCTGTTGGTTCAGACGCAGTAAAGATTCCATACCTGGTATTTGCCGGAATTTTCTTTTTAATGGCTTTGGCAATATTGAAAATTCCTCTGCCAAGGGTTACTAACCCAAACGAAGTAACACCCGGATTTGGCGCATTGAAATATCCTCAGTTAGTATTTGGAATGATCGCTATTTTCATGTATGTGGGTGGAGAAGTAAGCATTGGTAGTATGTTAATCAGCTATATTACTCTACCTGATATTGGCGGTATTACAGAGGCAGAAGCCAGCGTTTATGTATCAATATACTGGGGAGGACAGATGATTGGTCGATTTTTGGGTGCTATTTCACTGAGTGACACAAAAAAATGGATGAAACTAACGTTAATGCCTGCAATCTCAGTAATGGCATTTCTTATACTTGGTTTGACAACAAACTTTGCTTCTGCATCCATATACCTTATATTTCTGGTTGTAAACCTAATAGGATTCCTGATAGGTAAATCCCTGCCTAACAGAACATTGTTCATATTCGCGTTCATTAATATCGCCTTCCTGATAATTGCCCTTGTTACTACAGGGAAAATTGCCTTATGGACAATAATCAGTATAGGATTATTTAATTCAATAATGTGGTCAAACATATTTACATTGTCGATTTCCGGATTAGGTAAATATACGAGCCAGGGGTCATCGTTATTGGTAATGATGATTCTGGGAGGAGCATTATTACCATTGATAATGGGTGCTGTTGCTGACAACTACGGGGTACATATGTCATTTATAATTCCGTTATTTAGTTACATTTACATTGCTTTTTATGGAATATCCGGTTATAAACCAGGCAAAGCAGGTTGATTATACTTTGTTCCAACGCTAATATGTCATATTGATGATAAACAGAAGAAAATTTATTACAAAGGCCTTATCTGCAGGTGCATTAACAATTACTCCGGGTATTCTGAGGTCTGCTTCCAGATCATTTCCCTTTATTGGAACAAGTAATGATTTACCTGTTATTATTTCAACATGGAATCACGGACTGGAAGCCAATGAAGCTGCTATAAAAGTCTTAAATAATGGTGGATCAATTGTTGATGCGGTTGAACAGGGCGTTTGGGTACCGGAAGAAGATCCAGGCAATATGAGTGTTGGACTGGGAGGATTCCCTGATCGTGAAGGGCATGTAACTCTTGATGCATCAATAATGGGACCTGATGGTAATGCCGGTTCAGTTTGTTTTCTTGAAAATATTGTACATCCCATCTCTGTTGCCCGACTTGTAATGGACAGCACTCCTCATGTTATGCTTTCCGGCGAAGGTGCATTACAGTTTGCATTGGAAAACGGTTTCAAAAAAGAGAACCTGTTGACACCGGAAGCGGAAGAAGCCTGGAAAAATGCTTTACATAAAACAGGCTACGATCCAAAGCCAAACTGGGAAAACGAACCTAATAAATTTCACGACACCATCGGGTTACTGGGAATTGATACAAATGGAGATATGGCAGGTGCATGCACAACCAGTGGTTTGGGATTTAAAATAAGAGGAAGAGTTGGTGATTCACCAATTATTGGTGCCGGATTATTTGTGGATAATGAAATTGGTTGTGCCACGGCAACAGGAATGGGGGAACTGGTTATGAAGACTGTAGGATCTTTTCTTGTTGTTGAACTCATGCGTAATGGAAGAACACCACAGGAAGCGGTTGAGGAAGCAATATTAAGGATTGTCAAAAAAGTTCCTGATCACAAAAAGTATCAGATTGGTTTTATCGCTTTGAACAAAAAGGGAGAAACAGGAGCATATTGTCTTAAACCCGGGTTTAATTATGCTTTATACAAAGATGGTGAAAACAAGCTTTTTGACAGTAATTCTTATTACAAAAAGTAAGATAGCATATGGGAGGAATCATAACATTACATAACTGTCTATGTTATTCCTTTTTGTGGTAGTACAGTGACAGACTTCATAAAATAAAGGATCGTGTTTTGGATTATAAAAGTATAACTGACGAACTTGGTATCTGCGTAATAATTCCTACTTACAATAATGCACTTACTCTTAAAAGTGTAATTGATGGTATTAATAAGTACACCAATAATATCATTGTTGTAAATGATGGTTCATCGGATAACACAGATTTAATTCTCAAAAATTACCCTGACTTTGAAATCATTAGCTACGATCAAAATAAAGGAAAAGGTTATGCAATACAAAAAGCATTTGCATTGGCTCTATCACTTGGTTACAGTTATGCCATAACAATTGATTCCGACGGTCAGCATTCGACAGATGATATGCCGGTATTCGTTGATAAGATTAAAAATCAACCAAATTCCTTAATAATTGGATCAAGGAATATAAAAGCTGATGGTATGCCGGCGAAAAATACATTTGCCAATAAGTTTTCCAATTTTTGGTACTGGGTTGAAACAAATACCAGGCTACCTGACACACAGTCTGGTTACAGACTTTACCCAATTAAACTTTACCGAAACACAAGGTTCTTTACAAATAAGTTCGAATTTGAGATTGAAGTTCTGGTTCGTTCATCCTGGAGCAATATACCGGTAATCCCGGTTCCGGTTAATGTATATTATGCCAGAGGTGAAGAGCGAATTTCACATTTCAGACCGCTGCAGGACTTTACAAGAATAAGCATTCTTAATACTGTCCTGGTTTTGATAACCTTATTTTACATTGTACCAAAGAAAGTATTCAGATACTTAACCAGGAACAAATTTACAAAGGTTGTAAAAGAACAGATAATGCTACATAATGAAAACCCAACAAAAATTTCTTTGGCTATTGGATTTGGAATATTCATGGGCATAGTTCCTATTTGGGGATTTCAGATGATCGTAGCAGCTTTACTGGCTCATTTGTTCAGACTAAACAAGATAATTGTTCTGGCATTTTCAAATATAAGTATCCCTCCGTTTATTCCTGTTATTATATATTTTAGTTATGTCACAGGCGGACATTTTGTTGATAATCAAACAGAGTTTACAAGTGACAAAATACAATATCTGGTAGATCAGATAATTAATGGGAGTTTTTATGACGCATTGAACGAACTTGGATATAGTATTATGCAATATGTTATTGGGAGCATCGTACTGGGTATTACACTTGCATTTATTTTCGCAGCTATATCATATTTAATATTGTTATTTATAAGGAGTAATAACAGTACTTCTGCAAATAATAATATTTAAATACTTTGAAGGAATCTAATACTACGAAATGAGCATACCATTCATAGCAATATATAACTGGATAACAAAACACAGGTTGATCTCCCTTTGTTTTTTAGTGGTTATTATTGCTGTTTGTGGTTATTACTCCAGTAAACTCAGACTCTCAGAGGACATATCGAAAATACTACCTGACACCGAGGAAATAAATAATATGAGTTTTGTTTATTCCAATTCGAAATTCCTCGACAAAGTTGTATTTAGCATTAGTTCCAACAATGATGAAACTACGGATATCAAACTACTTGCAGAGTTTGCTAAAATACTTACAGACTCAATAACATCATTATATATACCTGATTACGTTAAAGGTATCGACTTTACTCCCAATGAAAGGGAAATGATGGAAGTATATGATATTGTACACAAACATCTGCCGGTTTTTCTCTGTGATGAAGATTACAATAAAATTGATTCAATTATTGATGGCGATAATATAGAAAAGCTGATCATGTCGGGTTATACAAACCTGTTATCCCCGGTTTCTTTCGTCACCAAAAAAATAATTGCATCAGATCCCTTGTATTTATCCCAGCTGGCACTGGATAAATATAAAAACCTGAACAGCGATAATAATTTTCAACCATATGGCAAATTTTTCATATCACAAGACAAAAAGAATATAGTATTTCTGATTACTCCAACATCTACAAACAACACCTCAGATAATAATTTACTTTTCAGTGGCATTGACAGGTTGGTTAATAATAATACCAGAGGCAGGTTTTCGGAAATAAATGTAGATTATTTTGGAAATGCACTGGTTGCAACAGGGAATGCAAATCAAATAAAACAGGATATAATTCTCACAATATCGCTCGCTCTTATAGTACTGGTATTTATCATTACATTTTTCTTCAAAAGTAAACGTACATTTTTTGTAGTTTTTCTGCCTGTTGCTTTTGGTGCATTAGTTTCACTTTCGATATTATATGTTTTTAAAAAAGAAGTCTCAGCTATTTCACTTGGTATAGGATCAGTACTACTTGGTATATCGGTTGATTTCGCATTACATATTTACTCACATATCCGACAGAATAACGCTCCCGGGTTATTATTTCGTAATATATCAGCTCCGGTTTTACTAAGCAGCTTTACAACAGCATCTGCATTTTTATCACTTTATTTTATTAATTCGGAAGCTCTCAATGATCTAGGTCTTTTTGCAGCTGTTAGTATTATAAGTGCCGCTCTGTTTTCTTTAATAGCCCTCCCACATTTTGCAGGCTTATCCACTAAGCAGCCTGATACACAAACAAAGCGAAAAAGTAACTGGATAGACAAAATTGCTTCGTTAAATTTATCAGGAAATAATTATTTGAAGGTTAGTATTTTAATTGCAACCGTCATACTATTTTTTGCTTCAAAAAATGTTGGTTTCGACGCAGATATGATGAAAAACAACTATATGAGTGATAAGCTCAGCATAGCCGAGAAAAAGCTAAATGAAATTACGAACCTCAGCAAGAAAACAATATTCATAGTAACTCCCGGAGATAATGTAACTGATGCACTTGAAAATAATAATAATACCAGTAGCATCATTGATAGTTTGACAGACTTAAACATCATTCAGAACGCATCGGTTATTAACAGTATTTTTCCATCTCAACAAATGCAAATGAAAGCTATTTCAAAATGGGAACAGTACTGGAAGGGTAAATCAGAAGAAGTTATCACCTTAATTGATAATGCTGCAGTTAAAACCGGATTCAGAGAAGGTGCATTTGATGGATTTAAATCCTGGATCACTAAAGATTTCGATATAATAACTCCCGATGAAGCAGGTATCCTTAAAGATTATTTTCTTGATAACTTTATTATTGAAACTGATACATTATCGGCAATAATCAATGTAATAAAAGTAGATAATTCCAACTATGATATTAATGAGGTTTATGATGCATTTGACAAAAATGACAAAGCATGGGTAATTGACAAGCGCCTTATTACCAGTGAGTTTGTAACCATCCTAAAAAACAACTTTAATAAACTGGTTATTATTTCGATCAGCCTGGTTTTTATAATACTTCTGATTGCATACGGACGGATTGAACTCACTATAGTTACAATGATACCTATGATATTCAGTTGGATATGGACAGTTGGAATAATGGGAATTGCTGATATTGATTTTAACATATTTAATGTAATAATTCTTACTTTCATATTTGGATTAGGGATCGACTATAGCATCTTTATTATGCGTGGACTACTCATGGAATATAAATATGGTACACGTGATCAGAGTTCTTATCGCGTTTCCGTTATATTATCGGGAATAACAACCCTGCTGGGAATTGGCGTATTGATCTTTGCAGAACACCCTGCCTTACGATCAATCGCTCTAATGTCGATAATCGGGATAATATCAGTGATATTTATTACATTAACATTGTTACCTGCGATATTCAAATGGCTTGTAAATTATAAAAAAGGTAAAAGGACCCGCCCTGTTACTTTTGTTGATTTCTTGTTTTCAATGTGGGCGCTTTTTGTATTCATTGCAGGATCTGTCTTATTATCAGCGCTATCTGTTCTGTTAAGACTTATACCTGTCCCAAAAAAAGCAAAAAGTACTTTTATACACAAGCTTTTCAGATACCTGACATGGTTTATGATCTATATGAACTTTGCTTCAAAAAAGATTATAGTAAACCCAAATGGCGAAGACTATGGTACACCATCAATTATAATTGCAAATCATCAGTCGCATATTGATCTGATGTTAATGATGCTGTTAAATTACAAGGTAGTTGTACTTACAAATCCGCGTAACTTTAACAATCCCATTTACGGGCCAGCCCTGCGATTTGCAGGCTTTATTAAGGTCGACAATAACATTGAATCAATTGTAGAACAAGTAAAAAAACAAACCGATACCGGGTATTCTGTTGTGGTTTTCCCTGAGGGGCATCGTTCGGAGGGCGGTAAACTCAAACGGTTCCACAAAGGTGCGTTTTACCTTGCAAATGAATTAAACCTTGACTTACTTCCTATTATAATATACGGTCAAAAGGAAGCTCTGAAAAAAAGTGAATTTTTCTTAAAAAGAGCAGTTACAATTACAAAATTCTTGCCCAGAATTAAGCTGTCTGACGGAACTTTTGGTGACACTCCAAGAGAACAGGCAAAACGTGTTAAAGCATATTTTGAAGAAGAGTATTATAAAGTTGCCCGAACTCTTGAGACACCCGACTATTTCAATGACTTTATAAAAAAGAATTTTTTGTACAAAGGCCCGGTTCTTGAATGGTATACCAGAATTAAACTGCAACTGGAGGATAATTACAATATTTTTAATGATCTGATTCCAGATAATTGTAAGATCACGGATCTGGGTTGTGGTTACGGCTTCTTACCATTGTTACTTAACCTGGTTTCGGAAGAACGCGATATAACAGGTATTGACTATGACCCAGATAAAATAGCAGTAGCAACAAATTGTGCTGTGAGGTCTGAAAACGTTAACTTTGTCGTTGGTGATATTACTAATATCGATTTTAAATTCTCTGATGTTTTTGTTCTTAACGATGTGCTTCATTACATGCCCAAATCAATACAGATTGATATAATGGAAAAATGCAGGGAGAAATTAAACAATAACGGTTTGCTTATTATTCGTGATGCCGATAAGGACCTCAACAGAAGACACATGGGCACTAAATTAACAGAATTTTTCTCTACAAGTATGGGATTTAATAAAACAAAGTTCAAACTGGAATTTATTTCAAGGGAGGTAATTGAAGGTTTTGCCGGAAAATACAACCTTGAACTTACAATTATTGATAATACTAAACGAACCTCAAATTTGATTTATATAATCAGGAATTGATTGTAATTATCTTTTGTCAGATTCAGATCACAAACGATTTTTAATTACTGATTTTATTGGCTGAAAAATTCTGTTCAGGATCCGAATATCATCAGTGATAATTTCGGCAGATCCCTGCATATTTTGCGAAAAGGTAATATCAATATTGTAGTTGGTTTTCATACCATCAGGGAAAGAAACTTCAGCATAGTAGTAGTCATCATTCGGTATATCGGAAATGCTTTTAATCACACCCTCCAAAACACCAAACTCCATATATGGGTAATTTAAAAGGCGGATATTTACTTTCTGACCTGCTTTAACCTTTCCTGCACCCCGAACAGGCAATAATAGTTTACCAATTATTTTATCCGGCATGGTTGAGACAATAGTCATAATTTTCTCGCCTTCAATCACATTTTGGTTTTCACTCCAGTATTTTGTAAAAATACACTTCCCGTCAATCGGAGCAACCAGTATATACTTCTTTTCCCATATATCAAGCCGGGCCCGGAGATTATCATAATTTTCATTCAGCCTGGTCATCAATTCTTCCTCCAGTTTACGTTGTTGCAACTCTAAATCCAGTTTCTCGTTTTCCAGCCTGGAAATCTGAATTTTAATATTTGCCAGAGAGGTTTGAATACTTTCTAACAGATACTTCTTACTTAGGTACCTGCTTCTGGATTTCTCAAGTTCAACCTCAGCAATGGTTGAGGATGCAAACAAATTTTTATGTCTTTCAAAATCTCTGGCTGCAATTTCCAGATCCTCTGTAATCGTCGCTTTCTGTTGCTCTTTATTCCTGTAATAAATATTATAATCAACTATCTGACTATCTACCGCTTCCAGTTTCTTTTCATGATAATTGAGATCCGTGTAGTTCTTATAGTTTTTATATGAAGTTAAAAATTGTGAATAGGCAACCTGGAGTTCACCTAAGTCCATATTACTTCTGAGCCGTCTGGGCGATGATGAAAAATCCTGAACCAAATAGTCAGAGTTTCTTGAATCCATGTATTGGATTAAAGTATTAACATCATCATAGTTAGCAGGATTCTCAATAATTGCTATCATTTGTCCCGCCACAACATCTTCGTTATCATTAACGAATATTGTTTCCAGCTTACCTGATGCTTTAGCGACTATATCCGATGGTGGGTTTAATGTTGTAATCTCAATAGAGGAAATGATTGTATCAGGATACTTAAAAAACCAACTTCCGATAATAATCACAATTACAATGACAAAAATAACAGACACTCCCCATCTGATGATTTTATTGGGTGTTTTACCGAGAATTTCGTCTATCTCTTCTGTCCTGATATTTAATCTCTCTAATGGCATTATTTGATTTATATTTTATAACTGATAATCAATCACAAACTATTTTCTAGTTTCCCAATTCAAGCTGATTTTTCACCAATTCATAATAAGCTCCTTTTGCATTTGTCAGCTCTGTATGGTTACCAACTTCAATTACCTTTCCATTATCTAAAACAACTATCTGATCAGCATTCTTTACAGTACTTAATCTGTGTGCCACAACTAATACAGTCCTTCCTTTGAAAAATTCATTAAGGTTTTTCATTATAATTCTTTCGTTATTTGCATCTAATGAGTTTGTTGCCTCATCAAAGAAAATAAACTCAGGGTTTTTATATACTGCCCTGGCAATTAAAATTCGTTGTTTCTGTCCCTGACTAAGACCAATTCCTTCCTGTCCGATTTTAGTATTTAATCCTAAAGGTAATGCTTCTACAAATTTTTGAATATTGGCTACCTTAACGGCATTTATCAGCTTCTCATAGTTTATAGACTCATCACTTATTGCAATATTATTCGCTATGGAATCAGAAAATATGAAACCATCCTGCATTACAGCTCCTATACCTGATCTCCACACGCTGGCTGAAATTGAGTCAAGTTGATTCTCCCCTACTCTGATTTCCCCTTTTTCAGCCTTATAAAAACCAAGTAACAGCTTCAATAATGTTGTTTTACCACTCCCACTTGCTCCAACTATTGCTGTTATTTTGTTTTGGGGTATTTCAAGGGTTAAATCTTTTAGTACAAACGGGGATCTTGGCCCTTCGTATTGAAAGAAAACATTCCTTAAGCTTAATTGTTTATTATGAGGGATATTATTCAACAACTGAATTTCGTTACTTACCGGTTCTTCATCATCTTTCAAATGTATTTCCCCCAGCCTTTCTAAACTTATCCTGGCATCCTGTGCCGACCTGATCGTTCCAATCAATTGCTCAACCGGCGCATTTAACTGACCAATAATATACAGTACAGCAACCATCATACCTAATGTCATATTGCCGGTGACTACAGATTCAGCTGCAATAAATGTAATAAGGATATTCTTGGATTGGTTAAAAAAAGTACCGCCAGCCTGCTGATACTGGTCTATGGCAAGACCTTTAATATTAACCTTAAACAAACGTGATTGTATTTTCTCCCAGTCCCAGCGCTTCCTTTTTTCACAATTGTTTAACTTTATTTCCTGCATTCCCGTTATCAGTTGAATAAGGTTACTCTGATTATCCGACATCTGGGCAAACCTTTTGTAATCAAGCTCACGACGACGCTTCATAAATACTAATACCCATGCGATGTACAATATACTTCCCAAAATAAATATTACAAGTATCTTAATGCTGTATATACCAAGAACAATTGCGAATATTACAATGTTTACCATTGAAAATAGTACCTGAAGAGAGGATGCTGTCAGAAAATTTTCAATCCTGGTATGATCACCAATCCGTTGCATAAGATCTCCGATCATTTTGGAGTCGAAAAATCCAATTGGTAATTTCATTAACTTTATCAGGAAATCAGAGATCAGTGATATGTTTATCCTTGTACTTATATGAAGTAATATCCAGCTACGAATGAAATCTACCGTGGTAAGGCTAATGAACAAGACCAGTTGGGCAATTAGGATCAGGGTAATAAAGCCAAGATCACGATTATTGATACCAACATCAACAACCGATTGTGTCAGAAACGGAAATATTAACTGGAGTATACTTCCCAGTATCATTCCCAGTATCAGTTGTACTATAAACTTGTGATATGGTCTGATATATGAAAACAAAAACCGGAAACTGCTCTTATCAATTTGTTCATCTTCCTGTTCATAAAAGTCAGGTGTTGGCTCAAGTAACAAACAAATACCGGTATCTTCTTCTGAGTTAGACGAACTAATCCATCCTGAAAGAAACTCCTGTTTTGTATAATTTATCAATCCATGCGCCGGATCTGCTACTTTTATGATATCATCATTCTTTTTTCTGATAACATCATATACAACAACAAAGTGTTTTTGCTTCCAGTGCACAATACAGGGATAGGGAACTTCGTCTCTGAGTTTTTCATAAGGTAATTTTACTCCCAGTGTACGAAGTCCGATCTTTTCAGCAGCATCACTGATTCCCAGTAGTGAAACCCCTTCTCTTGTAATATGACTAAGATCCCTTAACTTTGAGAGTGAATATGATTTACCATGATATTTTGCCACCATTTTTAAACATGCCGGACCACAGTCCATCGAATCAAATTGTTTGGTAAAGGGAAACTTTGACATATTCATTAATTATATTTTTCGCGAGCCAGTTCAGAACGATAGAACCGATACAAAAAGCCATAAATTACCATCTCATGAAGTCGTTGTCTGGATCGAAACAATCTATTCATCATCATATGAATGTAACTTCCAATCAGATCATTAAACCGCATTTCAAGTTTTCCCCCGGATTTGATTTCCAGTATCTTGTTTACTGTACTTTTGATATTTTCTGATTTACGATTTAGTAGCTTTATTGCCGGGAAACAAGTATGGTTAATATTCTCAGGCATTTTCATGAATTCAAAGATATCTCTTTTTTCTTTTCGATATTTATTACTCAACTGAATTATTAAAGATGAATCAATATTGAATTCCTTTCCAAAAATCTGGGCAAGATAATCCAGTAACTCAAACTTGTCATGTAATGTAAATCCAAAGTCGTTCAGCATTCTGTCAATCGCTTTCATTGCAAACAGCCAGCGCACATTTTCATCCCCATGAATATCAATTATTTCCAGCAAATCAACTATCATTTCACTGTCATGCCAAAATATCAATTCTGATAATTCTATTGTATTTTTGCCATACCTTTCCAGTTCACGCTTATACGTATCTGTTTGGATTCTGTTAATCTGTCCTGCATCAACGAAAGGATAACACGCTTCAAAGATCTCATTAATAACAACACTAATGTTATCTGTATTATTAATGAAAAACCTGCATCTTAAATGAGTTTTTGGGTCGGCATAACGTATGTAAAACCAGCTGCTAATTATGCCACAGTCAATCAGTTTAGTGGTAACTGGTTTTATAATTTCCTTTAGAATCAGATCTGAAGTTTTTTGTCCTGAGTAAAATTTATAATACAACCAATTATCACCTGTTATAAAATTCCTTTTCATAAATGATCGTTTTATTTAGTTTTGATCTTTCCTTTTATGAAACGCAAATACAAATTCATTTGTAGTGCCACCTTCCTGTGTGTTAACTATCAAATCATCTGGATCGAATAAAAATTCAGTTAAGACGAAATTGTTTTGAGTTTTTACCTGGTCTAGTAGTATTCCTATGCAATTGTTATTCTCCAGGTTAAGATAAAGTTCATTATCGTTTTCACATAATAGCACTTCTTTTGGAAGAGCAAATTTCTTTACTAACATATTAAAGGCAGCTATCCTTTCTGACTCGTTGCTTTTGATAAGGATGTGCTTTATATCTGTCTTTTTAATATTCCAGGTTGGTCTTGACAAAATTATATTTCTGTATCTTATCCCGGGTAAGAACTGATATTGATCTGCTAACGGTCCCCAGTTAAAATTTAAACCACCACGTAAATTCTGAACCTGAAGATCACAAAGGAACTGATAAACTGGTAATGAATTAAAGGAATAATTATGGGCTGAAGTCAAGCGAGGTATTACTGTTTTATTCAGACTATCAGATCTTAATATAACCTGATCTCCACGAACTGAAATATAGAGATCATCCAACCGAATCTGGTTATCAATATTAATACCTGACTTAGCGAGATATGGAATTTCATAATCGCGTAATGTTGGACGTGCAAGTATATTGCCGGTTCTAGATTCAGGTAAATGTACTATCTCGGCATATATTACATCACCATTGTTTTTCTCATCGCAGTCAATAATTTCTTTTACCAAACTGAGTGCCACACTATCTGAATTACAAAACCTTCCAATCAGGTTTGCCGCTGTAGATCCTCCTGCTGACTTAATAAAGATATCAGGTTTTTCATTCTTTGAAGAGCCTATTATTTGGGTTAAGACAGATAAGGTTTCAGGTAAGTCGTCCCATTTTTCATGCAATCCAATCAAATCATCATCAAAAATCTCAACCGTTTTTTCGTTCTCCAACAATGATCTGATATAAACATTATGTAAAAAAGATTGAATTTTACTACATTGAACTACCGGAAAAACCTGTTTGCTTTCCGGCAAAAACAAATCATCCACAAGAGGTGCTACATCTCCGGTTTCATCCTGTAAATAACCAACACCCGATTCATTGTCTAGAGCAAAAAGTAATGGAACCTCCTCACTATCAAATCTCTCAACAAAAGCAGCCTTAAACTTCGACATGTTGTTTTCGGGACTTTTTGGGTTAAGCTTATTTAAAATAGTAAGGGCGATTTTAATATCTTCAGCAATTTCATACTTTAAAAAACAACTGTCATAAGGAATTTCCAAATCTGTTTGAAAAAGGAAATTTAACCTGTAGTTTGTATCAAGCTGTTTTAATTCCCGTGAAATACTTTCGTATTCAGATATGTAATTGTCAATATGACCAGTTTTAATTTTCTTGAACTTATCTTTAATATAACTTAAAATAGTGGTAACCCGCTTTGAATAATCATTATCTTCAAACGATTTAAATCTTTCCAGTAGTCTGTCATGAAAATCATCACCTGTTACATTAGGTTCCATCTCACTTACCAGCAACTGTGATTCAACAAGCTCATAAATAAAATCTCTTGCATCGTCAGCATCAATATTTTCATCAACCAGTATGGTTATGAGGTTATCTAGTTTTGCTCCTTTTTTCGCTTTACTCAGTATATTCTGAAGATATATTGAATTATCTACTTCTGCAATATGATGA
>JANQGJ010000088.1 GCA_028277395.1 Bacteroidales bacterium | reverse complement strand
CAAAATTCCTGACAGATGGAACCGCTTCGCTTTCCCATAAACTTTTTTAATCATATTCGGTATGGTATGCTTAAATAAGTTTATGGTCATTTCATGTGTTTATAATTTTTTATTTTGTTGATAATGAATTAAATAAAAAATTCTCGCACCCATGGAACCACTCCGATAAATCTCCGCTTTCGCAAAAATTTTAATCATCCTCGGTTGGTATATTAGGATGCTGAAAATTTATGCTCATTTCATCTATCATTATGATTGTAATGTTGCATGACTATAGAACTTGATCCGGTGAATTATCTTATGTATTAATTATTTAGGATTCGTAATAAATAAAAAAGTATGTCAGGATTGCCAGTATTGTTATAAGAAGTATTCCCATACCAGTTTTTTCATATCTGAGCTTTACAAAATAATGTCTGATAGGAAACAGATTAGCCGTAAGACTAAGCAAAAACAAATAATGAAAATGTTCAGTCAGATTAATTTTTAACAGGTTGTGGATTGTTGTATCAACAGCATAAAGTAACATGAACAACAAGAATGGCAAAGTAATACCTATCATAATACCTATTGCCCAAACATCCCTTTTAAGAATACCAGGTTTCATTGATCTATTTATTTGGTAAACTGTATTTTATCAACATACTCATGAGCGGTAAAATCTGTGTGTGAAGGGACAACAGATACATAATTAGCAGCCAGTGCTTTCTCATCGGTGTCATTTCTGATATCGCCATTTTCATATCTGCCGGCAAGCCAGTAATATGTCCTGCCATGAGGATCTTTACGTTCTTCAAATTCTTCAACCCATCTTGCATCAGCCTGACGACATACCTTTATTCCTTTTATAGGTTCATCTGTGATTTTTGGAAAGTTAACATTCAGACAAACACCATCAGGTAATCCTTTATCAATTACATGTTTGGTAATTGATAATACATATTCATCAGTATGACTGAAATCTGCATTAGGACTGTAATCGTCCAGTGAGAATCCAATTGAAGGTATTTTATCGATTGCTCCCTCAAGTACTGCTCCCATTGTACCCGAATAAATAATGTTTATAGCAGAGTTTGAACCATGGTTTATACCTGAAAGAATTAGATCGGGCATTCTGCCGGCCAGCTTTTGTTTTCCAAGTTTCACATTGTCAACAGGAGTACCTGAAGTTAAGTATTCGCGATACCCTGGTTTTTCAGTTATTAATCTAACTCTTAGAGGGTTCTGGATAGTAACGGCATGTGCCATCCCTGACATAGTATGTTCAGAAGCTATAACAATAATGTCACCAAGATGCTCAACAAGAGAAATTAGTTTGCGTAGCCCCGGAGCAACTATGCCATCATCGTTTGTAATTAATATGAGTGGTTTTTTCATCTTTAAGTTATAATTATCCCATTAAAACATTGCTGCAATCTAATCGTCTGATCTTAAATCATCTGAATTAGATATGATGTGCAAGTCATAATATTCTCAGGGTTGCAAATATACGGCTACTTTTTTAATCAGTGGTGTATTTATTTTATCCTTTGTTTTAACAGTTAAATTGGACTTATCCTGATTTTTATTTGTAGGATTAAGACTGCTAAATCAACATTAATGAAAAGAAATTAGATATCCAGTATAAGTGATCTGTCCTTGTTGTTACTATCATCGGTGAAGTACATTAGTTCATCATAAAGTCTGTGTGTTGGTAATCCCATAACATTGAAATATGATCCTTCAATTTTATCAATTGCAACATGTCCGATCCATTCCTGTATTCCATAAGCCCCGGCTTTATCCAGAGGTTTGAAATTATCAACATAGTAATTGATTTCATCGCTGGATAAATTCCTGAAAAACACTTCTGTAGAAACCGAAAAGCTATGTCTTCTGGTTATTGTTCTAAAGGTTACACCAGTGATCACCTCATGTCTGCATCCTGAGAGTTTGTTAAGTATTGCTTTGGCATCATCAATACTTTTAGGTTTACCCAGAATAGTATTCCCCAAAGCAACAATAGTATCAGCAGTTATTAGCAAAGTATTACGATCTAAATCTCTACTATGAAATGCTGCTGCTTTTATTTCACTAAGGTATTGTGCAACTTTTTCCACCGGGTAACCAACAGGATAACTTTCATCAACCTGCATCGTCTTAACTATAAAGTTTATACCTAATTCCTGAAGCAACTGTTTTCTCCTTGGTGAAGATGAGGCCAGTATTACATTATATTTCGAGAGTCTGTCAATTAACATATTAACTAATTATTATTCAAAGTAAAATAATATCATCGACATAATTCCACATATCATCAAAATTTTTAAATATACCGACAAACTGCTGAATTTTTCTGTAGTTGACGCTTTATGTAATCTAATTGTGATTACGGTTATCAGTATGCTTAAAACTGAAAATGCACCGGTTAACAGAAAATATCCTGCATTGTAAAAATAATACAGAACAAATAAGGATGCAATTAAAGTAACATATGCCACAATGATTGACAACAATCTGGATGCTGTAATACCGTATTTTACTGTAAAAGTCATACAACCAAATCTATTGTCACCTTTGTAATCTTCTATATCTTTTATCATCTCTCTGAGCAAACTCACAAAAAAGGCAAATCCCATATAAATGATTACCAGCCTGTTAACATGTGGAAATCCTGTTTGTATGTGCGTGAATACCATAGCATTGTTACTCAATGAATAAAATTCGAACAACCATACAAGTCCGAATGAAATTGCGCTAAGTAGAGAAATAACAACATTACCAATAAAAGGTTGACACTGATACTTTTGGGAATAGAACCACAGGAGTCCGGCACTAAACAGAAAGATCAATCCAAAATTGATCTGATTTATCAGATATGATAGAATTGTACCTGTTATAACTCCCCCAATTGTAGTTATCCAGTATATCCTGTACGCATTTACCACGGTTATTTTGGTTCCGATTGCATTCCTGCCGGGCTTATTAAGAGAGTCTGTATTTATATCAAAGATATCATTTACAATATACCCACCTATTGCAATCAACAGTGTTGATATTATCAACAAGGAAGTTTCCAGTATATTCATCCCGGCCATATTGGGGTTAATACCTAAAGAAGGAATAAGTATAAAATACATCATAAAACTCATGCTGAGTGTAATTATGATGAGATTAGGCCATCTGATAAGATTTAAGGCAGTTCTCACAATATAAACTTTAATGCATAATTACCATTTGAATGATTCTTCTGTCATCCATTTTCCCTGAACTTTTAACACCTGTTCAATAATATCTCTCACGCAACCTCTTCCACCACCTTTATCTGATATGTACAAAGAGATATCTTTTATTTCCTCAACGGCATCCATAGGACATACAGGAAGACCAACCTTTTTCATTACCCTGTAATCAGGAATGTCATCACCCATATAGGTTATCTCTTCAGGTTGAAGGTTATGTTTTTTTACATAATCATCAAATACTACAGTTTTATCTTCTACACCAAGGAAAACATCTGAAATATTAAGGGCCCCAAACCTGTTTTGCACGGATTTGGAGAATCCTCCTGAAATAATAACAATTCTATAACCAAGTTTTATTGCAAGTTGAAGTACATAACCATCCTTAACGTTAGCCGATCTTAAAGGCTGGCCTTCATGTTGTAGGGTTAGTGCTCCGTCTGTCATAACACCATCATAATCAAACATAAATGTTGTTATTTTGCTGAGTTTCTCTTTATAATTCGTCATTATACTTTCTAATTAGCTGGTTTGTTAAAAGTTTATATACCTCTTTATACTCCGGATGATTCTCTAACAATTCAAAATGTTTCTCAATTGTTGATATATCATTTCTTCGGGCAGGCCCGGTTTGGGCATCACCGGGAGCCGTATGCGATATTTTTATTGCTGTTTCTTTTATTAAAGGATGTAGCAGTGAAAAATCAATGTCTTTTTCTTTTAGTATATCGTGAGCAAGATGGTACATGAGATTACTAAAATTATTAACAGTAACTGCTGTTAGGTGAAGATATTGTCTTCTGAGCGAGTCAAGATATACTACCCTGTTACTTATTCTGCATGCAAGATCATATAATAGTGTTGATACCTCCTCCGAAGAACCTTCGATACAAATGGGAATATTGCTTGTATCGGTATTTTTACCCTTGGTGAAGGTTTGCAGTGGATAGAATACTCCAAAATCACCATTATCAATTCTCAGAGATTCAATATGTTCACTGCCTGAAGTATGCGCAATTATACCACCTATGTGATTTAGGTTTGGTGCCAGGTTAGATATTTCCTTGTCAGGTATTGCAAGTAAATACAGATCAGATTTGGTGTTAATATCTGCTATAACATCATTATGTCTGCAATTTAGTTTGTCAGCTAGTGTTTTAGCATTCAAAATATTACGGGAGAAAACCTCTTCGATCGAAATGCCTGCATCAAAAAAAGCAACTGCAAGTGATGATGCAACATTACCAGAACCGATTATGGTAACAGTAGATATTTGTTTTGTGCCGGTCAATTCTAATCAAAATTTTTTCTAATGTCTTCTTTAAGCTCTTTAAGCGCTGCTTCTATTGGATTATTTTGGTTTGTAAATCCGTTAGAAATTATTTCCTGTGCAAAACCCGAAGCATCATCACCCGAATCAAACTTGGATGCAGCAGTATTAATCATTCTTATAACATCTTCTTTTGCTGCTTTAATAAGTTCCCAGGAGCTATCAGATACATATAATTGTTGCGACATATTGTGTTCGTATTCATCCCTGATTGTTGATAAAAGTGAAGTGTGCAGTACTCCAACTCTTGATTTGGTTTTTAGTACCCTTGTTAACAAATTGGTTGGATTAATACGTTCTAAAAACAGGGCCATCCTTTCATATGCCTGAAACTTAAGAGGAATGCTTATCTTATCACTTTTGGTTTTAAACTCTCTGTTTAATTTAATGATCTGTAGTTCATGTTGATCACGAAGATAGTTAAACTGTTTGGTATTTTGCTTCGAAAATTCCCTGAGCATTACATATACAACAGCAAGGATAATTACAGATGGTAATAGAACCTTTAATATTTCAATTAATTCTGTCATTGTTTTTTATTTATAATCAGGATTACAAAATAACAACATATTTTCAACTTTGTCAGTAATAATAATTATTTTATTAAGTAGCAGTTGGTATTGGCGGGTAACAGTTGTGTATGCTGTTTCTTTGTTCTTAAATTATAATATGATATCTGATGATTTGAAATAATAATATCATTTTGTGTTATTCTTTTAACAAACGATTACGGGGATAATTTTTAGTATTATATTTGCCCTTTTTAAAAGATAGGAGTCGTGAATAATAGAATATTATCAGATAGAATTCTAAACCTTGGAGAATCAGCTACACTGGAAATGACAAGGTTAAGCCGTGAATTGAAAGCAAATGGAATAGATGTAATAACTTTAAGTATTGGAGAGCCTGATTTTGATACACCAGAGAATGTTAAGCAGGCCGGTAAAGTTGCAATTGACAATAATATTACCCACTATCCACCTGTTCCTGGTTTTTTAGAACTTCGTGAGGCGATTGCCGGTAAACTAAAGCGTGATAACGGATTGGATTTTAAACCAGATCAGATAGTTGTTTCAACCGGGGCCAAGCACTCTTTGATTAATGTGTTTATGTGCATATTGAATGATGGAGATGAAGTAATAATACCTGCTCCCTATTGGGTATCATACCCTGAAATGGTTAAGTTATCCGGAGGTACGCCTGTGGTAATAGATGCCGGAATTGATAACGATTTCAAAGTTACTCCTGAACAACTGGAAAAAGCAATCACCCCAAAGACTAAAGCATTCTTGTTTAATTCGCCAAGTAATCCAACCGGATCTGTTTATTCACGCGAAGAACTTAAAGCTTTAGCTGATGTTCTGGTTAAACATCCTGATATTGTAATAGTAGCCGACGAGATCTATGAATATATAAACTTTGATGGGAAACATGAGAGCCTGGCTTCGTTTGATGAAATTACTGATCAGGTTGTTATTGTGAACGGAGTATCAAAAGGAATGGCAATGACAGGATGGAGAATAGGATATGTTGCCGGACCAAAGTTTATTGCTGATGCCTGTACCAAAATTCAGGGACAGTATACTTCAGGTACCGGTACCATCTCACAAATGGCTGCACTTGAGGCTGTGAAAACTGATCCGAAAACATCAGAAGCTCTCAAAACCATGTTGCAGGCTTTTGAAGAAAGAAGAGATCTGCTTGTTGATCTGGTAAAGGATATCCCGGGAATGAAATCAAATGTACCAAACGGAGCCTTTTATTTATTCCCTGATGTTAGCTATTACTATGGCAAATCTGACGGCGAGACCATTATACACAATAGTACGGAGCTATGTATGTATCTGTTGAATAAAGCCCATGTAGCATTAGTGCCAGGTGAAGCTTTTGGTAGTCCTGAATGTATCAGGTTATCATATGCCACATCAAAAGATCTGATTGCAGAGGCTGTTAGCAGAATTAAGGAGGCTTTGGCTAAACTGAGTTAGTTAGACAAACTCAACCACCTCCTCAAAAGATTTTCTTATTTTATTATGTTTTTTGTGATATCCTTCATTTTGGTATCCAAGCGGTGTTATACTAAAAATAACCTGGTCAGTATCTAATTTCAACGCATTTCTTAGGATATCATAATCGAATGCAGCTATCCAGCAGGTGCCAATTCCTTCTGCTTCAGCGGCAAGGATCATGTGGTCCATGGCAATTGTAAGATCTGTTTCGATAGAGTTATATTTATCCTGTCTTATCCATGATTCTGATTTATTACCAGTAACCACCAGAATGTGAGGAGCGTTTTTAAACCATTCCCTGTGGTAACATTGTCTAACTTTATGGAGCATTTCGTTGGAGGATATAACTATGAATTTCCAGGGCTGCCGGTTTGCAGCTGAAGGTGCAATTCTTCCGGCTTCAAGTATTTTGATCAATTTGTCTTTTTCTATTTTTTTATCCGGATCATAATCCCTGACACTTTCGCGTTCTTTTATTACCTTAAAAAAATCCATGACTAAGCTTTTTATATTGATATATATTTCATTAAAAACAAATTCCTGCAATATAATTATATAAAGAATGTGTTAGTAATGTTTATGATGGATTATTTATTAAATAGCTAATAATTAGTGAAATACACTGTGGTTTTGTGCAGGTTCCTTAATTGAAATGAAGATGCAGAGAATCTATCTTAAAAAAAGGCTCTCCATAAGAAAGCCTTTATTAACCAAAAAAAATCAATTATTAATATTTGAAATAATTCCTATCCTGAATTATAATGTTTTAATGTAACCGAAATATCGGAGACCTCAGTTTTTTCTTTCATATATGGATATATGTAATAGATTCCCGGTGATAAAACTGTACCGATAGGTTCAGTAAGGTTCTCAAACTTATGGATCGTTTCACTACCTTTTTCAATCCAGAAACCATTACAATTTCCTTCAGCCTTTGTAATTTTCATCGATTTGGTGATCTTTACAGGAGTGCACTTCAAAACAGCTTTTTCATGATCTGATTTTTTTATCTGTTCACCTTTGAGTTCAATTGTTTGAGAGTTAACAGAAATTACACCTGTTATAATTATGATAATTAGTGCCGCTAATTGCCTCATCTGAGATTCTTAACTTTTATTTGTGTAAAGATACCTTTGAGAATCAGCAATTAGCAAACTAAATGAATAATCGCAAATACATTATCTGTATTCGTATGTTTTAATTGAATATTTGAACTTCTTTTTAAACTGATAACTAGAATTTAAGGTTTACACCAAACATGAAGTTAAATTCTGCCTGAGGAAAATAACCATTCATATTGTACTCGTTACCATCACTGTAATATCTGTAAACCCAGGCATTTGTTTCATATTGGGTATTAAATATATTGTTCAGGCTTAACAAGAGGTCAATTTGTTTTATGAAATCAGTTTTTATTGTATAATAAATATTGAAATTGTTTACAAAGTATGGATCAAGACTTCGATCCTTATTTGAAGTATTATCAATATACTGACGACCAACATATTTGGAAAATAAACTAAGTTTAAGGTTTTTCACAGGACGTACACTTAAATCACTGGACATAATTACTGATGGGGAGAAGGAAATGTCGGTAGTACCTAATGTATCTGGAATTTGTAGCCATGGATAGCTCCAGTTGTCTACGTACGCTACGAAATCCTTTATTTTATTTTCACTAAATGTGGTATTTATATTCCATTCAAAGATTTTCAAAAATCTTGCACCGGCCATTAATTCAATACCTGCCCTGTAACTTTTGTCAACATTGGTTTTAATAGCATCTCCAACATTATTTATTTTACCGGTAAGAACCAGTTGGTCCCTGTAGTCCATGTAGAACAGGTTTGCTTCAACTAAAAATGATCTTGTTTCGTATTTGTAACCCAGTTCAAAGTCAAGAAGCCTTTCGGGTGAAATGTCCTGTGTTGTATCGGAGTCACGATAAACAGACCTGCTTGGTTCCCTGTTTGCGATACCTGCCGAGAAATATAAACTCTGTTGTTCGTTTATATTGTAGAAAATTCCAGCTTTCGGATTGAAAAAATCAAACTCATGTGATTGGGTTAAATCCCTTAAATCGTCATGAGTTCCTTCAATATCATACTTAATGGTACGGTATTGCAGGTCTCCATATAAATTAATCTTACTGTTCAGGCTATAGTTTGCTTTGGCAAAGAAATTAATATCTGATTTTGTACCGGTATTGAAGTACCAGTTCTTACCCTGTTGTTCAATTGTTGAATATTGGGCCCATATAACTTTTCCGTAGTGATCGCCATCATAATAACTCCAGCCACCGCCAATGTTCAGTTTAAGTTTCCGGGTATCATAATTAAGTGCCAGGTTAATCCCATAGAATTTATTATCAAGCCATTTTTGCTGTATTAAATTTGTTGATGTTATTGTATCACCTCCAATTATTACATCAGGATATCCATAATCAGCAAAGTCTTCATCGTTTTTGTAACTTTCATAATAACCCTTACCTGTAGTTAAAAAAGCTGTTGATGCTATGTTTAAATTATCATTGAACATATGTGCATAGTGCAACTGATAATAATTCTGAACATAATTATCAGTCTGGTTGTCGTAATACCCGATAAAATTACCATCTTCATCCAGCATTTCACCCGCAGGATTATAAGTTCTGTTAGTTTCAAGACTGTCTTTTGGAATACCATACCAGGATTGATATGTTTTTTCATCACCAAGTAATACAATCGCTTTCAGAATATCGTTTTTACCATAATATCCACCTGAAAAATAGGCACTTTTCAAATCCGAAGAAGCTCTGTCAACATAACCATCTGATTGAACCTTGCTCAGTCTTCCGTTAAAAACCCAATGATCATTTAAAAGTCCTGAACCAAACTTTACAGTGTTTTTTAATGTATTAAATGAACCGGCAGCACTACTAATCTCAGCATGAGGATCCAGGTTGTATTCCCCGGTTTTAATATTTATACTGGCTCCAAATGAAGCAGCTCCATTTGTTGATGTTCCTACTCCTCGTTGTATTTGAACATCATTAATGGATGATGCAAGATCAGGAAGGTCAACAAAATATACACTATGAGATTCTCCATCATTTACAGGAACACCGTTCAGGGTAACATTAATGCCTGTTAAATCTGTTCCTCTTATTCTCATACCTGTATAGCCAATTCCTGCACCGGCATCGGATGTTACAACCACTGAAGGTGTGGATTTCAGGATATATGGAAGATCCTTACCTGTATTTCTTTTTTCAATCTCTGACTGGTTCATTACAGTATAAGTAGTTGGAGATTCATCAGTTGCCCTGATTGCTGAAATAATAACTTCATCACTTAATATCATAGTCGGGCTGAGTAAAAAATCTTTTGTCATGTTCGACGTAATGTCAATTTCCTCAGTTACTGACTCCATACCTACATATGTTACTTTAACATTGTAAGTTCCTGCATTAATATTCGTGATCTGATATAAACCATCTTTATCAGAATAAGTTGAGAGCCCGGTCTTCTGGATCGTTATATGAGCTCCTGAAAGTGGAAGGTTTCCATCGGTGTTTCTGATTTTTCCGCTGAGGGAAAATTGTGCTATCATGAAAACTGGTGATAACACTAACATCAATAATAAAAAATAATTTTTTTGCATAACTCTTTTGATTTTATAGTTTATTAAAATCAATAGAAGAAAGCCTTATGGGTTGTAATAGCCCTTTCCCTACAACGGCATTATCCGTATCAGGTTCAGAGGGTATAATCTCAGCCCGTGTTTTGAGGCACCCCTATTGGTAATTGCTGCAAAAGTAATTAATTGTTTTTAATCGGAGTATATTTCAGCCTATTTTATTATTACTTTCTTGGTTGTATTGCTATTTCCTGAAATAACACTGATAAGATATATTCCTTTGGATTTTAAACTTAATTTATGGGGTGAATTGTAGCAGACTTCTTCCAAAATAAGTTCTCCTGAAATTTTATAAACCATGATAGTTTTAGGACCATAATCCTGAAACTCTATATTTATAACACCATTTGACGGGTTTGGAAATACATTAATTAAATCAGCCTTTTCTTCCGGATGATTGTCATTGGTGGTTAGTATTGGTTCGATTTCACCATTTACAAAAACTACACCAAGATTGGTTACACTACTATCTCCTGACGATAAATATACTTTTGAAAATATAGCATTAAAGCCCGTTTTCGAAAGTTCATAGTCAAAATCAAATATAGTGTCGGTTGATGAATAGTATGCTCCAATTTTATTAGATCTGTTGTACATTATTATGCTATCCCACTGCTTTGTTATTTTGAATTCATAATTAACAATATCCCCGCTATCAACAACTTTATCAGATATCTTTGCTAATCGTGTTATCCTGTTATATGAAGAGTGGGCAGCAAAACAATAGGCCAGATCTTTGTTTATATGCCAGCTTGCGGAGTCCCGGTTATTACTGTAACTGTTGAAATCAAAAACATCTATGATTCCTTTATCCCATGTTGTTGAGTCTGAAAGCCAGCCATCTGCAGCTATGACATCTCTTAACTGTACAGGTCCGTTAACCGGTCTTTGATCTGCAGGATATCGCAGTTCATAGGCTGCCTGTGAAAGTATTAAAAACATATTATGTGTCTCCGTAACCCTTACATGTCCTGTGTTTTGTGCCAAAATATGAGACCATAGCGCTCCTCTTGGTCTGTTGTCATAAAAAAGATCATTAATTGCATCGATTCTGTATTGCAAATCCTGGTCTCCTGCCACTAGTAATCCCGGAGTTTTCAATGCTGATGTATCAGGAATGGGATTTATATAATATCCACCTTTGTCAACAAGAAAAGCAATGCATTTTTCCGGACGCAGGGTATTATAGCTATGTGCCATCTGTCCTCCGTTTGAACATCCGAAAATAATAAACGGTGCATCAGAAATCTCAGGGTGACCAGACATTATTGCAAGACTATCGATTAAATATTCGAATATTTCGAATTCTTCCATATGCTTAAACCTGCCCCAAAGCGAAGTACCCATCATTACAAAGTTTATGCTTTTCGCATATGCAGTTCCTATTGTATCATCAACGAAGAACAATGTACTTCCTTCCCAGGGATTACCCATCATTAATATTCCCTCCACTTCTTCAACTCCTTCCGGTATTTTTAAGCGTATGGATTTTGTCCTGTCTTCATCAAGTGTGTCAACCTGGTAATAGTTTTGAGAAAATACAGAAGTATATACCAGCAGGTTTAACAATAATATTTTGAGTATGTTCCTCATTGCTATGTAAACAAATGAAAATAATAATGATCTGCAATTTACAAGTTTTATTGGTTTTATAGTGTTATAATAGAAATTTACTACGTAAAAAAGCAAGTATGGATATTTGGTACTCGGGTATAACCTCTTAAGTATGTGGTTTTGTATTTTCTGACTAATACAATATTAGCCTGTATCTCCTCTTGATCTTTAAAGTAGTTCGAGCTGATAATATCTCACAGGAAACGTAACATAGTATACATAATAGCAGTCTTGTTAATGTTTATGCCGTTTAAAATACAAGAGTAGCTTATAACTTTAATTGACTGACCAGATTTTGTCCTGGTCTGTCAAATGATTTGATCATTATCTTACCTGAAAACCACTTATACTATACGTATACTTTGTTTTCAAGTTTGAAGGTATATTCTGTTGCAGGCTTTCCCGGGTCTCCACCGGTCATTACGATATCTGCACTTGCAACTCCAAGAAGGTCGAGCTCAGTATTTACCTGATTAACATCAGCCGGATTAATTATTTCTCCCTCTCTGACGTTGGAGATTACCCCGATCCAAATCTTCTTAGGCATCTGGAAACTAGCTATTTGTCCGGGTACTATGGCTGACTTCACTGCAAGTAATTTACCGTCCTTGTAAATGTTTGCGTTAATGCTTCCTTTGTATAAATTGTTTCTTACTTCCACCTCTTTACTTGATTTGCTTGGTGTGGATGATAACTTAAGGGTATCGCCATCACGATCAGGTATCATATCAAAAGCATGTCCGTTATAAGCATCAAGCTTTGGTGTGAAGTTCCCCCATGAATCAGATGCTGCTACCTGGATGTTCATAGGTAGGCGAAAGTCATGATGCTCGTTGGTGCTGCAATTTTCTATTACTTTCCAGGCTACTATCTCATCATCTGATTGAATTGATTGGTTTTTTTGAAAAATCACAACATTTGAATTCGATTTGTCTGTTGATTTGTTGATGAATCTTAATTTTATTTCTGCCATGTCTGTTTGGTGTTTGATTATGTTGTTTCTCTATTTTTAAATATTATAGAACTCATTAAGTCTGTTAAGAATATTCTGCGGAGTTATTTATTGTGAAACAAAGCCGTTAACACTGGCAATTTGTTTTGTTAGTTCGGAGTAGATTGTTATGAGTTAAATCTTATAAGCAGAATTAGTAATATTTCCCCCTGATTTTAGTTTTGAAAGATAGGATATAAACAGATATATGTCAATACCCTTAATATGTAGTTTTTAACCTGTTAAAAAGGGTAGTAAAAAAACGACAAATATTTGTAAATGACTTATAAACAGGCGTTAACAAATTTTTGTTTGAGCGGATATGAATTCTGGAGTTTAGGTAAATATTACTAAAAACAGTGATTTTACAAAATAACTGATAAAGACCCCAAAAGACCAGGATTATTGAGTTGGATAAACGAAAAAAGCCACCCTTTTCAGAGTGGCTTTGTAGTCCGTACGGGATTCGAACCCGTGTTACCAGGATGAAAACCTGGGGGCCTAACCTGACTAGCCGAACGGACCATTTTGTTTAGGAGGTGCAAAAATAATAAATTATTTTATTGTGCAAGTCTTTTGTAAAAAAATATTGATTTTTTTACATTTTTTGAAATCTAACCATCCACATCAGCCTGAAACTTATAACCAAGTCTTTTACCGGTTTTTACTGATATGGAATCAAGGGTGCTCTTGATATCATTAACAGTTACAAACTTAACCATATCGTAATGTGGAGTTAATAAATCGAAATTAACTGTGTATTTAATAGCTGCTTCAATTATAGAACTCATAGAGTCTTTATCAAGAGTATTCTTTCCAAAATTATTATACAAGAATCCCAGTTCCCTTTTACCTTCTATGAAATAATGCTTCTCCTTGTTTATAAAAATACGTCCGATCAAGTATCCAATGTCGTTTACCCTGTTATATTTGAAAGAATCAGCAATGAAATTATATATGTTTATAATTCCACAATATGATCTTGTTTTGTCTTCCTTAATATATGGTGTACGCATTATCTCATGGTCACGGGAAAACTCAAAAACATTGGTATGCATCATAAACAACAGAACATCTCCACCAAATTTCAGGTCGATCTCAAATTTACCGATATGTTTCGCTTCAAGTGTCGTTACAAAATTACTTTTAACAGTTTTTCGGTAACTGTCAAAGTCTTTGGCAAGATTATCAACAACATCTTTAAGCATATTGAATGATTCAAATGTATTGTTATACACTGTATTTTTTAGTGATGACTTATCAATTACAAGTTTGAACAAATCATCTGTATTATCAGTTTCGCTCATTGCTACTGTTTTTATTCAAATGTGAAGGATAGCAGGAATACTTTCGATCTTAATTGATCAATACTTCCTGAGTAAAGATTGTTTTCATCTATTATCAGGTTTCTAAACCCGAATCCCATTTTACTTTCAATACCAAACTTAAAGTATGTAGTATAAAATTCTATTCCAACACCTGCTTCAAGCGAAAAATCATGTCTGTTTAACTTTACAGTGGTAGTATTCGCATTGTTTTTACCTTTCTTTTGTGATGCAAGGTCAAGCGAATATTTCATGCCTCCAAGCACGTAAGCCCTGAAATTGTTGAGCCTTTTTGATTTATACCTGAACTCCAGCGGGATCTCAACAATTGTTGATGTTATACTCTTCTGAATCTCAACGAAAAGTGGTTCTCCGTTCCTGTATCTTAGAATTGTATAGTTTAATAGTCTTTCACCAAACGAAAGTGTTGGTATAAACCTCAGGTCAGTGTATCTGCCGGTTCTGAGATTTGCCAGGATTCCAACAGAAAACCCTGGTGTTGGAGATGAAGTAACACCATACACATATAATGAATCGCCAAATACATCAGGAGACTGATCTGTTTCCCATTTTATATTGGGTAAGTCATCAACAGTTTTTACCGTAAATAACATATGGTTTACTCCCAAAATAAAACCGAAATGATATAAGTTCTCATCATAAGTAGGGAGATTGTTAACTTTTCTTCTCTGAGCATTTGAGTTAATGGTGGCCATCAGCATCACCAAAAGGAAAGTTGAAAATATGATTGTTTTCTTACTCAAATTAATTTTTTTTATTGTTAACGCTTATATTGGCTGGTTAGTATTATACCTGATAATTATATTTGATACATACCGTTTGTACAAAAAAACGGCAAAGTTAACTATTTTTCAATTATAGCTTTATGGCATGATATAATGTGGCAATTCCCATTGTGAGCCTGTTTTGTTTTGCATTGTGAAAACCTGCTGCATCGAGTTCCTGTAAAAATGCTTTATCTTCAGCAAATCCTTGTACTGACTCGGGTAAATATGTATATGCTGCATTACTTTTTGAAAAAAAACGCCCCATTACTGGTAATATGTACTTAAAATAAAAATTGTATACCTGCTTAAACGGGAACGCTTTTGGTTTTGAGAACTCAAGTATTGCTAAAATTCCGCCTGTTTTAAGTACCCTGTGCATTTCCTTAAGCCCTTTCTGAAGAGTTTCAAAATTTCGTACTCCAAACGCCACAGTAATTGCATCGAATTTGTTTGATTCAAATTTCAGATTTTCGGCATCACCTTCTTCCATTTCTATAATACTATCCAGTCCCTTTTTCTTGATTTTCAGTCTGCCAATTTCAAGCATTTCCGTTGCAATGTCAATGCCAATTATACTATCTGGTGATAGTTTAGAAAGTTCTATAGCAAGATCTCCGGTTCCGGTTGCTACATCCAGTATGGTAGCAGGGTGATTTTTTGCAAGCAATTTTCTGACTTTTTTCCGCCAGGTAATATCGATACCAACAGATAAAAAATGATTCAAAAAATCATATTTGTGAGCAATATCATTGAACATTCGTCGTACCTGTTCTTTTTCAGCTTTGTGAGTTTGCATAGTGTTTTTGCGTATTTAAACATTGATAAATCTGTCGGATATTCAGGATAGCTATGTCCGCGCAAGTAATCGATTTACCTCATCAAGTAATTTGTCCTTTTTCACTGAAACTACACCCACTTCTTCACAGACAAGTCCTCCGGCAAGATTTGAAATAGCTGCAATGACCGGAGGAGCAACATTCTGTGCTATGCAAAGTGCTGCAACACTTATTACAGTGTCACCTGCGCCTGATACATCAGCAATATTCCGGAGGTGGGCAGGAATTAGTCTTGATTCAAAACCTCCGTCAATCTTCCAGCTTATGAAAACACCTTTCTCACTTAAAGTATTCAATACCATTTGCGCATTTAGTGTATCCTGTAGCTTTGCTACTGCAAGTTCAAGGTCAACATCATTGTTAACATCAAAATCAATATTTAACCCTTCTTTTATTTCTTTAAGGTTTGGTTTAAACAAAGTTGCGTTTTTATAACTGAGAAAATTAAGCTTTTTAGGGTCAACCACTACAGGTATCCCTGTTTTGTTTGCTTTTTCTATTACTTCTTGAATTAATGATTCAGAAATGACACCTTTGTCGTAATCCTGAAATACAATTACATCAATGTTCTTATTTTCAACAAGGTTGAAGATCCGTTCAGTCAACTGTTTATTCTGATCAGCAGAAATGGGTAACGTAGTTTCTTCATCAACACGAAGCAACTGCGTATTATTACCTATAACCCTGAACTTTGTGGTTGTTATCCTGCTGTCACTCTGGATAATACCATCAAGTGACATATTCTCTTCTTTTAGTATATCTGCAAAATCATTACCTCTCTGGTCAGTACCAATTACTGAACAAAGTATAGGGTTGGCACCCAGGGCTTTGAGGTTTAACCCAACATTGGCAGCACCTCCCAGTCTGTTTTCCCTCTTTTCAACTTCGACTATTGGAACCGGAGCCTCCGGAGAAATACGGCTCACATCTCCCCATATATATGAATCAACCATCACATCCCCGATAACAATGACATTTAGTTTGTTAAACTCTGAAAACAACTTTGAAATAGATTCTGTAGAAATCATTAATCCTATCTTTTAATAAAGGGCAAAAATACGTATTTGTTGATGTTTATTTTATTTTTACCGGCAGTTTTTAATATTCATATATTTCTATTATCCGGTTATGCAGTTACGTGAATTATTATTTTTACTTATGTTTTCATTGGCGGTAAGTGTATCTGGACAATATTTAGGCCTGTCTGATGGCAAAAACATAACAAATATGTCCGGTAATCAGATATGTCCGGAATGGTCTCCCGATAGTAGACAAGTGTTATTCCTTTCTGAAAATAATGGTACATCAATGATATACATATACCGAACTGATAACGATACAATTACCTGTTTGGGGGATTCCTTGTCAAAGTATCATAATCCTGTGTGGTATCCTGATGGTAATGCAATTATTTTCGACTCCGAGATGTCAGGATCAGAGTACCTTTATAAACTTGACCTTGAAACGAACAAAGTAAGACCATTGTTCAACCGGAATATAAGATGTAAAGATGCATCGTTTTCAAATTCTTCACGTCAGGTTTATTTTACCGGATTTGATGAACTTACAAACAGATGGGAATTATACAGCTATGATTTTGTTTATGATAACCTCAACAAACTTACAAATCACAAATCTGGTATTAGTAATTGCAATGTGAGTGGCAACGGAAAACATGTTGTATATTGTAAAAATGATCCGTTTTCAGGTTCTGCCAACCTGGAGATCATTAACTGGTATGGTGAAAAGCTTATGTCCTTTAGTGATTATGATGTGAAAGATGTATCATGGGGTCCTTCAGACTTTAAATTGTTTTTTGTTTCCGAAATGAGAACAGGAAACTATGAGTTGTATAGTGTTTGGAAAGATGGTAAACGCCTAGAGCGTATTACCGAAATAGCTGCAGACATTGCAAATCCCGTAGTTTCTCCTGATGGAACAATGCTTGCTTTATCTGTTAAATCTGATAATGGCTGGGATATCTATATTTTTCCTTTTGATGATTATTAATCTTCATAACAATCATATTATCAGATGTTATAAGTCTGGTTGTCTTTTAAGTCGATATCTTATCTTCACCAACGATTAATATTATTAAATTTGCTAATCATTTTAAAAACTAAGAAATATGGCACAGCAACAGGAATTTGAACTACGTAAAGTATTACCTATTGGAATAATAATAGGAATAATAATCCTGATTATTATATTCTGGAGCAGAATGACAGTAACAATAAACGCCGGTCATGCCGGAGTTCTGTTTAAAACGTTTCAGGGAGGTATAGATACTGAACATACATATGGTGAGGGATTTCATTTTTTGGCACCATGGAATGAAATGATAATTTATGAAACACGTCAGCAGGAAATTGCTGAAGATATGAATGTGTTGTCATCCAATGGTTTGGAAATAAAAGCTGATGTATCTGCCTGGTATCGTCCGGAGTATGATAAACTTGGTTTATTACATGCTAATATTGGTAAGGACTACCTTCGCAGGGTTGTTATTCCTGCCCTAAGGTCTTCAGCCAGAAGTGTGATCGGAAGATATACACCTGAGCAGATTTATTCCACAAAACGGGATGCAATTCAGGATGAAATATATGAAGAAGCTAAACAAATACTTGATGAGAAGTATGTAGATCTCACTCAGATTCTTATCAGATCGATTGTATTACCATCAACCATTAAAGCTGCTATTGAAGGTAAGTTAAAACAGGAGCAGGAGTCACTGGAATATGAGTTTAAACTACAGAAGGCTCAGAAAGAAGCTCAGCGCCAGATCATTGATGCAGAAGGTAAAGCTGAAGCCAACAGAATACTTAATGCAAGTTTGACTAATAATATTCTTCGTGAAAAAGGAATAAGTGCAACCATAAAACTTGCTGAATCAAACAATACAAAGATTGTTGTGATTGGTGGCGGAGAAGATGGAATGCCATTAATACTGGGAGATATTAAATAATCTGATGTTCATAGCAAAATTAAAGGCTGCCATTTTCATAACTGGCAGCCTTTAATTTTTGCTGGATTGGTACTTTTAAATCAGGTTCAACTCATCAAGACATGATTTAATGATTTTGAAAGTCTCCTCAATATTATGATCCAGACCCACAGAGAATCTTACCAGTCCGGGTGACATTCCCATTTCTGCCTGAATTTCAACCGGTACTTCAGATGAAGTGCTTCTGCCGGAATTGGAAAATAGTGTTTTAAAATATCCCAGACTAACTGCATGGTAACCAACACCTTTTTCCTGCATCATCTCCATGAATGGTGCTGCCCGTTCTGCTGTTTCAAGGTCAATAGCAATAATACCGCTATATCCAAATCCTTCATTCATCATACTGTTCATCAACTCATGCTGAGGATGCTCCGGCATTCCCGGATAGTTGAACTTAAGGCCTGTTTCTTTGAATTTTTCTGCAAGATACATAGCATTTTTACCATGTTGTATCATTCTTACATGAAGAGTTGCCAGGTTTTTGAGTATTGAGGATGAACGTAATGGATCCAGAACAGGTCCTAGTAACATTGCAGTTCCGTCGTTAACATTACTAATATCGTTTATGAATTCCTCTGAAGCACAAATTGCCCCTGCAACACAGTCATTTTTACCATTGATAAACTTAGTCATACTATATACAACAATGTCAGCTCCTAATTTAAAAGGACTTATGATCATTGGTGTAAATGTATTATCAACAAGAAGTTTTATTCCATGCTCATGAGCAATCTCAGAAATCGCAGGAATGTCACTCACCTGAAGCATAGGATTTGTCAAACTCTCAGTATAAATAACCTTTGTATTAGGTTTTATTTCTTTTTTAATGCTCTCAAGATCTGAAATATTTACAAAAGATACTTCGATGTTGAACTTTTTAACATAGTTTTTTAAAAAAGCAAATGTTCCACCATATGTTGTAACACTGGTAATAATGTGATCCCCGGCATTACAAATTTGTAATATGGCCGTTGTTATTGCTGCCATTCCGGATGCTGTTACCCATGCAGATTCGGTTCCCTCCATTGTTGCAAGAGCATCAGATAAATATTTGTTGGACGGATTCCAGTGACGTGAATATAAAAAACAACCTTCAGCTTCTCCATGAAATGCATCAATCATCACATTCTCCTTCATAAAAGTATAGGTGGCAGAGTCAGTAATAGAAGGGTTTACACCACCAAATTCACCAAATTGTTCAATCCTTTGTACGGCCGTAGCCGGATCATATTTCTTTGACATATTTTTTCGTTTTATTTCAAAATACAAAAGTAATAAACTATAACTCCGCTAATTTCAGAATCCTTCTAAATTAGATCTGATTATTCGTCAGTTAAAATACGAAAATAATTCATTTGTTAAATAACTGTTATTTTTCTTAGGCTTGATTTTCAGGCTTATAGTTTTGTAACCTATAATGATGCCATGTGGTATTTGTTTTAGTGGAAAAAGTAGTTGTTAAATTGTGGTTTTCAATGTGCTTATATAATGCAACCTTTTAATTTGACGACTGTCTGGAATCCATGGATTAATATGAGATGAATAACTAAAAAGTACAGGATGAAACTTAAAAATGCAATTGTAATTTGTTTAACAGCCTTCATTGTATTGCCGGGCTTCAATTCCAAAGCCCAAAATGAAGGAGTCAGACCAAGTTCGTTTTCCAAAGCTGTTTATTTTGACAGAGTCGGGCCACTTAAAGATTTTCCGGTTTTAACAGAAGAAGATTTGATGGCTTTGGATGAAAAAGAAAAAAACAAAGTCAGGAATAAAGATCTTCAATACAGGTCTTATCCGAATGCAGAAAATGCACTTCCAAAAGGAGTTGATCCGGTTTGGCAAAAAACTGCCGGAAAAACCAGGGGAACTTCACAGATTATTGAGAACTTCAATGGTTTAACAACCTCATCATCACCACCGGATTGTAATGGGTCGGCAGGACCGGAGCATTTCTTTCAAACAGTAAATGTTAAATATTCAATTTACGATAAAAGTGGTAACCAGGTTGTTGCACCTACTAATTTAAACACATTGTTTGCCGGAGTACCCGGTGCAAACAATAATGATGGTGATCCCATTTTATTATATGATGATAATGCTGACAGATGGCTTGCCGCAGAATTCTCGGGAGCATATACAAATCCTGATTATATGATGATCGCTATTTCGGTAACAAACGACCCAACCGGTGACTGGTATCGTTGGTCATGGACAATGAATGGATTCCCTGATTATATGAAGTTTGGAGTGTGGGAAGACGGATATTACATGGGAACAAATACAGCAAGTGGTAATGACATATACGTTTTTGAACGTGAAGAAATGCTAATAGGAGGTGCTGCTCCTCAGATGGTGCAGTTTAATAATAACTGGCGCCCCAACAGCGGGTTCCACTGTGTATTACCGGCTGACTGTGATGGCGATTATGCTCCTGCCGGCACTCCCGGTTTGTTTCTTACAATTAACGACGACGCCTGGGGTGGCGGGGGCGATGAACTGTGGGTTTTTGAGCTTGATGTCGACTGGGAAACCCCTTCTAATTCAACATGGAACAGAACCCAACAGATCAGTGTTTCTCCATTTGACAGTAACTTTGGTTCATCATGGGATAATATTAAGCAAAAAGGAACAGGACAAGAACTTGATGCTATAAATCAAATCCTCATGTATCGTGTCCAATACAGAAATTTTGGATCGGAACAACGTATTGTATGTAATCATACTGTTGATGTTGACAATACCGATCATGCAGGTATTAGATGGTATGAACTTGAAAAAATCGGTAATGACTGGCAGATCAGACAGGAAGGTACCTACGCTCCTGACGAACACAGCAGATGGATGGCAAGTATTGCAATGAATGGCTCAAAAGATATCGCCCTGGGATATTCAATTTCTAGCAACAATTTATACCCCGGAATTCGATATTGCGGACAGTCATCGCTTGAAAATGCAGCTGCCAGTGGAATAATGGATATTGCAGAAGAGGTAATTAAAGAAGGAACAGCTTCTCAGACAGGGACAAATCGCTGGGGTGATTATTCAAACATGTCGGTTGATCCTGATGATGATGAAACCTTCTGGTATACAACCCAATTTATGAATTCTTCAAGTTCAAAAGCAACAAAAATTGCTGCAATTTACTTTGAAGAATTACTTGCTGCATCGTTTTCAGCAAACCCATCAAATGTATTTGTTGGTGGTTCTGTTACTTTCAACGACCTTTCAGTTGGTAACCCTACAGGTTGGGAATGGACATTTGAAGGTGGAGACCCATCATCATCTACCGAACAAAATCCTGTTGTTACATATAATACTGCCGGTACTTATGATGTAACATTAATGGTCACTAATTCGCAGGGGTCAAATACAATGGTAAAAGAGGATTATATTAATGTAGTAGATGAAATTCTTTCGGTTGATCCTTCCTCATTAATTGTTGGTGCTGAAGCCGGTTCATCAACAGTTCTTTTAACTGCAAATCGTGGATGGACATCAAGTGAAGATTGCGACTGGTTGTCGATTTCTCCAACAGGGGGATTTAGTGGTGGTAATATTGTAATTGAATATGATGAAAATACCGGTACACAACGTCAATGTACAATAACCTTCTCAACAGAAAACAATATCGTTGATTTTGTTGTGACTCAAACAGGAGATGCAGAAATATTAACACTTGATCCAATTTCTGAAACCGTTGACTATCAGGCATCCTCCATAAGTGTTGAGCTTGGATCAAATACAAGTTGGGAAGTTACAGAATCTTGTGACTGGTTAATGGTTGATCCAATTTCCGGAGAAGGAAATACGAATCTGACAATTCAATATGATGAAAACCCAAGCCTGGATAGCAGGAATTGTATAATGAATGTTTCATCCAATAGTTTATCTGTAGATTTTGCCCTTACACAAACGGGATTTCCGGCTTCAATTACAACAGATATTACAACAGAAACTGTTTCTGCCGGGGCTTCGTCAATAAATGTTGAAGTTACATCAAATATTGAATGGACTGTTAGTGAAGAATGCGACTGGTTGACTGCATTACCAACATCTGGTAATGGTGTAACAATGGTAACTCTGACTTATGATGAGAATATAAGTTTTGATGAAAGCAGGACATGTACTGTAAACTTCACAGGTACAGGTGCAAGTGCTGTTGTTGAGTTAATGCAGCTGTCGCGCGAAGCAATTCTTGACATTAGTAAAGAAACTGAAGACGTTAACTGGGAATCAGGAGATTTTCAGGTTGATGTTACAACAAATACTGATTGGGAAATTACAGATAATTGTGAATGGATTTCGGTTGATCCGGCTTCAGGATCTTTATCAGGAAGCTTTGTGTTAAGCTATGAGGAAAACCCTGAAGCCAATGAAAGAAACTGCACTGTTTCGGTCACGGGTGGTGGACTTGTTAAGCAGTTGGCTGTAAATCAGACAGGAAGGCCTGATGGTATTGATGAACTTGCAGCTAACCAAATAAGTTTGTATCCAAATCCTGCCACAAAATCCTTTAATATTGTATCGAAAGAATCTATGGATAGAATTCAGGTTGTTGATGCTTCAGGAAAAGTAGTTGCTGAATTTGAAAATCCCGGTACAAATCGAACAATAGTTACTTCTACCTGGCAGCAGGGAACCTATTTTGTAATTATCTCGCTGGATAATACAGTAATTAATGGTACGGTACTGATCAAATAGAAATTTAACTTCTGGTGTCTGAGGTTGTCTTCTTAATTGAAGACAGCCTTTTTGTGGGTTCAAAGTTCAGGTAGAACTGATTGTATAATGATTTGGATTATTTCCTATGGGTAAATGATATTTTGATAAATTCGCCAACTAACATCAATTTAGGTTTTTGAAAGAGTCGATTCGTAAATATACAATATTATATATTATCCTTATTGTAACTTTTATCATTGTAAATGTAATAAGTACAAATTCCAAAAGAGTAATATTTATTGATGGTGACGGAAGTGGTCATTATGCATATTTAACCTCACTTGTTTTGTTTCAAAGTGTTGATTTTACTAAAGTATTTGAGGTTGAGAAAAGTAAACGTCCCAACGATTATATGGGGCACTATTTTCATAAATTCGATGATATACTCATAAATAAATATACTACCGGCACGGCACTTTTACAGTTACCGTTTTTCATACTAGCATGTATTTTGAGTATATTATTGGGATTAAATCCTGATGGGTATAATATTATTTTTCAGTATTGTATTGCATTATCCACAATATTCTGGGTAGGTATCGGGATTGTTTTTTTCGTGAAGATACTAAGTTTATTTGGTTTTGAAAAACGATTTGGATGGTTATATGCCTCCCTGTTATTATTTGGAACTAACCTGTTCTTTTACACATTTGTGCAACCATCTTTCTCACACGGATATTCTTTTACTGCCATAACTGTGTTCATTTATTATTCAAGGTTATTGTTTGTTAATTGTTCCAGGAAGTATTTATTACTAAGTGCGTTCTCATTGGGCATTGTTGTTCTGATACGGCCTGCAAATTTGCTAATTGTTGCAGCACTTCCATTTATTGCTGGATCTGCTAATGCAATGGTTAATGTAGCAAGATTAAAACTCAGGAAATATAATGGCCTGCTGGCAATTCTGACATTTATACTTGCTCTTAGCCCGCAAATAATTATAAACTGGATACAAACAGGCAGTCCGATAATTTATGGCTATAAAAATGAAGGGTTTTACTTTGATAACCCTCAGATTGTTAACTTTCTGGTTAGTTACAGAAAAGGATGGTTTGTATATACTCCCTTATTTTTATTGTTGATTCCCGCATTGGTTTATTTATTCAAAAAGAGATCAAAATATTTATTCTTTACTCTTTTAACTTTCCTGACCATATTGGTCTATGTATTCTCATCCTGGTGGAACTGGTATTATGGTGATAGCTTTGGTATGCGTCCCATGGTAGATTATTATGGTTTGTTTATGTTACCGGTTGCATTATTTATTTTTAACATAAACAACAAATTTGTAAAGAAGCTGACAGGTATTTTTATAACGATGGTTGTAATTCTTAATCTTATACAATCATATCAGTATGCAATAGGCATTATTCATCCCGACTCAATGTCGAAAGAGTCATATTGGCATATTTTTCTAAAAACAGGGAAGAAATACAAGAATGTAATTTCAGGTGGAGATGAATCTTACTATGGTATTTTAAGTGACAAACCATTTTTTAGTACACGTAATAATATTGATGATCCTGATCCCGGATGGTCGTCACCACCTAACATTGTAGAAAGTAATGTCTGCTCCGGTTCACTGGCAGTTGTTCATACACCTGATTATATATTTAGTCCGTCATACAAATATTCAATTCCTGATTCGCTCACAGGTATGAGCAATCTTTTTGTAAGATTTAAGGTGAACTTCGTTGAACCATTAACAAATTCAGCAATTAAAACTGCTTTTATTGTTGATATTACTGATAAAAACGGTGTGAATGTATTTTATAAAGCTTTTCCAATAAAACCATTACCTGATAATGTTGTGAACAAATGTCAGCAGGGTAGTATCGGGTTTAAGTTGCCCAAAATCACCAGTGATATGGATTACATTAAACTTTATGTCTGGAATATTGGTAAAAAAAACAGTTATCTGGATGACTTAAGTATTGAAATTTATACCTATAACTAACATTGTCAAAGCTTTATGGTAGCTGCTATCTCTGTCTGATTTGCATTTCTATCTTTTTTTTATTATATTTAACAGTGATTTGTTAACATAAACTTGTTGCCATGGAATTACTACATTATTTCAATCACAGGTTTAATCAACGAAACCTGTCAGAAAAAAAAGAACTACCATTTATTACTTTATCAAGAGAAACCGGTTGCGGAGCAATAAAACTGGCAAGGGCACTTGTGAAGGAGCTTCGATCAAGGGGGCAGAGCTGGAGGTACGTGGATAAAGAAATACTTAATGCTTCTGCAAGAAAATTGAAAATTGACAAATCCAAAATCAAATATGTATTCAATGCAGAAAGTAAAACCCATGCTGACGAAATACTTGGTGCTTTTTCAAACCAGTATTATAAAAGTGATACAGTAGTCAGAAAAGCAATAAAAGAGGTTGTTGTACATATGGCCGGAGAGGGTAATGTTATTCTTGTTGGAAGGGGAGGCGCTTCTATTACTTCAGAACTTAAGAACGGAGTACATATCAGATTAGTGGCTCCCTATAGCTGGCGTGTGGATTCACTGAAGGCCCGCAGATACGGATCGGATGATAAGATAAGGTCATATATTCTTGATACTGACAGGAAAAGGAAAAAACTTCTTGATAGTTTTTCAATTGACAATAACGAAACCCAGTTTGACATTGTTGTGAATTGTGCCAGGTTTTCGGAAAAACAAATTCGTGATTTAATTCTCAAAATATTGGAACAACGTAATTTCCTGTAATGTTTAATTATTGTTCGTCTGGGAACTTTTCTGGTGCCGCAAATTTTTTGTTGGTAAGAAATTCATCATCTCTTAGCGTTTTTATAAAATTAAGCAGATCCTGTTTCTCACTTTGAGTGAGTTGTACTCCACCATTTGTAATGTGATGCATAAGCGGATCAACGTATGGTGATTGCTTCAGGTCGTGGGAATAAAAGTCAATCACCTCTTCCAAAGTACTAAACCTTCCGTCATGCATATATGGTCCCTGTACTTCAATGTTTCTTAAAGTACTGGCTTTGTATGCTCCACGATCCATCGGGTCACCTGTAACGGAAAACCTGTCGGATGGATCATTAAATACGGTATCCTTACCATTGTTGTAATTGGAATGTGTTGTAAACAAAGGATTACCAAAACCTCCGTGACAATGAAAACAATCAGCCCCTTCTTCAGTTGTAAAAAGAACATAGCCGGCAAGTTCCGACTGCGTAAGCTGTACTTCACCCCTCATATATTTGTCAAATTTGGAATTGGCTGAAATCAGTGTACGAACAAACTGTGCAATGGCTTTGCTGATATTTTCAAAAGTAACAGTTCTTGACCCAAATGCCTTTTCAAAAAGTTCCGGATACCCGCTGATATTCTGAATTGTGTTTTTCGACCTGTTGGTATCACTGTTCATCTCATGTTCGGCAGTAAGTCCCATTCGCACAAGGTCTTCAATATTTCTTTTATCCGCATCAATATTGTCTTCTGATAGTAATCCATTCCACAAATACCCTTGCGAATTCCAAACAAGATTGATCATAGGCAGCATAACATGCGGTGTTTTTTTACCTGTAATTCCATGAGGAAATCCTCCTGTAAATTTTGGATGGTTAATGCCACATTCGAACGAGTTTGCCTGAATATGGCAGGTAGCACAGCTCATTAAAGAATCAGGGTGTGTTCTGCCCGACATTCTTCCATCATAAAACAAATATCTTCCAAGTTCGATGCCTTCAACAGTCATGGGATTATCGGCTGGTATATTCAATTCTGTGGGAAATCCAAACGGTATTTCTATTTCATAAGGAGTTGGTTTATAGGGTTCAGGAGTTGATTTCTCCCGGCATCCTGCAACAAAAACAGTAATAAAAATAAATGATATGAATATTCTTGTCATGGCAGCCTGATTATTTTATTTCATATGAAAAAACATCAATCCCGTTTTCGGTGGCCTGTTTCATTGCTTCCTGGTTTTGCATAATATCGCCACCCCAGTAATTATGATCGTAATCATTGGGTGAAGTAAACCAATTCTCTATGTTCATAATAATGTTAATCGTAGTTGTTTGATTTTCAGAAACAGAAAAATCAGCATCAAACATGTTAACATTAAAGTAATTATGAACAAATCCGGTAATGGAATCCGGGTAACTATAATATATCTGCCCAATTCCCAGGTGAAAGTTAAAAGGAGCAAGCTGGTTTAATGTATCAAGCCATTTTCCATTTAATTTCATATAGTGGTATCCTCCGCCCAGATTTTCAGGCCAAAACATGTAAGATTCAGGAGGGTTAACGAACATTAATGATTGGTTTTTTTCTTCACTTAAACCGAAAGTAAATTCAATACCTGAATAATCAGCAAGCGGGATATCATCCACGAAAGTGTACTCCAGAGTCGAACCAATGTCTGTATCTATGTAATGAATGTCCTTCCAATTATTCAACAAAAGATTGCTTCCATCCTTTTTATGCAAGGCTACTTCAGATATAAAATACTGAATTTCATTTATAAGATATTTGTTTCCGGCACTGTTTGTAATATACAAACTGTCAAACAATAACGTCTTATCATCTGCAGAGTGCGAAAACGTAAATCTAAGTTTACCTGATGGCTCCTGCGGATCAGTATTTCCTTTGTCGCATGACAGTATAAAAAATACCATGGACATCACAAACAAATATTTCAACTTTCCAATCATAAATTGACAGACTTTTGAATTTTTTCTCACAGATCAATTGTCATACCATTATTGAAATCACTTTCTGATGTTAATAAACTGTCAAAATCATGAATTTATTATAAAATGATCAGTTTATCACTTATTAGCCGGTAATAGATCTGATCAATAATATAAACGAGTCAGATACATAAATACAGAATATATTCCATCATTAATGTATTACAATTAGTCATCATAAGGAACTGTACCACTAACAGTGAGATATTTTGTTGTATCCGAACTGTTGGAAGCCAGCTTGTACACTTTTCCGTTAACCAGGATCATTAATTTAAGTGATGAGTTAATATCTTTATAGTTTCCACTTATATAAAGAATATCACCTTCATCAGCAAAATAACCATAGGTCCAGCTATCCTGGGCGCTTTGTGGTACGATCTTCACATCAACTAATTCATTTTTATCATCCAAATATTGCAAATTATATGCCGAAATCGATCCGGTTGCAACATATTCTACACTTTTTTTATTTAAATCAGTGCAGGAAACTAACGTGGTAAGCAAAACTGATATTATTATTAAATACTTGTTCATTGTTTTAGTTTAAAGGTTTACAATCAGGTTGGTGTAGAACAGTCTTCCAGGTTCGTAATAGGGCGATCGTGTGCCGGTTATTCTCCTGTTCAGGTGTTCGTAATACAAGTTATCAAAAATATTGTTGATACCAAAGTTGACGTTAAGGTTATTGTTGTAACGATATTCAAGTTTAAAATTGCAAAGAGCAAATCCGGGTGTTGATTGCTCATTATAAGCTTCTGATATTCTGTTTTGTCCGCTGACAAGACGGATGCTGATAGCGGGTATTAACTTATTATTAAACATCTTATATCTAAACCCGATACTTCCTTCAAGTGGTGGTATTTCCGGTAAAGGGTCATTTTTTATCTCTGCTTCATCAATAACCTCACCATCCTCATAAATGTATTTTATTGCAGATAGGTTTGTTCCCATTGTATATGCGGAGCTTAGCATTAACTGCCAGTTGTTTCTATCGGGTGTGGTATATTTAAACTCGTATCCAGTAAAATAGGCATTATTGATATTTATGAAGTTTTTAACTCCCAATACACCTTTGGTTTGTGGTTTCAGCACTGATGGAGGTACAAGTACAGCTGATATATAATCAGATACATAGGAAAAGAATACCGAGAATTCAAACCTTCCGCTTCTATAGCAATTCCTTTTAAATGACAGATCGAGTTCGTAGTTAGTTTCCGGTTTTAACTTTGGGTTACCCAGGTAATCGTAAGGATCATAACCCACCGGTAATAATATTATAAATCGTTCTGTCATGTCCGGGCTGCGTGTACCTTTACCCAGCGAGATATTCAAATTACTTTTCTCATTTAATTTCCATATTATTCCTCCGCTAACACTGAAATTAAAATACCTGCTGTCCGTGTCAGTGTTCTCATATACAACATTACCATTCTTCTTCAAACGAAGCATTGGCCCTGACGTTGCTGAATTGAAGTCAGTTCTGAATGCAATTACCCAGTCAGTTTTTATTCCTGTTTTCTGATATTCGGCATAAACACCCAAATTATCAATTCGCGCATCATTCCAGAGGTTTTCAGTTAAAGAAGGTAGTCCGGGTTGTGCAATTAAGTATTTGTACCTGTTACCATCTTTATAAATATGCTCAAAGTTGGTGCCTGCTTCAATGGTCCCTTTTAATCCGGAGAAGTTAACAGCCAGTTTTCCTCCTGTATTGGTAGCAGATATTTTTGAAATTGCCACAACTGTATCAGAAAATGGCCTGTTTTTATTATCCATTTCATGTTCAACATCAGAATGATATGCTGACACTTTTACATTGTCGATCCTGTTGTTAAAACCTGACCCCGAATAGTTTAGTTCATAAACCCTGGTGTTGTCGCTACGTTCATCCATGGGTAGGGTAGGGAAATCTATATTTTTTGCCCACGACTTGTCTGCTTCAATTGTTATCGTATTTTTTTTATTGATCCGAAAACCTATACCACCTTTAACATTATTACTTTCAGATGCAGAATTAATAATATCTCCATTTCCGGCTTTGTAATCTCCATATTTGTTTCCGGCAGCAGAAAACGTATAGGAAAACTTTGAGTCACCGCCGTTTATCCGTAAACCTGATCTGAATCCTTCGTGATTGGTTTGGCCACCTGCCATCAGAGATATGTGATTTTCGAATTTATTGTAAAATGATGGTTTAAAAGTTTCTAGTATGATGAGTCCACCAAATGATGTACCGTATTTTAGTGCAAAGGGACCTTTGATGATAGAAATATCCGAAATTTCATTGACATTTACATGTGCTGCCGTTGGGTCCATCCTGTTGGGACATCCACCCTCAATCCTGGTGCCATTATTGAGTTGAACCATTACCTGGGAATATTTAAATCCTCTTACGACCGGATCAATACCGGTAGCACCTTTTTTTATTCCTCCAACATTGGGTTCCTGAGAAATTATTGCTCCTAAATCAGATAAATTGGTGCTTTTGAGTTGTTTGCTATCAATATTTTCGATTACATAAGGTCTGACATTATTTCTCTCTCCAAGTATTTCTATCTCACTCAGATCTTGTGAAAGCGGCGTCATTTGTACAATCAGGAATTCGTCCCTGTTCAATTCCGATAATTCAACTTCAAGGTCACTAAATCCAATATGATTGAACACCAAAACTGATTTGTCAGAGTTCAATACACTGATTTCAAAAAAACCGTTTTCATCTGAAATGGTTTGTACACCGGTACTTTTAATTATTATACTAACTTCAGGGACTGAATAACCCGTTAGTTTGTTTTTCACCTGTCCTTTAACTGTAAGTGTTTGATTATTAGCAATGCTGACAAATGATATCAACAATGCCAGAAGCGTAATTCTGTTCATAATACTAATTTGGTTACTTGCCGAATCAAAATTACTGATTTTGGTTTAACAAATAATTAACATTCATATTTTGTTTGTTTCTGAATATTACCCATCTATTATTATTACTAACAACTCTAATTTGTTAATTTTGACGATTTGAAAAATCTTTGTGATGAAGTTTAAAGTTGGAGATAAAGTAAAATTTATCGATGAAATGGGAGGAGGTGTCGTAACAGGTGTTATTGATACAAAGCTTGTTAAGGTAAAAACCGATGACGGATTTGAAATGCCTGTATTGTCGGCTGAGTTGATACCGGATCACAGGGCTATGCCACAGGAGGAGTTTGCTGTTAAAGTTCCCCAGCCAGTTGTAGCACAGCCGGAACCAGATGATCAGGAATATATAAGTGAGATTAATCCCTGGGGTAATGTTAAAGAAGAACCCGGTATTTATCTTGGTTTTGAACCCCACGAACAACAATGGTTACTTACAGGAGATCTTGATGTTATTATCGCAAACAACACTCCTTTTGATGTGTTATATAGTTTGTTTTTAGTTCGTGACGGAATTATTGAAGGAGTTGATTTCAGTTCTGTTCCTTCAAATTCGAAAATAGTAATAGATACAATCGGGCGCGATGAGGTAGCCAATTGGATTTCGGGATACCTCCAGATACTTCTACATGCTGACAAGCCAAAGAATGTCTATATGCCTGTCCACAGCGTTATTGATATTAAGTCGGGCAGGTTTTTTAAAGAAGGGGGTTACAAGACGAATACGCTATTAAATGGCAAAGCTATTTTGGTTACAGTAGCCACTTTAAACACTATCGACATAGCATCTGCCAATGCATCAGCAAGAAAAAACGATGCAGTAGCAACCAAAAGCAAGACCAAATCAATCAGGGAAAAGCAGTTAATTGACGAATACAGAACGGCACAGGGAGAAGCCCTTGTTGATCTTCACATTGGTGAGCTTGTAGATAATATACTTGGGTTATCAAGTGCTGATATGATCAAACTTCAAATCGATACTTTTAAAAAGGTTCTTGAAAACGCCATAGCAAATGATTACAAGAAGATAACTTTTATACATGGAGTTGGTAATGGTGTTCTTAAATCTGCAATTATTAAAGAACTTGATGAATATGAAGGTTTGGAGAATTCAATGGCCTCTATTGCGAAATTTGGAGTAGGAGCAATTGATATTCGTATATCACCGCAGGAGCGGTAATTATCCGGATAAAAATAGTACATCCGGTAATTTATTTATGTATTGTAATACATGCAAATAACTTTGAATACTAACAACATACAAAATACAGGTTTAGATTAGCCGGATTTTATTGCGGACTGTATGGCAAATCATTTACTTATGAAAAAATTATCTACTATATTATTCTCAATGCAGACAATGGGTACCTTAATACTTTTGTTTGCTTTTTCAATTGGAACAGCTACGTTTATTGAAAATGATTTTGGTGCTGTAGCTGCTAAAGCTGTGGTTTACAATGCCGCATGGTTCAATTTCCTGTTACTCCTGCTCACCATAAACCTTACTGGGCGGATAATAAAAGATAAAATGTACCAGCCGAAAAAACTAACTATATTCATGTTTCATTTTGCTTTCATCGTAATAATAATCGGAGCAGCAATAACAAGATTTATAAGTTACGAGGGAGTAATGCATATTCGTGAAGGAGATTCTTCAAACTCAATAATATCTGATATTACATATGTTGATATTAAGGCTGCCGGAGATTCTGAGTTAGTGGAAACTGATAAGAGTATAATGATGTCGGTTTTGACCCAGGGAGCTTATTCAGATAAACTGAAGATCGATGGAAAAAAATTCAGTTTTAACAGTGTTGGTTACATTCCTAATGCCAGGGAAGTAATAACGGAAAGTGATGATATTGGCGATCCTTATATTATACTGGTTCTTTCTGATGACCAGGGCAGAAGAAATTATTCTTTGAAATATGGTGACAATGTTTATATTGCCGGAAAGACTGTTAATTTCAGTGAAAACTTTGTGCCCGAAGCCATAAATATCAAAGTGTCTGACGGTAGTTTGCAGATATTCTCCTCTGACGAAATAGTTACTTTGTCAATGACTACAAGTATGACGGATACATTGAAACCGGAAACCTGGCATCCACTGGAAACCAGAAAACTGACAACCATTGGTGAATTAAGGATGGTATTGACCGATTTCTATCCTAATGGAAAGATAGACTATGTTCCATATACAGGAAAAGGAAGCATGATGGATGCACTTGTTATTGATGTGGTTTCAGGCAACAATTCAAAGGAAATAGTATTAAGAGGAGGTAAAGGATACCAGGGAGAAGAGAACACTTTTGAATTTGAAGGAGTTAGCTTTAGCATGAGATATGGAGCAAAGGAAATAGTTCTGCCATTCTCTCTTACCCTTGTTGATTTTCAACTTGACAGATATCCAGGGTCAAACAGTCCTTCTTCCTATGCCAGTGAAGTAATAGTAACTGATAATGAAGTGGGTGATAAATTTAACTATCGTATTTATATGAACAATGTTCTTAATTATGGAGGATTCAGATTTTATCAGTCATCGTACGATAAAGATGAACTTGGAACCATTCTTTCAGTAGGCCATGATTCAGTCGGAACATTTTTCACTTATATTGGTTATTTCCTTATGAGTTTGGGAATGTTGCTAAGCATATTTAACAGAAATACAAGGTTTGCCTTACTTGGAAGATTGCTTAAAAGAAATAGTAATGCTGCTGTAAAATCTGTTGTGATACTAATAGCGTTATGTATTTCGTTCGGCGTTCAGGGGCAGGAATTCTATAAGCCAGTTTCTTCACTGCCTGAAATAAGTAAAGAACAAGCCTCAGAATTTGGTAAACTGGTAACTCAATCACAGGATGGCAGATTTAAACCGGTTAACACTCTTTCAGGAGAAATATTAAGGAAAATATCACGTAAAAGTAAGCTTGAGGGATTAACACCAGATCAGGTAATGTTGGGAATGATGACATATCCTCTTGACTGGCAACAGGTGAGAATGATAAAGGTATCGCATCCCGAAGTGAGGGAACTCATAGGAATTGATGGTAAATATGCCTCATACCTTGATTTTATCAACATGACAGAAGGAAGTTATAAGTTAGGCAGTTATGTGTCAAATGCTTATGAGAAAAAACCGGGACGCAGAAACAAGTTTGATAATGAGGTTATTAAGGTTGATGAACGCCTTAATATCTGTTATATGGTATTCAAAGGAGATCTTTTGCGTATATTCCCTGTACCTTACGAAATTGATGAACCCTGGTTGTCACCGGTATCAGATCTTACGGGACTTTCTCAGGAAGACTCGGCGTTTTTGACAACAATTGTTCCTGCATATCTGGATGCTGTTAGCACAAATAATACCGGACTTGCAGCGCAGTTATTGCAGGGTATATCAGATTACCAGGAGAAATTCAGTGGTTCAATAATGCCTTTACCGGAGAAGGTAAAGTATGAGCTGATGTACAATAGGATGCAGATATTTGAAAACCTTAGTAAGGTATACGGGATCCTGGGTATTCTGTTACTCATATTGCTGTTTGTTGAAATGTTCAAACCATCAAAGGGTTTGAAATATGTAGTAAACTTTTTCATTTCACTTGTAGTAATTGGTTTCGTATTGCAGACCTTAGGTTTGATATTGAGATGGTATATCAGCGGGCATGCACCCTGGAGTGATGGTTACGAATCTATGATCTATATAGCATGGGTTACATTATTATCAGGATTGCTCTTTGCATCCGGATCGAAAATGACGATTGCAGCGACTACTTTTTTGTCATCAGTGATATTAATGGTGGCACATTTGAGCTGGATGGATCCCGAAGTTACAAACCTTGTTCCGGTGCTTAAGTCGTACTGGCTTACCATTCATGTATCTGTTATTACTGCAAGTTATGGTTTTCTGGCATTGAGTTCGTTACTGGGATTGATAAACCTGGTACTTATAATAACTAAAAATAACCGTAATGCTGTTAAAATGAACATGAAGATTACAGAGTTAACAGCAATCAATGAAAGATCGGTTGTAATTGGATTGTATCTGTTAACGATAGGTACATTTCTTGGTGGTATATGGGCCAACGAAAGCTGGGGAAGATATTGGGGATGGGATCCCAAAGAAACATGGGCACTTGTAAGTATCCTTGTTTATTCCTTTATTGCCCATATGCGTTACATGCCCGGATTGGGAGGGAAATATGCCTACAATTTTGCCACCCTTATATCTTATGGGGTTATCCTTATGACATATTTTGGAGTTAATTATTACCTTTCCGGATTGCATTCATATGCGAAAGGCGATCCGGTTCCGGTTCCAAACTTTGTTTATTATTCCATTGCTATAGTCGGGGTAATTGCCACTTGGGCTTATATAAGGTACAGGAAATCACCTGAAATTAAAGAAGAAAAAGTGGTTGGGTAACACCATGGTCAGGTTTTGGTTTTTTCTAAGAAGCCGCTGAGATAACTTAATCTGTTCCGCAGATTTAAAATGTTGCCGAACCACTTACTTATCAGGTTCTTCATTGCTCTGACCGCTGAACCTGTCAAAAATATTGAACTCTTTTTGCCTGGCTTTCCAGCGTTCGCGTGCATAATTCTGCATATCAGTTATGGTATCTTTTTCATCCATGATCTCAAGACCAAGAAGTGTTTCAATAATATCTTCCATTGTAACAATTCCGTCAACTCCGCCATATTCATCAACAATAAGCGCAATATGATCTTTCTTTCTTATTAATTTTTCCCATAATGTGAAGATCATCATAGAGTTGGGAATAACATAAATATCTCTTTTGATATCACTAAGGATCAGATTGTGTTTATCCTCGGCCAGTTTCTCAAACACTGTCTGCCTTAGTACATACCCGTTTATATTTTCATCATTCTCTGAAAAAACGGGGATACGGGAGAATCTCAGGTAGTCTTTATTTCGCAGGAATTCATTAAGTGGAAGGTTTTCATCTGCAGCAGCAACAACAACTCTTGGTGTCATTATTTCTGTTACCTTAATGTTTTTAAGCTGAAGAATATTCTGTAACAGCTTATGTTCCCTTTCTGTGAAAACACCTTCTTCGGCACCAATGGATGCAAGTGCGGCAATTTCTTCCCTGCTGGTGGTACGCTCCTTGTCACTTTTTGAAAAAAACCTGGTAATACCGGCCGACATCCAGACCAGTGGCCAGGTGATAACTACCATTACATTAATTGTAAAATATGAAAACTTTGCCAGGTTTCTCCAATATCTTGCACCAATTGTTTTCGGAATGATCTCTGTGATAACTAGAATTAATATTGTAAGCACAGCAGATACAATCCCAAAGGAAGCTTCCCCGAAAACTTTAATGGCCTGTGCTCCAACCCCTGCAGCTCCAATAGTGTGAGCCACAGTATTTAACGAAAGGATAGCAGATAATGGTTTGTCAATATTATTTTTAAGCTTGATAAAAGATTTTGCCCACTCATTACCATTATTAACTTTTACAATAAGGAATGACTGGGGAGTGGAAAGCAGGACTGATTCCATGATTGAACAAAGGAAAGAAACGATTAAGGCCAGGAATAAATATGCTAAAAGAAGTATCATTAAGGATTTTGAATTAATAAATAACTGTACTATAACACAACATCAAATAAACTTCAATATTATATAAACTTTGTAAAATAACGTTGAATAATTTTGATTAATGTTTGGATGGGAGTATGATTAGCTGTTTAATTGCCTGCCTCATAAATTCCAAAGGCAGACCATTGAACACCATAGGACAATAGAACCTGCCTCCATAAATTTCGGCAGGCAGGCAATAGAACCTGCCTCTATAAATTTCGGCAGGCAGGCAATAGGACAATAGGACAATAGAACAATAGAGCCATCGACCCCAAATTTTCAAATCAATCACATGTAAACACATGATTGTTGTTTCAAAACGCAAAACAAATCTCGAAAATTTATATAAAACAAAAACCACAAATCAAAATCATCTACATTACAAAAGCATTACATAGATAAAAACATGCGTTACAAAAACGTTGCATAAAAAGTGTTGGTAATATGCATTTTGGCAGACTGAAATTTAGAAAGATTCTAAATAGAGTTGTAATATGCAGTAAAACAGGTTCATTTGTGGAGTTGTGATCTTTGCATAGAGATATTTATCATAGGTAAAAATTTGGAGATCACAGAAATGTTACGCTAAATTTGTACAACAAAAAAACCTGACAGGAGTACACATTCTATGAA
>JANQGJ010000004.1 GCA_028277395.1 Bacteroidales bacterium | reverse complement strand
TGGAGCAACAGCCTGGATATTTATACCTACATATGCCTTGGAACAGATGATAATAAGTCTGAATTATCAGGCTTTGTGGTTTATCCAAACCCGGTACGGGGAATGCTTAATATAATGAGCACTTCAAATGCAGTGAGAGAACTGGATGTTGAAGTGTATGATATTTTTGGAAGATTGGTTTATAATCCTGAACCTTTAGAACCTTCAGTTTCGATAAATACTTCCAACTGGCAAAAAGGGTTGTACTTTGTGAAGGTGATAAGTGATGGAAATGATTTGGGGGTGAGGAAGGTTGTTATTGAGTAAAACAAAAAAAGCCGACTCCCAAAAGCCGGCTTTCCGTACTCGAGGCGGGACTTGAACCCGCACGGCCGCGATGGCCATTGGATTTTAAATTTTAGGAACCTTGATGCGATAAAATCTTACACGGTTATAAACCAGTGTTTAACGGGTTTTTGATAATCGGATAAATGTGAATAAATTCAAGTAATATTGCGATTTGTTGTACCTATTATTTGTATCATTGTTAAAAGAAATACTGGTATAGCAAGTGACGCTTTACACCTACGGATAAATTTTTGAAAATAATTATTAGTGTATTAAAAAATGTAACGAAAATTGAAAGTGATTTGTGCGATTTTTTCATTTCCTGTTTAATCATTGTTATTTATAAGCATTTGATAATAAGAGATGGAATTTGTTAACTAAAAGTTATGGATTTCAAATTTTACATTATTATTATTGCATGTAACATACCGATTTTTTCGCATAACTAGTATTAACTATTTTACTTTTTCTAAATTTAAATCCTGAAAATCGTAACAAAATTCAGAATCAGGAATAACTCGCTCCATCTTTAATCTTAGAATATTATCAATTTCATTCGGTTCAAAGTATGCAAATGCATCAACATATTTATTTCTTATATCCCATTTAATTACAAATGTATTGTCAATATAATGATACAATGTTCCCTTTAAATTTGGTGACCTGTAAGATTTGAATTTCAATTGATTGTTTTCCGAATAAATTTCAATTTTACCAAACCAGGAATCTTTGTATATCCCAATAAATTTTGTAGGATTAATTTCTTTGGGATAATCGAGTGTAATTTTTTTGGATACATTGGAAAGAATAGTATCAAATAAAGATAAATAGTTTGCAGATGCTTGTTTCATAATTTTTAGCCAATCCATTTCCTCTAAGCCCAGGTAACTATCGCAGATGGTGTTTGTTATTGTTTCAAATAAAAAACCACCATTCTCGCTGGTATTTGTTAAAACTACTATTCCCAGGTTCAGATCAGGGATTAATACAACTTTTGAAACCATTCCTGGCATGCCACCTGTGTGAAATACAAGTAAATTACCTCTTATATCACTTACAAACCAACCCAGGCCATAGCCATAAAAATGAGTATTGTTTCTTGGATTTGGGCTTGGTTTTAAGCTTGTATGGATATTCCACATTTCTCTCTGGCTTTCTGAAGTGAATAATGTATCACTTAAATTATCTCCATATATACCATTGTTTAACTGGGCCAGCATCCATTTGCTCATATCATTTACCGTAGAATGTATGCCTCCTGCAGCACCATTAAAGGTTGTTTTCCAATAAGGTATTACTTCGTGCTTATTATCTACAAAAGTATGTGCTTTGGTTAAGTTTGATTTATCTGCTATACGATCAATATACGGATAGGTATTGTTCATTTGTAATGGCTGAAAAATATGATCGGTGATAAATTCTCCCCATCTTTTTCCCGAAACTCGCTTTATTAACTCTCCGGCTACAATATATAAGAGGTTGTTATAATTAAAATGCACTCTAAAATCTGATTCTGGTTCAAAATATTGAAAGCAGTTTAATAAATCTTTGATTTCGAAATTACCTCCATCGGGAAAAGTCATTAAATCGCCTGCACCTGATCCAAGCCCACTACTATGTGTTAGTAAGTCTTTTATGGTAAAATTCTTTGTTACATAGTCGTCATACATTTTAAACTCAGGGATATGCTTTACAACTTTATCATCCCATGTTATTTTTCCCTGGTCAACAAGAATGGCTAATGCTGTAGCTGTAAAAGCTTTTGAGTTTGAGGCTATCCCAAAAATCGTATTTGGATCGACCGGTTGTTTGCTATCCATTGATTGATAGCCATAGCCTTTTTCGTGAATGGTTTCACCGTCCTTAACAACAGAAATTGCACAACCAATAACATCTAATTCCTCCATTGCTTTTTCGACAAGGCTATCGATTTGAGTTGAAGAAATCTGGCTATAACTTATACTATATGTAATTATTCCAAGGAGTAATAGTATAATGGATTTTGTACTCATTTGTATGTTTTTATTTTAGTTTTTATATCCAAGTTGTATTCTCTTTTATTGCTACGCAATATTTTATACTGCATAACAGGTTTAATTTTTATTTTCAATTCTTTTCACCATATTATTGATGGTACTAATTACAAATTCGGGTTCGTCCAAATAAATAAGATGCCCGGAACTTTTTGTTATGGTTTGATTTACATTGTTGTTCTCTGTTAAAAAAGACAAGCTTAATTGTTCGTGCAGATTCAGACTGATACGTACAAACCTGCTTGTATCTTCAGGTGGCTCCAGGGATGTTAAAATATGAACCGGAATTTTAGTTGGTATTTTAAAAGTTTCATTTGATAAAACGGTTTCCATAAATTCTACTCTTTCACTTTCAAATCCATGAAGTGTATCTTTATTTACATGAGCTGTTCCAAGGTATTTTTTCCAATCACTTTCGGATACTGAGTCTCTAAGCATTTTAAAAAAATCCTCATGGTAGGAGTCAATCATTATCATCCCGGATACTTTCTCAGGATATAAATCTGCAAAATGCCTGACCACATATCCTCCCAGGGAATGGCCAACGAGTATATAGGGGGCAGGAGCTTCAATTGCATCAAGAAGTAATTTTAGGTCTTTTGTAATATTCTCAATGGTTCTGGGAGTTTTGGAGTTGCCCGATGTTCCATAACCGGACCTGTCGTAAGAAATTACACGATAATTTTCAGATAGTTTTGTCTGAAGTTCAGTCCAGGTTTCACTGTCCATGCCCAGGCCTGCTTCAAGAACAATAATGTGTTTTCCTTTTCCTGAGTCTTTATAGTTCAGTGAATAGTCTCTAATGCTCACTTTGTGCTATTTTATTTCAACCACTTTACCAGTTTCAGTTGTACATGCACTTATAAAAATAAGGGTACAGATTAAAATTTTTATGAAATGCTGTTTCATTGTATTGTTTTGAATTAGTATTAGCATTTAATGTGAAAGTCGTTTGTAAGGGCCGGACTTATGCTTAGTACGAAATTATAAGCTTACTTATTTTTCCATTTACTGATTAGCTTATTCATTGTTCTTTCTTTATTTTAGCACTTTCGCCCGCATTATGCATTGCCTTTGTTGTAGCCAGTTCTATTTCTTCTATCGTTGGTAATTCAGTTTTTATTTCTTTCGGAATGGCTTTATTAATTTCGTATTCAGCAATTCCAATGGGTTGTTTCATTCCCCTTAATGCATACTCAGCGATTATTTCTGATTTAGATTTGCACAATAACAATCCAATTGTAGGATTTTCTGCTTCGGTTTTTAGGGTGTCGTCAATAGCAGATAAATATAAATTCATTTTTCCAGCAAATTCAGCTTTAAATTCAATTGCTTTAAGCTCTATAACGATATAACATTTTAACTTAATATGATAGAAAAGCAAATCAATGTAGAAGTCTTGATTGTCAATTTTTACAGGAATTTGTTGTCCTACAAATGAAAATCCTTTTCCTAACTCAAGTAAAAAAGAGGTAATATGCTTTACAAGTTGGTTTTCAATATCTTTTTCAAGTGCTTTTTCTTGTAATGTCAGGAAATCAAATTTGTATGGGTCTTTCAAGGTTTCTGTTGCTAATTCTGAGTGTGGAGCAGGTAGTGTTTCAATAAAATTCGTGGTGGCTTTACCTCGTCTCTCATAATATCCTAATTCTATTTGGTGTAACAACACCGAACGAGACCAATTGTTTTCAATCGTTTTGTTTGAATAGAAGATAGCTTCTTCAATATTTTTTGACTTTGAAATTATAAGCACATTTTGACCCCACGGAATTTGTCCAACAAGTTGTTGGATTTTCTCAATTTCAATTTCTGACTTTGAATAAAACTCAAACCATTTTTTCATGGAAAACAGATTGCTTCTTGAAAAACCTTTTTGATTTGGAAACTCCTTTTTTAAATCTTTAGATAATTCTTCAACAACAGAACTTCCCCAATTTGTCTTCTCAACTTTATCAGAAATTGATTGACCAAGTCTCCAATACAAACCTAAAAGCTCTCTGTTTACTGAAATAGAAGCTTTAATTTGAGTATTCTGAATTAAGCTTTTAAGTTCATTTACCCAGTTAATATATTCTATATGTTTTTTAACCAGATTCATAAATACAAAAATATATTATTTCAGTATCATTTTTAATTTTTTCTATAGAACCACTTCTTCATTTCCAGATATAAAGGAAACTTTGATAATATTTAGCGCTTTCGCCCGCATTATGCATTACCTTTGTTAGCAACAATTTTTATTCTGTTTGAGTATATGCGAAAGAAAATATATTTGCCATTTTTTCTATAACTTTTTTTCTTGAGCTATTAAAATAATGTCCTTCATCATAGTCCACAAAAAATATAATAGGTTTTTGGCTAGTATCAAATTCTTGTAACCTGGCAACAAATTTTCCCGATTGCCATGGACTAACTCTCATATCATTCATCCCTACAATTACTAAAGTAGCAGGATATTCTGTATTTTGCTTAATGTTATGATATGAATCCATTTCAATTAATGCCAGACATTCTAAAGAATCTTTTGTACTTCCAAATTCTTTAGCACTATTTAATCCATTTGGTGTTTGTTCTAATCTCAAAGTATTTAACATTCCTACTTCAATTATCACAGATCCGAACAGGTCTGGCCTTTCTGTTGCTGCCCTTCCGATAGTAATTCCGCCTGCACTACCTCCATAGATTGATAATTTCTCTTTTGACGTATATTTATTATCTATTAAAAACTTAGAACAATCAATAAGGTCATTCCAACTATTATGTTTTTTTTCTTTAAAACCTTCAATATACCAGTTGTTCCCTTTCTCGCCTCCACCTCTGACGTGGGCGAAACACAAAACACCACCGTTTTCAACCCAGCTTAACCAATCTATTGAAAAAAATGGACGGATTGTTGTTCCATATGCTCCATAAGCATACATTAATGCTTTATTCGCAGAATTGAGTCTGGTTCCATTTTTATATATTATTGAAAGGGGGATTTGCTTTTTATCTCTTGCCTCGATTATTTTTTCTTCAATTACATAATCTTGAAATAAACCGGACTTTTTCTGGTTTAAACTTATTTCCACCATTTTTTCTGTGTCAGCATCATATTTATATCTGGTCAAAGGTGTTGTCCATCCCATACCGGAAATCCAAATCGTATTGTCAACAGTGCTTTCTATTGACAAACTTCCAAACTTTTCGGGAAGTTCTATTTCTTTTTCTTTAGAGTAATCATTGAAATAAAGTTTGGCTGATACTCCGTTTTTTGTGGTAATATAATAGAAACCATTATTAACAACTTTTAATTCCCGGATTACTTCATCTACTTTCTCAGTTACCAATATTTCAGGGTTTGCAAAATCAGGATTTAGTAAATTCGTTTTTGCAATAGTATAATTCTCTGCATTTTTTGCAGTTAGAAAAAGAAATTCGTTGTTCTCTATATAAGCTTCAATTATTTGATCATCTTTTTGGTACAATGGTTTCCATATTAAATTTTCAGGTAAACTGTCATATTTTGTATAATATGCTTCTGAACCAGATGCTCCGGTAATATTGCCAATAAGATAATTTTTGTTTGTGAAAGATGCAGAAACAATAGGAAAATCCTCAGGCATCATATTTATTTCTTTCTGAGACTGTTTGCTAAAAATATCAATATCAATTGTCTCAGTTTTATTAATATTATGAAGCATAGAACTCATATTATGTAGAGAGTTATGCGTTTTGTGGAGGTTGGCATCTGGTTTTAAATAGATGAAATTCTGATTATCAGGAAGCCAGTTTACTGAATTGTATTTCAACGGAAAGCTGTTACTAATTTTGCTTTCAGGAATATCACTGTTTTCTGTTTTTATGACAATAATTTCAGAGAACTCATTACCTGCTTTTGTTAAATTAACTGCAACATACTTACCGTTTGGAGAAGGCGTATACTTGTTGATTATAGGGTTACTTTGATTATCATATAATCCCGGGTCAAAAAGCAGCTTCTCTCCTGAATTAAAAGATTTTCTGTAATACAGTTTTGAATAATCTTCATTTTTATTCCTTTTTAGGTAGAAATATTCATTTGTTTAGGAAACCCGAATATTTTCTACTTCATTAATTATTGTACTGTCATATTTTATCATAAGGGAGAGAAACTCTTTTTTCATAAGAATTTCTGATAAGAATGAGTCTGATAATTCTTTTTGATCCGTTAGCCATTTATGAACAACGGGGTCATTAAGATTTTCAAGGCTTCTGTATGGATCTTTAATTTGTCGCCCCCAGTAATTCTCAATTACATCGCCTTTCTTTATAACCGGATAGTGAAGGTTGTTTTTTTCTTGTGGACTGCATCCTGACAGCCAGAATAATACGATTAATAAGTACATATATTCTTTTACTTTCATATTTAAATTGTTGCTAAGATTTAAAGAGGCACCTGTTTCAACAGTGTTTTTTTCATTTGTTCAAAACATCATTATCTATGTTTTGTTTTCTTTTTATACTCAGGGTGTATTCTTAGTACGCTTTCAATTAGTTCCCCAAGGGGGTATTTTTGTCCCCTGTTGTCTGCGGTAATAATGAAAACCAGGTTTAGATCGGGTACGATATTAATAAGCTGTCCTCCATTACCAGGAATGTGATAAATAAGTATTCCTTCTTCTGAGTTTGCGATTCTCCATTGGTATCCCATGTAAAATGGTTTTTTTACTTCGATATAAGGAGTAAACATTTTGTCAATCCAGTTTTTCGAAATTACAGGAGTCGCACCGATTTTGCCTTCGTTTAAAAGAAGCTGTCCTATTTTCAACATGCTTCTTGAACTCATCCATAATCCACCTCCAGCATGAAATATGTCATTAGTAGAGCTCCACCTGTACTCATCAATCTGTAGTGGTTTGAATAGATTTTTTTCAGCAAACTCAGCAATGTTTTTACCTGAGGATATTTTGATTATTTCACCAAGGATGATGTCGTTAGGACCACAATAAACGTACTTTGTGCCCGGAATTGTATCCATCTCCAAATTCAGGCATTCATCTATCAGGTTTTCCGAATGATCCATTTTTGCACCATCATTGTTGGGGTCGGTAAAAGGTAACGAAAGTTCATCCCACTCAAAACCAGATGTCATAGTTAAAAGATGCTCGATGGTGATTTCGTATTTACGTTCGTCAGTTTCCACCGCTTTATAATTCGGGAAATAGTTGAGCATTGGTTGGTTTAAAGAGTCAATATATCCTTTATCTATTGCAATTCCGGTTAGAATAGCCACAATTCCTTTTGTTACAGAAGCCAAAAAATGTAATTCATCACGATCACCTGTCCCATAGTACTGTTCAACAATAAGTTCACTGTCATTCATTATCAAAAGGCTGTGAATGTTGCCGTATTTGCCTTTACAAATATCTTGGTTTAAGTTATTGAATCTGATCGAATCAAAATTATGATCGATTATTGTTGATACACTTAAGAGATCATTTTGGTCTACAGGGATTTGATACGGGCAATTTATGTTCTGTTGACAACTTATTAGACCTGTGAGTATTAGTAAACCGAAGATTTTTTTCATCATATTGCCTTTTATTGATTCTAGGGTATGGAAAGTTTTCCGTTAACTCTAATGATTAGTAATATGTATTAATTTGGTATACATGGGCTTATGCAACTAGCTTATAGGTTTATTATATAGCTTCAATAATGAATAAGGTATATAGCTAACACAAACTAGGATTAATGCAAACATTAAGCCAATCATAGCTCCTGGAAAGTGGCATATCTTAAAAATAACAGAAGCAAAAAAAAGAGAACTGCCAATAAATCCAAGAGCATAAGCAGCTTTTGTTAAGATGTTCTTTGATAATTCCAGTTTGTATCTATAAATGAAGAATACCGGAAGAAACAGGGTTGATATAATTATTGAACTCGCTAATATTGCAATATTTTGCCCAACCTTATCTGTTTCAATGAAATAGAAAGTTGTTATTAAGCTAATCAATGAAAAGTACGCAGTTATATATAAAAATCGCTTTATAGATTTTGATACCTGATGTGTTTTTGAATTCAAAATAACACTTTGGAATTCATCAAAGCTATCAGAAAAAATATTTTCGTAGGCTTCATTAAAAGCATGTTCAAAACTTAATCCAAGCTTCATATCTTTTTCAATAGCACAACATAAGTGATCGATTATATCTTCTTGCATTTCTTTGGAGCCAATATTGCTATTTCTAACCTTTTTTGAAATAAACTCTATATTTCGTTTCGTTAATTCACACATAATTTTGAAATTATGAAGTTATAATTTTGAAATTATGAAGTTATAATTTTATTTATTGTATTGATAAATTCTATAAGTTCGGATTCTTTTTCCTTTAATGCTAATTTGCCCTTTTCAGTTAAAAGGTAATAATGTCTAACACGTTTCCCTATATATTCGGTTTCAGTTTCAACTAAACATTCTTTTTTTAGCTTATGTAATGCCGGATATAATGAGCCTTCCTTAATCTGAATTTCGCTGTTTGATAATTGTTTAACCTTCTGAGTAATTTGGTAACCATACATTCTGCCGTACTTACTAAGCAGCTTGAGAATGATAGTCAACAGAGTACCTTTTAATAATTCCTTTGAATACATAGTACAAAAATATATAGAATTATGATGTATTCAAGTGTTTTTTCGATTTTATACTGAACTTTTAATATATTATGTTGATAAATAAAGCATTTTATAATCTTAGACATCAAAATATCGAATAAAATAAATGAAGGAACAAGAGTCATTCACATTTGAATACATTTACTTTGATGAGAGAATCCATAATGATTTTTCTCTTTTACAATACTATGAGCGTAAGAAGGAGTTTATAAATGTTAAATACACTTGTGATTACTAAGGAAGGCTACAAAATCTTTAAACCTGGTTTTAGAAATTGGCATTCCTCGCAGCTTAAACAAAACTGTAATGATTTTAGATTTTGCCAAATCTACTTCAAATGTTATCAGGTAATATTTGCTTGCCGAAACGTTTATTTCAATTCTGTGAACCTCGGTAAAATCGTGTTTTGAAAGATATTTGTCAATTAACCTCATTATTCGTTGTTTTCAATCAATGTTTTTAACTCTTCATTCATTTTAGTAAAAACGGCTAATTCTGCATGAATTTTTTTACGCATTAGTGAAGCCACAAGTCCTTTTAACTCCCATTCTTGACTAAATATCACGTTGTTGTCATCGATTTCTTTTGTAATAAAATGATGGATCGCCTGAAAAAACCACTTACCAATCCGCATTGTTCGCTTAGCAGAAAATGAATGATTTTCTACCTTATTTATGGCAACGGCTTTAAACTTCATTTTTATGCCTTTCACTGATATAATAGTAACGTGAAACTTTTCGCCAAGTGTTAAATCGTTATTGTTTTCCATTATCAAAACAGAGTTCCACCTTGGGTAATTTTCAAAGTCGGTTACTGCTTTCCAAACCTTTTCTTTTGAGGCGTTAATCTTAATGTCAATTTTAAATTCATTCATTTCTTATAAGTTAACATTGGTAAACAAATTGCTTAATACTATTGTGAGTAAATGTTACATTTTTAGTATGATATAAATTGATTGAGTTCTGCTTTCACTTCTAATAAGTAGTTTTCGTCCTGTTTTTTGTAGCGTATTAGTTCGTGATAACCAATAAGGTATTTATAAAATAAATTGGCTTTTGCTGCTGCTGCATCCTCTGTAAAATTTAGTCGTATAAGTAGCTGCTTTGTAAACTCAAGTCTTTGAATATCAATTGAGTCTAACGTTTTTTGAAGTTTTGGGTTAGATTTGGCATATTTCTTTATAAAGAAGAAAAAGTCCATATAAGGCTCTTTCTTGAATGACAATTCAACCAATTTTTCAAACTGTTTTACAGATGTTTTTTGTGTGTTAACTTTGTCAATTATTTTGGTCGTATTCTCTGCTATCCAAAAATCTAGAATCTGCTTGATAAATTCTTCTTTAGTAGAAAAATACCAATAAAAGCTTGATTTATTAACCTTGAGTTTGTCAGCCATTTTTTCAACTACAATTCCTGAAATTCCTTTATCAGAAAATTCTATGTAACCAAGTTTTATCCAATCTTCTTTTTTAGCAATAACTTTTGGCATCTTAATAGACGTTTGCGTTTAATTATGCAAATGTATGAAAAAATATTTCTAAACGATGACGTTTAGAAATATTTTTAAAGGTATCAATTTCAGACCGTCTTTTATTCGCCGGAAACCGGTACCTGCTATTCAAGAAAAAATATGCCTGGGTTCCATCTCAATGGCGTTGAGCAGAGATTCTGTTCAGGCTTTATCCAGATATCGAACAGGCTTATAATTTATGTCAAGAACTTGGTGATATTTACCAAAAAACAAAGAACAAAATGTAGCTCTTGCCAGACTGGAACAATGGTAAAACAAGATTGAAGAAGACCATTTAATACTATAATAAGATTAATACAACATAATTATCAAACAATATTAAACTTCTTTGATAATAGAGCACAAATGCTTCGGTTGAATCTTTTAATGCTAAAATAAAGGCCTTTAGAGTCCAATTTAGAGGTGTTAGAAATATCCTTTTTTTGTTTTAGGTATGTTTTAGGCAAATCAAAAAAGCCGACTCCCAAAAGCCGGCTTTCCGTACTCGAGGCGGGACTTGAACCCGCACGGCCGCGATGGCCATTGGATTTTAAGTCCAACGTGTCTACCAATTCCACCACTCGAGCCTGTCCTCCTGGGTGATTACTTATTAAATGAGATTAATCACCCGGTGAATATTTCAAGAAAAAATCCCGACCCGATTCTGATAAGCCTCAGAACGAATCCGGGATTTTGAGCGGGAAACGGGACTCGGACCCGCGACCCCGACCTTGGCAAGGTCGTGCTCTACCAACTGAGCTATTCCCGCGTTTTCCAAAATATTAATCACTGATTAAATTTTGGAGGTGCAAATGTACTACTTTTTTTAATTTCCAAAAATATTTTACGGATTTTTTTATTTCAATGATACATCTGCCGGTATTTATCCTGATAAGTCGCGGTGGATTCTTGGTTGGAAAGTAAGATGATCTTTGGTGGTAACCTATATGTCACCTAATGTCTTTTTAATTTCATTAAGTTTCATCAGGGCTTCTACAGGTGTTAAGGTGTCAATTTCAGTATTTAATATATCATCCTTGATCTGGTGTAGCAACGGATCATCAAGTTGAATGAAGCTTAGCTGAAGTTTATCATCTTTAGTGGTATCCTTTACTGCTTTGTTGAGGTTCTCACCCGAATGATTTTGTTCTAATATACTTAACATCTGTCTGGCTCGTTGAGTTACCTTTTTTGGCATACCGGCCATTTCTGCTACATGGATTCCAAAACTATGTTCGCTACCACCTTTGGCTAACTTTCTCAGGAAAATCACCTTATTACCATGCTCCTTTATACTGATATGATAATTTTTAATGCGTTTCATTGTTAGCGACATCTCATTTAGCTCATGATAATGTGTAGCAAACAGCACTTTAGCCCTGTATGCAGGGTGGTTGTGTAAAAATTCGGCAATAGACCAGGCAATCGAAATACCATCATAAGTGCTTGTACCACGTCCAATTTCATCAAGTAAAATCAAACTCCTGTTAGATACATTATTTAGAATGCTTGCTGTTTCGTTCATTTCAACCATGAAAGTTGATTCACCCGAACTAATATTATCTGATGCACCAACACGTGTAAATATTTTGTCAACAAGTCCAATTTTAGCTGATGAGGCTGGTACCATACATCCCATCTGACCAAGTAATACAATAAGTGCTGTTTGGCGTAAAAGCGCCGATTTGCCGGACATGTTCGGGCCGGTAAGAATTATTACCTGTTGCTTCTGATTGTCCAGATATATATTATTTGCCACATATTCTTCACCTGGTGGCAGATTACACTCAATTACAGGATGCCTTCCGTTTTTAATATCAAGTATATAATCATCGGTAATTTGCGGGCGGTTGTAATTGTTTGCAACTGAAATATTTGCAAACGAAGATAAACAGTCTAACTCTGCAATTAATGTAGAATCCAGTTGAATTGGTGCTACAAATTCTGAAGAATAATGCACAACCTCATCAAATAACTTTTGTTCCAGTGAAACAATTTTTTCCTGTGCCCCAAGTATCTTTTGTTCATATTCTTTCAACTCTTCAGTAATGTATCTTTCCGAACCAGTAAGGGTTTGTTTTCTGTGCCATTCGGGTGGTACTTTGTCCTTATGCGTATGAGTTACCTCAAGATAATATCCAAATACATTATTGAAACCAATCTTTAACGATGAAATACCTGTATTTTCAACTTCTCTTTGCTGTATTTCTTTAAGAAAATCCTTACCTGAAGATGAAATCCTCCTGAGTTCATCCAGTTCGTCCGAAACACCGGTTGCAATTACATTTCCTTTGTTAATGACTGCAGGTGGTTCATCGTTTAAATGTGAACTTAGCTTATTACAAAGAGAAATACATGGATTAAACTTTTCAGCTATTTGATTAAGTTCTGTCTTATCTGATTTATCACACAGATCTTTTAATCCCGCAATTGCCGTCAGAGCTTTTTGAAGTTGTTTTAGTTCTCTGGGATTAACCCGATTGGTAACAACTTTAGATATAAGACGTTCAAGATCGCCGATCTTTTTAATTTCTTCCTTTAATTGTCGGGCAAATTCGTTATCATTCATCAGATGACCAACAACATTTTGCCGTTCGTTAATTGACTGAATATCTTTAAGAGGCAGTGAAATCCACCTCCTCATTAACCTTGCTCCCATTGGAGAGTCTGTTTTGTCAATTATATCCAGTAATGTTGTGGCACCATGACTCAGTGGATATATCAATTCAAGATTTCTAATGGTAAATTTATCAAGCCAAACATATTTACCTTCATCAATTCGGCGTATTTTATTAATATGATCAAGCTTGTCGTGATGTGTTTCCAGTAGGTAATGCAATGCTGCTCCTGCCGCAATAATACCATTGTTAATATCTTCAACACCAAAACCTTTTAAAGACGACGTCCTAAAATGTTTTAATAATAATTCTTTGGCGAAATCAATCGAAAATACCCAATCATCAAAAAACGCAAGATAAAATTTATCACCAGTTAACTCAATGAATTTATTTCTTTTTTGACGCTGTATAACAACTTCATTTGGTGCGAAGCTTTGGAGTAATTTATCAATATATTCAGTATTACCTTCAGCTATATAAAATTCACCGGTACTGATATCAAGTAATGCTATTCCACAAATTCCCGAAGTAAGGTGAACGGATGCAAGAAAATTATTTTCTTTTTGTTCAAGTACATTGTCATTAAGTGTTACCCCTGGGGTAACCAGCTCTGTAACACCACGTTTTACAATCTTTTTCGTGAGTTTTGGATCTTCCAGCTGATCGCATATGGCAACTCTGTGACCTGCTCTAACCAGTTTTGGGAGGTAAGTATCAAGGGAATGGTGGGGAAAACCAGCAAGTTCAACAAATGATGCTGCTCCGTTTCTTCTTTTGGTCAATACAATACCCAGTACTTCTGAAGCACGGATGGCATCTGTTCCAAAGGTTTCATAAAAATCGCCAACTCTGAACAATAATAAGGCATCAGGATATTTAGCTTTAATGCTGTTATATTGCTTCATTAGTGGCGTTTCAACATATTTTGTTGATTTTCCCACGGTTTAATATGTCATTTAAATTAAAGATAGCAAATATACGCAGTATGATCGAATTTTATCATGGCTGCAAATAATTATAAAATTCATGGAATAAATATGAATTCTCTGAAATATAACATAGAAGAAATGTTCAATTAATATATTTGTATGTTATTTATATCTCCGAAAGGAATTTATTATTTGATATGGGAAGAAAACTATTGAATGAAGAACTACACAGATTATCTGTTGCCGAATTTAAAGAAGTTGATAAAGTACCCATCGTTGTTGTACTGGATAATATCAGAAGTTTGAGTAACATAGGTTCAGTATTCAGAACTGCTGATGCCTTTTGTATTGAAGGAATTTATCTGTGTGGTATTACAGCACCACCACCACACCGTGAAATCCATAAAACAGCCCTTAGTGCAACAGAATCAGTGAATTGGAAGTACTTCCGCACAACAGAAAAAGCTGTTCTGGAACTTAGAAATAATGGCTTTAATATTCTTTCAGTCGAGCAGGTTGATAACAGTCTGATGTTAAATGATTTTGTTCCGGATAAAAGTAGTAAATATGCTTTGATTTTTGGTAATGAAGTTAAAGGTGTAGAGGATAAAATTATCGAAATTTCAGATGATTGTATTGAAATACCACAATGGGGGACAAAACATTCTTTAAATATTAGCGTTAGTGTTGGAGTTGTTTTATGGGATATTGTGCTAAAATATAAATAGTTGAACTATTTTGTAACTAATAAAAAGTAATATCGTAAAAAACGTAGTTCTTTGTGTTATTGTAAACATAATTTTATACTTTTGCTTTATTAACAAACGAATTGTTGTTATCTTAGGTTTTTACTTTGATAAATAATTACTGTTAATCTATAAATTTGAAAAAATAATTTCTACAATAAAAATTACTAACATGAAAAAAGCTTATTCTATTTTTTCCAAAGCCTTAATTTTAAGTTTAGTTATGGCTTTACCCTTGTCATTCTTCGCACAGGAAGAGGACGGAGATAAAAAAGCGAGCAAAAAAACATCTTCATTTTCTCCATTTTGGTTTGTTGAAGGTGAAATTGGACCTACATGGTCACATGCAGATTTAAGTCAATATGATTTTGCTCCTGATTTCAGTCATACCAATATTAATGGAGCTCTTGGTTTTGGACGTCAACTAACATCTGTATTTAGTGTTGGAGTTGATGTGGAAAGAGGTTTCTTTGAAGGTGAAAAGAAAAATGTACCAACAGAAACAATTCCTAATGCCAAATATGGCAGGGATATGTATTTCGAAGCTGATTATTTTGGAGGTAATATTAATATTGGTATTAATCTTTCTAACCTTATCAGCGGATATAAAGACAGACTTGTTGATTTTTCATTACATGCCGGAGTTGGTCAGGCGCAGTGGAAATCTAAAACGTATGATTTAAATACAAATGCCGAGATTGGAGCTAATGGACAGGAAGGTAATACCAGTGGTGGAACCGGAAAAGGCATAAGTGACAGAAATGTTGATTTTACTGTTCCGGTTGGTTTTACAGTTGACTTTAATATTAATGATAAATGGGATATCTACGGTGATTACGCTTACACTTGGATGGACACAGATTATGCTGATGGTGTTGTTCACGGTGCTGCTGAAGTTAAAAACGATGTATATTCACATTTTAACGTTGGTGCCCGTTTCAAATTCGGTGGTAACAAAAATAAAAAAATGGCCATGGACTTTGGAAAAGTTCAGTTAGAAGCTATTCCTAGTCCACTTGAAGAAAGAGGTGATTCAATTGAAGTAACAATTAAAGGTACTTTCCCTCCAAAGTATTTTGATAAAAAAGCTGTAATGAATTTTACACCTGTTCTTAAATATGAAGGTGGAGAAACCGCTTTTGAAACCATGAACTTTAAAGGTGAAGATGTTGCCGGTGACGGCACCCTCGTTAGCTATGCAAATGGCGGATCATTTACTTATACAAGCAAAATACCATACGATCCTGCAATGGATGTTAGTGAACTGGTTGTTGCTCCTGTAATTTACACTTACGACGGTGAAATTTATGATAACTCAGAATCAGCTCTTGCTAACGGTAACAAAGCTTTTGCAGCCGAAGAAAGAAAACTTGAAGACGGAGTTATTCATACTTCTAAGTATTTACGTAATACTGAAGTACTTGCTTGGGCTCCCCATGCTTATGAAAAAGTTACAATTAGCACAGTTCAGTCAGACCTTTTCTTTAAAGTAAATCGTTCAGACCTTAACTGGAAACTTCCTCTTAACAAAGACGAAGATAACTATGATGCTCTAAAGAATAATATGTCTGATATGGAAAAAGGCTGGTTACTCGATGATATTACTATTGATGGCTGGGCTTCACCTGAAGGAGAAGAAACATTTAACGAAGGTCTTTCAGAGCGCAGAGCTCAAACTGCATTGAAATATATGGAGAAGAAAATTAAAAAGGCTGCCAAAAATAATGAGCTTATTTCTGATGAAGCAATTGATTTTGTTGTAACATCAAATGGTCCTGACTGGAACGGATTTATGAAAGCTGTTAAGAATTCAGATATTAAAGATAAAAGTGCTATCCTTAATGTAATAAACTCTGCAGATCAGGCTAAGAAAGAAGAAGAGATCAGAAACATGATCCTTATTTATCCTGAAATTGAAAGAGACATTCTTCCTCCGCTAAGACGTGCTGACATTAAAGTTAACGCATTTGTTCCTAAGAAAACAGATGCTGAGATTGCAAACTTGTCAACAAGCGATCCTTCAGTTCTTGAAATGGAAGAATTATTCTATGCAGCTACTCTGACCGAAGATAATGGCACGAAAAAAGTTATTTATGCTTCAATTATTGAGTTTTATCCTAAATGCTGGAGATCAGTTAACAATGCTGCAGCTGTAGAATTAGACGAAGGAAACCTTGATATTGCTAAGGAATTACTTGACAAAGGTCTTACATTAAATGAAAATTCATTTGAGATTCATAATAACATGGGTGTTTATTATATGCTGATGGGTAAATATAATAAAGCTGAACATTACTTTAATAAAGCTCGCGAATTAGGTGGAGATGCCGGTTATAACCTGGGTCTTGCTTATATTGCCCAGGGTGATTACTCAAGAGCAGAATCAATGTTGTCTGGATCATCATGTGATTTCAACCTTGGATTGGCTCAGCTGTTAAATGGCAATACTGCCGGTGCTGAGAAAACATTTAAATGTGCTCCTCAGGATGCAGAAACATTATACTTACTTGCAATTACAGCTGCTCGTCAGGATAACAAAGCTGGTATGTTGGATTACTTAGGTCAGTCAATCAAAGCTGACAAAGATGTTGCAGCAGCAGCTATGACTGACAGAGAGTTCTTAAAATATTATAACGATGCCGATTTTATGGCACTTGTTAATATGAAGTAGAAGTTAGATTTTTCATGTAAAAAATCCCGATGAAAGTCGGGATTTTTTTTTGCGCTGATTTGTACTACCCGGTTTGTTTTTGCAGCATTACCAATGTAATACTATCGAATTTATCAGATTGAGAATATTTTTCAGTAAGTGCTTTACGGATGGAGATACTAAGGAATTATCCGGTATATTCCCGGAGCATAATCCTTGTTAATTAGTGAGACAATCTTATTGTAATCACTTTTATTGTTCACGAAATCAATTTCGTTTGTGTCAATTACAAGTATAGGTAATGTATTCTGCTCCTTAATAAACTGAAAATATCCCTCCTGGATTTTATCCAGGTATTCATCTTTTATATCCTGCTCATATGAGCGCCCCCTTTTCTTTATATTATCCTGAAGTTTAGGTGTTTTAACATGCAGATATACAAATAAATCAGGTTTGGGAAGTTGATTCAGAATAATATTAAAAAACCTGGTATATAATTTGAATTCATCTATAGCAAGTGTTTTCTGAGCAAATATTAAAGACTTTACGATATAATAATCACTTATTGTGAACGACTTGAACAGATCCCCCGTACCTAACTGATCTTTCAATTGTTGAAATCTGGCAGCTAAAAAAGACATCTCTAACGGAAAAGCATATTTTTCAGGATCCTTATAAAATTTTGGTAAAAAAGAATTATCCTCAAATTGCTCAAGAATAAGCTTAGCATTGAAATCATTGGATATAAGCGAAGCAAGTGATGTTTTGCCGGCTCCAATATTTCCTTCTATTGCAATAAAGTTATAATTCATTTCTTATCTGTTAAAAATTGATATTTTCGATCTGTCACTACATTGTTCAATTAAAGTTATGTGATCTTTGTTTAATACCGGATGAACAAAATCAGGGCTCACTTCTGTAAGTGGTACTAATGTAAACATTCGTTCATGTAATCTCGGGTGTGGGACTTCAAGCTGAGCCATTTCAATGATATCCTTATTATAGTATAATATATCAATATCGATTGTTCTTGAACTGTAACATCCTTTAACACGTTCTCTTCCTAGTTTACTCTCAATTTCAAGACATTTATTTAATACATCAATATCAGACAATGTTGTGGCAACTACAATTACCTGGTTTAAAAACAGTTGGCTTGATACAAAACCTAATGGTTTGGAGGAGTACAATTTTGATCTTTTTATTATATCACCAATATTTGATTCAATATTTAGTATTGTCTCATCGATATATTTCAATCGCGGCTCAATATTACTTCCCAGTAATAGATAAACAACATTTGAATCTGCCATTGCGAAAATTGTAAAATACAAAATTAGCAAATCTTCATGTTAGATATTGCCTGTAATAATATAAATTGCAGATTGAAATTCAGAAATTAACTACCTGCAATTTCTTCGCTTTGTGAATAAGTATATAATCGTTTTAACAAGCTGCGGATCTTCTTATCATACTTTTTATCAGTAGCCCATTTTCCGGTTAATCCGGATAAATTTGTAACACTTCCCCGTTTTACGTATTTGAACCTGCTGTCAATTAGTACATTGTTTAGGTCTTTTGTTGAACCATAAGCCTTAAGGTGCTGGATATGTGCACGTACTCCATCTTTTGGGTTTGTGAACGAAAGACCTTTAACACCATTTCCTGTTGCTCCAAGTCCGCAAAAATTATTCTGCTCTTTATCTACTGTCCCGTTGTATTTTAAGAATCCGGTTTCCAGACACATTTGTGTAAATGCCAAATCCGGGTTTACTCCTTCATAAACAGCTTCAGTTATATAGAGATTAGCGAGTTTATGTGCATAAACAGAATCAATGTCTTTGTTGTGCAGTGCCAGGAATCCTGCCAGAGCACTGGCATTAATACTTCCGGTGTCCATAATGCTTTCGGAGGGAGGAGCTGCAATTTCTTTAATCCGGGGTTTTGACACCAGCTGCTTTGTTGCCGGAACATGGTAATAAGCTGAGAAACGGGTGAAGTTTTTCAGGTAATTCGTTTGTGTATTGGTGTTTTTTACGGCCGAAATTGATAAAGGTGTAATCTCAGAATATGTATATGATCCAATGCTAAAAAGGATGAATACCAGGGTAATGAAAACCTGCCTGCTGGGTATCAATTTCTTACCATGATTTCGTATTACTTTTAGCATGATATAAATATCATTATATGAGATTAATTATTTAGTTCACATTTGCTGAAATTATTCACAGTTATTTGTTAATATTGTATTTTCTATAAAATCCTAAAAAAATACGATAATGAAACAGTTTTTTAAATTTATGTTTGCATCATTCGCAGGTACAATACTTACATTCATTGTAATATTCTTATTGTTTGCCGGAATGATAGCCTCTCTGGTAGCAATGTCAGGTGATGAGGAAGTTAAAGTTAAATCAAACTCCATACTACATATATCATGGAATGCTGAAATCAAAGACAGAGGTTCAGACAATCCATTTGAAGGATTTGATTTTTCAACTATGAAATCTAACAAACCAATCGGACTTTATTCCATTCTTAACAACATTGAAAAGGCAGCTAACGATAGCAGAATTGATGGTATATTTCTTGACATGGAGACATTACCTGCCGGTGTAGCCACATCAGAAGAGATCAGAAATAAACTGAAAGAATTCAAAGAGTCAGGTAAGTTTATTGTGAGTTATGCAAATAATTATGATCAAAGTGCATATTACCTCGCTACAACCGCAGATGAAATATATTTGAACACAGAAGGTGTTGTTCTTTTTAAAGGACTTCAGGCTCAGCTTATGTTTTTTAAAGGTTTACTCGATAAATTAGATATTGAAATGCAGATTGTGAGAGGACCTGATAATAAATACAAGAGTGCTGTTGAACCTCTCATGCTTGATCATATGAGTGAGGCTAACCGTGAACAATTACAAGACATGTTAAATTCAATTTGGGGAAAACTATTACTATCTATTTCTGAATCAAGAAATATTAGTGTTGATGAATTAAATAAACTGGCAGATAATCTTGAATTATCAACTGCTGAAAAAGCAATTGAATATAATTTTATTGATGGTGCTGTTTATCGTGATGAAGTAATGGATATACTTAAAGAGAAAACAGGACGTAAAGAAGATGAAAAGCTTAATATTATTTCTTACAACAAATACGCAAAAGCAAAGATTGAAGATAAAAAAGGAGCTAAGAGGGACAGGATTGCGATTGTTTTCGCGGAAGGAAGTATTGTACAGGGTAAAGGTGATGGAACAAATATTGGTTCAGCAACCACTGCAAAAGCGATTAGTAAAGCCCGTAAAAATAAAAAGGTTAAGGCTATTGTTTTCAGAGTTAACTCAGGTGGGGGAGATGCTCTTGCATCGGAAGTAATCAGACGTGAGGTGGAGCTAGCAAGTAAAGATATGCCAGTAATTGTTTCAATGGGTAATCTGGCAGCATCAGGAGGCTACTGGATTTCTACAAATGCTGATTATATTTTTGCTCAGCCTACTACAATAACAGGCTCAATTGGCGTTTTTGGAGTTATTCCTAATCTTGAAGGATTATTTAACAATAAACTTGGCATCAATATTGAAAATGTTATGACAAATGAAAACTCAAACTTCATTGATGTTATGAAACCGTTGAGCCCATTCCAGCAGGCCAAACTGGATGAGGTTATTGATAAAATCTATACCGATTTTACTCAGTTAGTAGCTTCTACCAGAGATCTTGATATTAGCTATGTTGACAGCATTGCCAAAGGAAGGGTTTGGTCAGGAGCTGATGCCCTGGAACTTGGACTGGTTGATAGTTTTGGAGGTATCGAGGATGCGGTAAAATATGCTGCAGAAAAAGCTGAACTGGGTGATGATTATCGTATTGTTACTTATCCCCAGAAAAAAGATTTCTTTGAACAATTAGTGGAAGAACTTACCGGACAGGCCACAACCACGATTGTAAAACATGAGCTTGGTGAATACTACAATTACTTTGAGAATATGCAAACCCTTAAAAAAATGAAAGGAGTACAAGCCAGATTACCTTTCTTTATGGAAATAAACTAGTTAAGGTATAAAAATACTGTAATAGCGGATATTTGATTCAGTGTATCCGCTATTTTTTTAGAAACTTATGAGAAATTCTTTCAGTAGTTTGATTTTTTCTTCCTTTGAAAGGTCTGGATTGTTTTCAACTAATACATTCATCCATGTTCCGTACATAGGATTTGGCAACATTATGAACCTGTTGCCAAATTCGTACTGTAAGCTATCTGTTAGATTATATCTGTAATTGGATGATCTTCCGTCGAAATCATGTAGAAAATCCCCCAGATTGTCCCCAATCAGAAGTACTATTTCATGGTTTGATTCAACCTTTTCTCTTCTGGGTTCTTTGTTTGAATCTTTGGTTCTCATAAGCAGATGAGTGGTATCAGCAAACGGGAAATTATATTTTTGAAGGTTCTCAAGAGTACAATTCATCAAATGGTCTTTTCTATTTGTTATATAAAATACTTCAACCCCTTGTGATTTTGCATAATTCAGGAATTCAAGCGAACCTGCAATGGGTTTGGCAGATGCCTTCTCACACCACTCATTCCAATATGTTGGATAGTCAGTATTCTCCAATATACTTTTTGCTTCAAAAGGACTATTATCCAGTACAGTTTCATCAATATCAACAACCACAGCCAGTTTTTTCGTTAGTCTGCTCTTTTTTAGCTCGTTATCCAGTTTTTGTTTTGCAATATTATAAGCTTGATATGAAAGTGCCCTTTTCTCTGCAGCGGTTTGCTGGAAGAGTGTAGCTGCCAACAGATAATCATTACTGGCAGACGGTTTATGATCAGATTTGAAGTTACAGCTTGTTACAATAGTTGAAAAAACTACAACAGCAGCGAAAATGTAATTTGTTTTCATATTACCTGTTTTTTGTTATCTAATATTAAAGTTAAAAGTAAAAAAAAAGGATGCTTTCTTCAAAGCATCCTTATAATAATGTTATGCGTTGACTATTTTGAATAGTCTATATTCGCTAATCTTACATAGTTTCTGTATCTCCACTTGGCATCCTCTTCTGATGCAGCAAATAGTTTACGTGCTTCTTCAGGGAAAGCCTTTTTAAGAGAAGCATATCTTACCTCATTATTTAAAAACTCCTGGAATTGTGTCCAGTCCGGTTCTTTTGAGTCAAGAACAAATGGGTTCTTACCTTCAGATTCCAATAATGGATTATATCTGTATGTATGCCAGTATCCAGCTTCAACAGCAAACTTTTCTTCTTTCTGGGCGCCACCCATACCACCTTTTATACCATGTGCAATACATGGAGAATAAGCGATGATAAGTGAAGGTCCCGGATAAGCTTCAGCTTCTTTAATTGCTTTAAATGCCTGGGCCTGACTTGATCCCATTGCAATTTGTGCAACATAAACATAGCCATATGTCATTGCCATAGCTCCAAGATCTTTCTTTCTAATCTTCTTACCTGATGCAGCAAATTTCGCTACAGAACCTGTTGGAGTAGCCTTTGAAGCCTGTCCACCGGTGTTTGAATAAACCTCAGTGTCCATTACCAACACATTTACATCTTCACCGGAAGCAAGAACGTGATCAAGGCCACCATAACCAATATCATAGGCCCATCCGTCACCACCAAAGATCCATTGTGATTTCTTAACCATGTACTGTTCAAGTTTAAGAATTTCATCGGCGAGCGGATTGTTCTCTTTCTTAAGTGTTTCAATAACCTTTTTCGAAGCATCAACTGAAGCGTTAGCTAAACTTCTGTTCTCTATCCAGTTTTTCATTGCTTCTTTCGAATCATCTGAAAAACCATTCTCAATAGCTTCATTCATCTTGATTTCAAGACGGTCTCTAAGTTTTTCAACCCCAAGTGCCATTCCAAAACCAAATTCAGCATTATCTTCGAAAAGAGAATTTGCCCATGCGGGACCGTGTCCTGACTCTTCATGTTTGCAATAAGGAGTCGCAGGGGCTGAACCTCCGTATATTGACGAACATCCAGTAGCATTGGAGATCATCATCCTTTCACCAAACAACTGGGTAATTGTTTTTATGTATGGAGTTTCACCACAGCCTGCACAAGCACCTGAAAACTCAAACAGAGGTTGAGCAAACTGACTGTTTTTAACACTCTTATCTTTAGGAACAACATTTTCCTTATATCCGACTTCTTCATGCATATAATTCCATCTGTCAATTTCATCAAGCTGGGTACCAATAGGTTCCATAACAAGTGATTTTTCTTTTGATGGACATACATCAGCACATACTCCACAACCAGTACAATCAAGAATACTTACCTGAATACGGAATTTATATGCTTTTAGTGGTCCTGCACCCTGTATTATCTTTGTTCCTTCAGGAGCTTTCTCAGCTTCTTCGTTGGTTAAAAGGAACGGGCGAATCGCTGCATGCGGACATACATGTGAGCATTGATTACACTGAATACAGTTTTCTTCAAGCCATTCGGGAACATTTGTTGCAATACCTCTTTTTTCAAAAGCGGTTGTGCCATTAGGGAAAGTTCCATCTTCACGACCATTAAAGGTGCTTACCGGAAGAGAATCACCTTTTTGCAGATTAATTGGATTTACAACATTTTTGATGAAATCAGGAAGATTGTTGTCCTTAGTTTCTTCTTTTATAACTATTTCTTTCCACTCGGCAGGGATATCAACTTTTACTACGTCACCACCATTATCAACGGCTGCATAGTTCATGTTAACAATTTCTTCACCTTTATTACCATAGGTTTTAAGAATTGCTGTTTTCATTTCGTTTACAGCATCCTGATAAGGAATTACCTCTGCAACTTTAAAGAATGCTGATTGCATAATTGTATTGGTTCGGTTACCTAAACCTATATCACTTGCAATTTTGGTAGCATTAATAATATACATTGAAATATCATTCTCAGCAAGATATTTCTTCATATGATCAGGTAAGCGTTTCTTTGTTTCTTCCTCATCCCATATACTGTTCAGAAGGAATGTACCGCCTTTTTTTAACCCTTTAAGCATATCATATTTCTCAAGATATGCAGGAACATGGCAGGCAACAAAATCAGGAGTCCCTACCAGATAATGTGAACGGATAGGGTTATCGCCAAACCTAAGATGTGAAACAGTTATGCCGCCGGATTTCTTTGAATCATATGAGAAATATGCCTGGCAATATTTATCAGTCGAACCACCAATAATCTTAATGGAGTTTTTATTAGCTCCAACAGTACCGTCTGCTCCAAGACCGTAGAATTTTGCTTCATAAGTTCCTGACGGAGCAACACTGATCTCTGGTAATAGTGGTAATGATGTGTGCTTAACATCATCAACAATACCTACAGTAAATCCATTCTTTGGATTTTCTGATGCAAGGTTATCAAAAACAGAAATGATCATTGCAGGAGTAGTGTCTTTAGAGCTAAGTCCGTAACGACCTCCAATTATCATAGGAGTATTTTCTTTATCATAGAATAAATCCCTTACATCAAGATAAAGAGGCTCACCGTTAGCACCAATTTCCTTAGTTCTGTCAAGAACTGCTATCCTCTTTGTTGTTTTTGGGAATACTTTCATAAAGTATTTTTCTGAAAACGGTCTGTAAAGATGAACAGTTATTAATCCAACTTTTTCTCCATTTGCTACTTTATAGTCAACTACTTCTTTAATTACCTCAGTAATTGAACCTATTGCAACAATAATATCTTCAGCATCTTCAGCACCATAATATGTAAACGGGTGGTATTCACGTCCTGTTATTTTCTGAATTTCCTGCATGTATTCTTCTACCATGTCAGGTATCACATCGTAAAATTTCGATGCGGCTTCCCTGGACTGGAAGTAAATATCAGGATTTTGAGCAGTACCCCTGGTTACCGGATGTTCAGGGTTCAGTGCATTATCTCTAAATTTCTGGAGTGCGTTATAATCAACAAGTTTAGCAATTTCTTCCTGGTCCATTGCTTCTACTTTCAGTAATTCATGAGATGTTCTGAAACCATCAAAGAAATGTATAAAAGGAATTCTTGATTTGATGGCAGTTAAGTGAGCAACACCGGCAATATCCATAATCTCCTGAGCACTACTTGTAGCAAGCATCGCAAAACCTGATTGACGAGTACTCATAACATCACTATGATCACCAAAAATAGACAGTGCCTGAGCAGCCAGACTACGTGCACTTACATGAAATACAGCAGGCAATAATTCACCTGACATTTTATACATATTCGGAATCATCAGTAATAGTCCCTGAGAAGCAGTAAAAGTACTTGTTAAAGCACCTGCCTGCAATGATCCGTGTACAGCTCCCGAAGCACCACCTTCTGACTGCATTTCAACAACTTTTACAGTCTCACCAAAAATATTCTTCTTCCCGTTGGCAGCCCATTGGTCAATGTATTCTGCCATATCTGATGATGGAGTAATAGGATAGATAGCAGCAACTTCGCTAAACATATAAGCAATATATGAGGCAGCAAAATTACCTTCGCATGTAATAAAATTTTTCTTTCTGTTCATGATTCGTATATATTAGAAAGTAGTAAAAATATTCTTTTTATGAATTTCCGCGAAAATACTCATTTCAATATATTTATCCACTTATTTTTAGTAATTAGTTACATGGAAATGTACAATTTAAAATCAATTTAGATTGTGAGAAGTTAAAATGGAAATGAAAATATTGTAATTTTACAGCAAACAAAAATATTATCAAAAATTATTAATATGGACCTGTCAACTAAATACCTTGGATTAGAACTAAAGAACCCTATAATCATAGGCGCAAGCAATCTTGTAACAGACCTCGATACGCTAAAGAAGCTTGAAGATGCAGGAGCATCAGCGATTGTTTACAAATCTTTGTTTGAGGAACAGATTCATCTGGAAAATCTTGAAATGGATCAGACAATGACCGGAATAGAAGAACGTCATGCAGAAATGGCTTCAGGATTTAGCGATAGTTTTGACGCAGGCCCTGGAGATTTCCTTATAAGTTTTGCAGAAGCTAAGAAAGCCATTAACATTCCTTTGATTGCAAGTTTAAATGCTATATATGATGATACATGGATTGAATACGCCAAAAAACTTGAAAAGGCAGGAGCAGATGCTTTGGAACTGAATTTTTATAATAACCCCAAAGATTTTGAAATGGAGGGCCGCTCAATTCTGAATTCAGAACTTGATATCATTGAAAGAGTTAAGGAAGCCGTTAAGATACCGGTTAGTGTTAAGCTTAGCCCTTTTTATACAAATCCTCTTTATACTTTTAAAGAAATGGACAAAAAAGGTGTAGATGGATTTGTGCTTTTCAACAGATTGTTCCAGCCTGATATTAACATCAATCTGGAAAAAATGAGCTTCCCTTATAACCTTAGTTCAGAGTACGATAGCCGTTTGCCTTTGAGGTATGTAGGATTGCTTTATGATAACCTTGATGCTGATATCTGTGCAAACAGGGGAGTATTTACAGGAGAAGATGCTATTAAAATGATACTGGCAGGAGCTAATGTTGTTCAGGTTGTAAGTACTGTTTATAAACATGGTCCACAGCAAATCACAAAAATGCTTGAAGACATGGAAATTTGGATGGCTAACAAACAGTATGAGAAACTGGAAGACTTCAGAGGTAATCTTTCAAAGAAAAACATCAGGGATCCTTACGCTTATCGCAGAGCACAGTATGTGGATATTCTGTTAAAATCATCAGAAATATTCAAGGATTATCCTATATAGCTGATAAAGCTTTAATATAAAATCATAAATAAAGCCGGAACATGAATTTTAATTCGATTCCGGCTTTTTTATATCATATCATTCTTAGCTTGCTCTTTACTAACAGGTTTTGACTCACTATGTCCGCAACTTGACTTTCCATTACAATCAGAGTCTTCAATGGGAGATTCACACTCGCAGGTAAACGTATTGTCTTTTTGTAATACCAGCTTACAGCTGTTACAACATTTGCCCCGGCACGATTGCTGATATGCATCCGGATACAGAACCAGGTCATCTTTTGTTTTTTCAAGTTCAGTATAAATGGTATAACAACTATAGGCTTTGCTATTGTTTTTTGGCTCCAGTGTAGCTTCAACACCTAAATAGTAATTGATTTTACCATCATTCATTTTGATAGTTTCGATCCATGCACGCGTGTAGGTGTAGTTAAACCATTCCTGAGTAAGTCTGTTGTACTTATCCATCATTTCAGATGCCTGGTCAAGAGAAATTGTAACTTTGGCGCCTGAACTTTTCTCTTGAGATAAATCTCCAACCACTATTCCGTCTTTACGATGTTCTTTCTTATCAACAGAGTTTTCACAAGATGATAATATAAATATTGTGGCAATAAAAAGTCCGGTGATTGTAATCAGGTGTTTTTTCATGATCTGTTTTTTTGACAAAGCTAATTTAATTTTGGTCGAAGATAATCCAAATGCTACCAAAAAATTTAAGATAACAGGTTATAATTTAAAAGTGCAGTTTATGATAATCAAAAGTCTGGTTATTTCTGAAACTATTGATCTTGGCTGCCAGCACGGTGAAGATCTCAAGATTATTATCATTGAACCATGCTATTGCTTCAGGTTTTTCATTAACTGCGTCAGCCAGAACAACAAGAAAATCAAACTCATATTTTCTGAGCCAGTCGTAAGCCTGTTGTTTGTTATCTATTGCTCCGTCAAATGCAGCATATTGAGGATATTTATTCTTTAATAACCATTCGATTGCTTCATTACTACCTCGTATCCCGCTGCTTAAGGCTGCTAATTCAGGATATCCGTTTTCCATTAACCACTCATAAAACTGCTCACCCTCATCGGTGAATGTTTCTCCAAAGGCCAGTAAAATTTTTGGTGGGTAGTTCATCATAACAATAATAATAAAAAAGAGTTACAGATTTGCCTGAATCATAACTACGACAAATCTGTAACATATGTTTTAGAATCTGTCAATACAATTTAATTCTTCAAAAGCTCTTTTCAATCTCTCAACCATTGATTGCTCACCTGCTCTTAACCATTTGCGTGGGTCATAGTACTTCTTATTTGGCACATCTTCTCCATCAGGGTTTCCAATCTGTCCCTGAAGATAATCGTGAAATTTGCTTTCATATTCTCTTACACCATCCCAGGTTGCCCACTGAGTATCAGTATCAATATTCATCTTGATAACTCCATAGGAAATAGCCTCTCTGATTTTGGCCGGTTCTGAACCCGAACCTCCATGGAATACGAAGTTAACAGGATTGTATCCGAGATTATATTTATCGCTGATAAAAGCCTGCGAGTTCTTAAGTATAACAGGCTCAAGCTTTACATTACCTGGTTTGTAAACACCATGTACATTTCCAAATGCTGCAGCGATAGTGAAATTACTGCTAATTTTAGAAAGCACCTCATAGGCCCTGGCCACTTCTTCAGGCTGAGTATATAATTTTGAACTATCAATATTCGTATTATCCACTCCATCCTCTTCTCCACCTGTGATTCCCAACTCTATTTCCAGGGTCATACCCATTTTATTCATTCGTTTGAGGTAGGTACTACATATTTCAAGATTTTCTTCAAGAGGTTCTTCCGAGAGATCGAGCATATGGGAACTGAATAATGGTTTCCCGGTTTCTTTGAAATGTTTCTCTCCTGCATCCAACAAACCATCTATCCATGGTAATAGCTTTTTCGCAGCATGATCTGTATGAAGAATCACAGGTATTCCATATAGTTCTGCAAGTTTATGTACATGCAATGCTCCCGATACAGAACCTGCAACTGCAGCCTGTTCATTCTCATTTGAAAGTCCTTTTCCGGCATAAAACGAACCTCCTCCGTTGGAAAACTGAACAATAACAGGTGAGTTAACGGCTTTTGCGGCTTCCATTACGGCGTTTGATGAATCAGTTCCAACAACATTAACAGCAGGTAATGCAAAGTTGTTTTGTTTTGCTATTTCAAAAATAGTGTTCATATCTTCGCCAAATACAACACCTGGTTTAACTTTATCTGAGATTTTTAATATCATCTTTTTTTATATTATATATTTAGTTACTATGAGTAATGTACAAAATTATATTTATTTTCTTTTGAGGATAAACTAATCCATATTATTAGTACATATAATAGCTGATTGATTTACTGAGTTCATTTCTTTTGGAAAATAATGCAATCGTTTTCTTAGGTTTATTTAGTTGTTTTTTTGAATATTTCCAGTTGTTTTTGTATCATGGTTAACAACTCAGTTTTATTAATTGGTTTTGAGATGTAATCATTAAATCCGGCATCAAGATAATGATCTTTATCACCCGCCATTGCGTATGCAGTTTGTGCTATGAAAGGGGTGTTTTTTGTATCAGGAAATTGTTTCCTTATCTCTTTCATTAAAGATATTCCATCCCATGGTGACGGAAGGTTGATGTCAAGCAGCATTACATCAAAAGGATCTTTAGAAACTGCTTTGCTTTTAAGATATTTCAAGGCGCTATTTCCATCAGGAGTAGTAACAACATCACCTGTATTCTTTAGCATTTTTTCTAGTACCAGTCGATTCATCCTGTCATCCTCAACAATGAAGATCTTAATTCTTCCATACTCAGGCGCATTTACAATTGATGCTCTGGGTTTGGTTTTTTTATGGGTTGACTCAGCAACACCAGGTTTTGGTGTACATTGTAGAGATATTTTAACGGATGTGCCATCATTTAGTTTAGAGGCTAATTCCAGGTTTCCATTCATAAGTGTAATTAACCTGTGAGCCAGAATTAATCCAAGCCCATGCCCCTTATATGTTAATGAACTTCCATGTTTGGAATAATCAAATGAATCGAGTAACATCTTCATGGTTTCATCATCAATTCCAACACCTTTGTCTTTTATTTCAATATTAGCTATTCCTTTTTGTTGATCCCAGGATGTTGAAATTGTTACAAATCCCTTATCAGTAAATTGAATTGCATTGTCAATTATGATTTTAAGTACTTTGGTCAGGTTTTCATCATCTGCTTCTACTGTTGGTAAACCTGTTTCAAATTTGGTCTTGAAAATAAGATTCTTCTCTTTAGCTTTTAGTTCATAATTCTTTTCAATATTTTTAATTATCCCATTAATATCACAGGGGCTGATATTTAGCTCTAAAATATTTGCTTCAATGCTGGAAATGTCAATTATATTAGTGATAAGACTCATTAATTTTTCTCCTGCTTCCTGAATATTTTTCGCAAATTCATATAATTCTTCATTTCCGCGTAAAGCAAGCTCAGTTTCAAGCATATCAGAAAAGCCCATAATTCCGCTAAGCGGAGTCCTTATCTGATGACTCATTGTACCAAGAAATGCGTTTTTCAGATAATTGGATTCTTCTGCTTTTTTTAATGATTTTCTTAATTCAATTATAGTGTTGTTTGTTTTTTCTAATTCTTTTGACCTTTCTTTTGTGTTTTTTTCGACAGCCTGTTCCAGTTTTTCATTAAACTCTTTAAACCTGGTGTTGGCAACTTCAAGTTCCTGATTTTTTACAGATTCAATTTTCAAAAAGTTTCTTTTTGAGATGGATAATATAATTACTAATACAACACTCACAAGCAGAAGCAGTCCAATAATGTAGTATTCAGCATTTGGTATCCAGCCTTCGAATAATCCATCTTTATCATTATCTGAACCGAAATAACTATTTCTGAGGTTTTCTTTCCTTTCTGAAAGAGAATTTACTAACAATTTTTCCTGTGCGTTGTAATAATATAATGCAGAGTCGGATTGCATTCTTGATTCATAAATTTCGGCCAACAAACCAAATATCTTACTTCTTTTTATTGCTGAACCATTTGTGTCCGTTTCTGTAATATATTCATTACTGTAATTAACAGATTGATCAGGATTAATACCACGGTATAAAATTGCCAGTTCGAATTTTATATCTAATACTTCATTATTTGGTAAAGTTGGTATTAAGTTTTCAAGACTGTCTATGATCAAAGCAGTTTTTATATTTGATAAACCATCTGAATCTTCAATTTGACCTTTTATCAAAAAAGAAAAGGAAAATAACAGGACAGATGCTACTGCTAATTTAAGTTTCATAATTGCTTGTAAGAATAATACCCAAAGATATGATTTTTGATTAGTAATTAACATATGCAAGTAGTCATATTTTTATATTTTTATATCTTTACGCGTTCAACAACACAGGGGTGTATAAATAAACTGTCTCAAACACCGTGTTTTAAAGAATATTTTATGATCAAAAAAATACTTGTTGCCAATAGAGGAGAGATTGCCATAAGGGTTATGAGGAGTTGCAGGGAAATGGGTATTGAATCTGTAGCAGTATTTTCCGATGCTGACAGAACTTCAATGCATGTACGTTACGCTGATGAAGCTTATAATATTGGGGCGGCTCCATCCAATGAAAGTTACCTGGTAATTGACAATATAATTGAGGCTGCCAAAAGGAGTGGCGCAACAGCCATTCATCCAGGGTATGGTTTTCTGTCTGAAAATGCAGAATTCTCCGACCGATGTAAAAAGGAAGGGTTAATATTTATCGGACCTTCATCATATGCTATTGACACTATGGGTGATAAAATCACCGCAAGAAAGAAAATGCAAAGTGCTAATGTACCGGTTGTTCCGGGAACAACAGAGCCCATTACAGACCTGAAAGAAGCCGTTGAGGTTATTAAGGGAATCGGATTACCTGTAATGATTAAAGCAAGCGCCGGAGGAGGAGGAAAAGGTATGCGTCTGGTTATGAAAGAGGAAGATATTGTTTCGGCTGTAACATCAGCAAAATCCGAAGCTATGGCTGCTTTCTCTAACGATGCTGTTTATATTGAGAAATACATTGAGTCTCCGCATCATATAGAGTTTCAGATAGTTGCCGATAATCATGGAAACTGTGTACACCTGTTTGAAAGAGAATGCTCTGTGCAAAGAAGGCATCAAAAAGTGGTTGAAGAAACACCATCCCCGATTATGACAGAGAAGGTTAGGGAAGAGATGGGTAAACATGCTGTAGCTGCAGCCAAAGCAGTAAATTACTCTGGTGCAGGAACCATAGAATTCATTGTTGATGATAACCTGAATTATTATTTTCTTGAAATGAATACAAGGTTACAGGTTGAACATCCGATTACCGAAAGGGTAGTTGGTGTTGATCTTGTAAAAACACAAATAAATATTGCTAATAACCTGCCACTTGATTTTAAACAGGAAGATTTAAAGCAAAAAGGTCATGCCATTGAGGTAAGAATTTATGCTGAAGATCCTGATAATAATTTCATGCCAAATCCGGGTAAGATTGAACATATGACTGAACCATTGGGTTTGGGAGTTCGGCATGACGGGTATGTATATCCAGGCTACGAGATCCCCATATATTATGATCCGATGATATCAAAACTAATCGTATGGGCGTTAACCAGGAAAGAAGCTATTGATCGATTGAAAAGAGCTTTATATGCCTATAAAATAACAGGAATTAAAACAACAATCCCGTTTCTAAATCGCATACTGGATGTTCCTGATTTTGTTGAAGGTAAGTATAATACACATTTTATTCAGGATAATGAAGAATATCTGGTACCTTCAGGAGAATCTCCACAACGTGTACAGGATATGGCTACCATAGCTGCGTTTGTAGATTACAGAAAAAATCTGGAGAGATTTAAAGAACAGCGTTTATGTAAACCTAATGTTGGAAACTGGAAAGCATTTGGTAGAAAAAGAAATGTTACACGTTTATAATCAGTTTAAAAGCAAGTTATGGGATACGAAGTTAAAATTAACGATAAACAATCGGAGATAAAAATAATAAACGAAGTTGGCAATATAATGGAGATTGCTGTTGATGACAGGGTCTATAAAGTTGATATTGTTGAAGTTGAGAAAGGTATATATTCATTATTATATGATGGAATCTCATATAATATCGAGTTAATAACCAGAGATAATAAAACATATCATGCGACAACTTTGTATAACTCGTTTGATATAGATATTATTGATGCCGAAGCAAGGTATAAAAACAGCAGAAAGTCATCTGAGGATGATGATCACGCATTTATTTCAACTCCAATGCCCGGAAAAGTTGTGAAAGTACTTGTTAAAGAAGGAGACAGAGTAGTAGGAGGAGAAACTGTAATAGTTGTATCAGCCATGAAAATGGAAAGTGAATACAAAGTTGTAAAAGACAGGTTAATAAAAAAAGTGTTGGTTAAAGAGGGTGATAATATTGAAGGAGACCAACCATTAATCATGCTTGAATAATATAAACAGGGTGTATATGATACCTCTTGTAGTAATATATTAACAACTCATATATTGTTCCATACTTCAATAAATATCAAATAACTACTCAATCAAATTAACTCATTTAATCAAAACGAAATTAACAACAAAAAATATGTCACTAAAATCGAAACTGGAAATCTTTGAGGAAAAAGGTCAATTAGCTGAACTTGGTGGAGGACAGCATAGAATTGATAAGCAGCATAAAGCTGGCAGACTTACTGCCCGTGAACGTATTCAACAATTACTTGATCCCGGAACTTTCGTTGAAATTGACAAGTTTGTAACTCATCGTTGTAATGATTTTGGGATGGAGAAGACAAAAATTCTCGGAGATGGTGTTGTTACAGGATACGGGAAAATAGAAGGACGTTTAATGTATGTATTTGCTCAGGATTTTACAGTATCGGGAGGTTCGTTAAGCAGGGCTAATGCTGACAAGATAGTGAAGATAATGGACCTGGCCATGAAGATGGGAGCTCCGGTTATTGGGTTGAATGATTCGGGAGGTGCAAGAATTCAGGAAGGTGTGGAAAGTCTAGCCGGGTATGCCGATATTTTTTATAGAAATGTTCGTAGTTCAGGAGTAATTCCACAGATTTCAGCTATACTGGGTCCATGTGCCGGTGGTGCAGTTTATTCTCCAGCCATTACTGATTTTATTTTAATGGTTAAAGAAACATCATTTATGTTTGTTACCGGCCCTGATGTAATAAAAACAGTAACTAATGAAGATGTTACAATGGAAGATCTTGGTGGTGCAATGGCTCATAATAAAAAATCAGGTGTAGCCCATTTCACTGCAGATGATGATGAACAGGCAGTAATGATGATAAGGGAATTGATGAGTTTTATCCCGTCAAATAATATGGAAGATCCACCTCAAAAGGTATGTACCGATGATTTTGAACGTGTTGAGCCCAAACTTGATGAAATTATTCCTGAGGATCCCAACAAGCCATATAATATGTTTGATATTATTATGCCTGTAATTGATGATAATCACTTTCTTGAGGTTCAACCACATTATGCACAGAATATAATAGTTGGGTTTGCCCGTATTGCCGGTAGTCCGGTTGGAATAGTAGCAAATCAACCGGCAGTACTGGCCGGAGTATTGGATATTGCGAGTTCAACAAAAGCTGCACGTTTTGTACGATTTTGCGATGCCTTTAATATCCCTTTAATTACGTTTGAGGATGTGCCCGGATTTTTACCAGGAACAGCACAGGAATTTGGTGGTATAATAAAACATGGTGCTAAGCTTTTATATGCATTTGCTGAAGCTACAGTACCGAAAATTACAATAATAACCCGTAAAGCATATGGTGGTGCATATGATGTTATGTCCAGTAAGCATATTGGTGCTGATGTTAACTATGCTTTTCCGTCTGCAGAGATAGCAGTAATGGGGCCTGATGGAGCAGTAAATATAATCTATCGGAACTTGCCTGAAGAGGAGAGGAAAGACAAAGTAGAAGAATATCGTAATAATTTTGCAAGTCCTTATAAAGCAGCAGCATTGGGATATATAGATGAAATTATCTATCCTCATGAAACCCGGAAGAAGATCGTTCAGGCATTGGATATGACGCGAAATAAGACAGATAACAGCCCGCCAAAGAAGCACGGCAATATACCTCTGTAATCATTATTGACAGGTAGTGGAGTCTGAATTATACTATCATGATTAATTGATAGTTATAATATTCCGCTTTCATCCAGCTCGTCAGATATCATTTTGTTTATCTCATCTGCGATCAAGCACAGGTACTCAGGAGAGTTAACAATTCTCCAAAGAGCAACCAGTTCCTGCTCATTCAGATTTTCGATAAATTCAAGAATCCTGTAATTATCAAAATGATACTCTGATTTACCTGAAGACAAATTAGTATTATCCATGTTCGATTGATTTACTGCACTCTGATAATTATAGCGATGCAATTATTTTTTTTTGATTTTCAACTTTCGACTTATACTCTGCAGCGAGGGCAATTGCAGCATCGATTATTTTTTGGCTTTTTCTTTGTCCTGATAAAACTTTTCTGATGTAATCAGGAGTATAGCCAAGCTCACATGAAAGTTTAGCAGCCCACTGGTCTGGTAACTTATTCTTTAAAAGGGTCAGATCATCTTTATTCATAAAATAATAGTATTATAAATGTATTGTAATTGTATTATCTATGTCGTATATTTGTCGACAGGTTAGGACGGCAATGCAAATATAATGTATTTACTTGCCCCAAACAAGTAAACTAATGTTTTATTTTATTAAATTTGTTTAATGTCAGTAAATCAACGAGTTGCACAATGGATTAAAAACGCCAAGAGAAATGGTGTAAATCAGGTTAAATTAGCTGGTATATTTAATGTTAAACCACAATATATTAGCGAATTAGCAAATGAAAAAGGGTCATGTGGTTTGAAAATTATTCACCAGATACTTGCTTTTGACAAACGTATATCCGCGAGGTGGTTAATTCTGGGTTATGGTGATATGTATGATTCACTAAAATTCTATCAACAGGAGTTTAGAAAATCTCTGATTAATGAAGATGAATCGGAATTTGAAAAAGAGAAGAGAAGTAAGGAAACCGCCAAACTGGCTATTAGTGCTGTTCTTAGCCTTGAAGCCGAATTGGATAAGTCCAGAAGGGAATTAACTGAATTGAAGAAGAAGCTTGAAGGTTTGAAGAAAGAATAGTAATCTCTTTAGATAGTTATTTCATTGCATCAGGCATATTTTATTTGTTCAGGCATATGGAATTTTAATATAATCATATTAAACTTATGAACCTTTAATCATATCTTTGCGAGATAGTGATAATCATTATTATTAACCGTTTTTTTTCAGTAATCAATACCATAATATCAGATCTGGATTGATTAAAATGATCAATCAGATGAAAGAAATACCTGGAAAGCTTATCAATGCTGTATTTTATAGTGATCGCTGTATGAAGTTATCATGCTTAATGGACTTCCTGTTACTGGAAAGTACATAATGGCTAAGCCATAAACCCAAAACATATAATGCTTAATTATTCCCTGAAACTTAAAGAGAGTTGCAATTATACAATTGCTTAGTCATATTAATTATTCACTGAATGATTCAGTACCAAATGACCTACTAAAGGTTTTGATATGCAACCTTTGACTTGTTTTTTTTGTTTCTTTATCAGGACTTTTATTTTTATTTATACCTCTTTCTTCTTTGTAATTCGGTATACTAATCATTATTTAATAATAAGTAGCCGGAAAGTTGATTTGGAATATTTGCGAATAAGTTTTTATATAAATGGAGAGGAAATAGATTACTATTTCACATTTGATTCCGGCTGGAAAAAAAACCTTACCGGAACGCTTTAAATGGAAATCAAGTATTGTTCAAAGGCTTGTTTAAAACGCTATCCGGCAAGGCAAAATCACCCAAAACCACTTGGAGCCTTTAAACAATAAAAAACAAACTTGATTCCGATTACAAAGATACATTTTCTTTGTAATATTTTTCATAAAAAGTAAAATAAAAGATTGAAATTGAGATGATTACCCTTTATGGTAGGTAATTATCACCCTTTAAGGGTAGTATTATGTTTAAGAGGATATTTACCGTACAGGGATTTACTGTTAGTATTAATTTTGTAAAGTACCTACCATATTATTTTTTGTGTATAGCCAGATAATTAACATATTAACGTATTTCATTGAATTTTACAACCAGGAATTGTTTTGAAGTATACTACTGTTTATCTTAAAAATCAGCTTAAGCACTCTGCATATTTTTAGAATTACTAAGTTGAATATGGCAGTAGAATTATTTTTTTTTGATTTCTGATGTTAACCATTATGTTAACAGGATTATTACTGTTTGACACAGGAAGTATGCTCTAATTACAGGCTTTTGTGCGCAAAATATTATAACTTTTCTTTGGTTACCAGGTTGAATACGGAGTTTGGTTAAGGTATGAATTGTAATATAACGGATCTCCTGTAACTTCTTTTCCAAGCCAATCCGGCTTGCATATTGAATAAGCCTTATGGGGAATTTCAATTTCTGCAATTACCAAACCCTTGTTTCGATCATGAAATTGATCAACCTCAAATACCAATCCAGACTTTTCAGGTATTATATACCGGGTTTTAATTATTGTATCAGATCCGCAAAGCTCCATTAACTGAAGAGCTTCATCTAATGGTATCTCTCTCTCCCACTCAAACCTGGTTGCCTTATTTAATTTTGGCTCACCTTTTATTGTAATATATCCCCTGGTGTCGGTTATACGTATCCTTACTGTCCGGTTAGGAATTGTGGACAAATACCCCTGCTTTATACTTATCTTCTGAGTTGCCAGATGTTTATATTCACCCCTTACCAGGAATTTTCTTTCAATCTCAAAGCCCATGGAACTAGATTTTTACATAAAATTCTGATCCTTCACCAGGAGAACTCTTAGCCCAGATCAAACCATTTTGCTTTTCTAGCAGTTCTTTGCACAGGATCAAACCAATACCCATTCCTTTCTCCTGATTTGTTCCGGATGTGGAACGGGCATTTTCTATTTGAAATAGTCCTGTTATCTTTTCATTATCCATCCCAATTCCATTGTCAGAAATAGTAATTAAAACATTGTCATTCTCATTTATTGCTTTTACTATTATTTCTCCACCACTATTTGTGAATTTAATGGCATTCGTTATAATATTTCTGATAACAACTGTAGTCATATTTACATCCAGTACTCCGATAATATCCTCATCTATATCAATTGTTAGTTTAAGATTCTTTTCTTTGAAACTGTTTTTATGTTTATCAGTTATTCCCAATACAAGCTTTTTTATGTTTGTTTTAACTGGATTAACACTATAGATTCCTGATTGTGATTTAGTCCACTCCAGTAAATTATCCAACATATCAAGTGAATGTGCTGCCGAACTTTTAGATAATGAAATATATTCTAGTTTTTCACTGTCGCTGAATACGTTAAAGTTGTTCTCCAGCATATCAGTAAAGGATATAACAGTGCAAAGTGGATTTTTAAGGTCATGTCCAATGATTTTAAAAAAGGTATCTTTTGTTGCATTAAGTTTAATGAGTTCCTGATTTTTCTTGCCAATTTCAGCGTTCTTAACCCTTAACTGATAGTTTAATTTTGATTTTGCATAACTGTTTCTAAGGAATATAATAGCCAATATGGCAACAAAAACAGCTATTAAAGCTGCAATTAAGATTTGATTATTCCGCTTTTGTATTTGATCATATTGAATTTCATTTTCGTGGGATAGTGTGATATACTCAAAATCTTTCTGCTTTAGATTCAGATAGTTTATCTTATTTTTCCTGTCACTGTTAAAAAGAGTATCGTTATAAAGTTTGTATTCTTTATAAAGTTCGTATGCTTTTTTATAGTTGCCTGCCAAGGCATAACTTTCAGAAAGGATCTTAAGAATGTTTTGTATATCCCATGCTGCATTTATATCTTCAGCAAGTTGCAAACTCTTTTTACCATAATCAATACTTAAATCGTAATTACCTGCTTTTTGCTCGGTTGCTGAAATACCAGCCAATGCATATGATAACTCCCATTTGTTGTTAATCGATTTGTCTTCAATAACATTTAAAAATAAATCGCGTGCTTTGTCGTATTCCCCTTTTTCAAAATATATGTTCCCCTTTAGAGTATTTAATTTCAATAGCTCATTTTCATTCTCAATAAGAGTATTTATTTTTAACGAACGATTGGCATAAACTAGTGCAGAGTCATATTGTTTCATGTTCAGATATACCAGGCCGATATTGAAATAATTTAACGCAAGCAATGAACTATCTGCTATTTCCCTGCACAGGTAAAGTGAGTTTTGATGATAATCCAATGCTTCATCATAATTACTTAGCATATTGTAAATGAGCGCAATATTGTTAAGACCTCTGGCGATACCCTGTTTGTTTTTTTCTGTTCTCCATTTTTTTAACGCTATTACAAAATTCTCAAGAGAACTGTCAAATTCCCCGCTTAAATATTTTAGCCCCCCGATTTTACCGTAAATATTTGCCTCACTTTCAATATTATTTTCATTTTGAGCAAGCAGCAGGGCTATTTTGTAATAATAAAGCGACGAGTCGGGAGAAGTATTGCAACGTTCATCTCCTTTTTTTACGATACTATCAATATCCTGATGATCTAGTTTCTGATTCTCGATTAATCTCTTAAGATCAGGTAGTGAGTCAGAATAACCTGGTTTTTGGCTCATACATAATGTAGTGAGAGTTAAGAACGTTATTATTAACACAAACTGTTTCATAATTTTGTGATCTGATAAGAATTCTGCAGGCTAATTGCCGGTTTAGTTTGAACCTACTAAAATATACATTTATCAGATACAACATGTAATAATTAATCATTTATTATATTTGTCAGTATAACAGGCTTTTGTGCTATATCTGATGATTGGAATCAGTGAATTCTGAAATAATAATTCAATTGATGAGTACAGTTAACTCCGTTAATTGCAAAATTATTTATTTTTGGTTCCCCAATTTCTAAAATACATTTCAAATGGCGTTTGTAAATTCAGTATTGAACTGGTGGATTAAGAAGAGGATACATCAAATTGAACTTTTTAATAAATATCCTGTTGATGTTCAAAATGAGGTGTTCAAAAAACTGATCACGTCAGCACGTGATACAGAATGGGGGAAAAAATATAAATATAAATCCATAAACAGCATAACTGATTTTACAAGCAGGGTACCTGTCAGCTCTTACGAGGATTTAAAACCAATGATAGACAGGTTACGTAAAGGAGAGCAAAACATACTCTGGCATGAAGAGATAACATGGTTTGCTAAATCATCCGGAACAACTGCAGGAAAAAGTAAGTATATACCTGTTAGTCCATCGGCTTTGGAAGAATGCCATTTTAAAGGAGGGAAAGATATGCTTGCAATGTATTTTGATCTTTATCCCAAATCACAGTTGTTTGATGGGAAAAGCCTTGTAATGGGTGGTAGCAGAAATATACTTGAGGTGAGTAATACTACCTATATTGAGGGTGATCTGTCAGCAATTTTAATGCATAATTTACCATTTTGGGCACAATTCAAGAGAACACCTTCTCTGTCGATTGCATTAATGGATGAGTGGGAGAACAAGCTTGAACTGATGGCTGAGTCTACAATGAATCATGATGTACGGAGTATATCCGGAGTACCTTCCTGGATGCTTGTATTGTTGAGAAAAATATTACAGAAGTCAGGCAAGAAGAACCTTCATGATGTTTGGCCAAATCTGGAAGTCTTTTTTCATGGTGGAATAAATTTTGAACCTTATCGTGAACAATACAGCAGTATTATATGTTCCGACAGAATGGCTTACTCAGATACATATAATGCTTCAGAAGGATTTTTTGCGATTCAGGATCAGAAGGATTGTTCTGACTTACTGTTAATGCTGGATTATGGAATTTTTTATGAGTTTTTGCCGGTTGGTGAAATTTCATCAACAAATGGTGAACCTGTACAGTTATCTGAAGTTGAGACAGGAGTTAACTATGCTCTTATTATAACTACAAATGCCGGACTATGGCGTTATATGATTGGTGATACAGTTGTTTTTACAAGTCTGAACCCATATCGTATCAGGATAACGGGGAGAGTTAAGAATTTTATAAATGCCGTTGGTGAAGAATTAATAATTGATAATGCAGAAAAAGCATTAGCGATAGCATGCTCAAAAACAGGAGCAAGGATAAGCGAATATACAGCTGCCCCATTGTTTGATAATGAGGAAGTCAGGCATCAGTGGTTAATTGAATTTGATATTGAACCGGAAAGTCATGACTTTTTTAATGAAGCATTTGATAATGCACTAAAAAGTCTGAATTCGGATTACGAGGCAAAAAGATATCATAATCTCGTACTAAAGTTCCCTGACGTTGTTAACCTCAAAAAAAATACTTTTTATAAGTGGATGAAGAAACGAAATAAGCTTGGAGGACAAAATAAAGTACCCCGTTTGTCAAACGATCGTGAATATGCTGATGAAATTCTTAAAGTAAAATAGAATTAGCGAAACTATTGACATTTTATTTATTTTAGTAAAAAATTATTAAAGATGCACGTAGCAATAGCAGGTAATATAGGTTCCGGAAAAACAACTCTTACAAGACTTCTGGCCAAGCATTTTGGGTGGAAACCACATTACGAAGATGTTGATCATAATCCGTATCTTCATAGTTTCTATGAGGATATGCAGCGTTGGTCCTTTAATCTGCAGGTATATTTTCTAAATTCCAGATTTCGTCAGGTAGTTGAGATACGAAATAGTGGCAATAATATAATACAGGACAGAACAATTTATGAAGATGCTTACATTTTTGCTCCAAATCTTCATGAGATGAACCTGATGTCAACCAGGGATTTTGATAATTACAGTTCACTTTTCGAACTAATGAACTCGTTTATTCAACCTCCGGATTTACTCATTTACCTCAAAGCATCTGTTTCAACATTGGTTGAACAAATCCAGAAAAGAGGCAGGGATTACGAAGAATCAATAAGACTTGATTATCTCAAATTGCTGAACAATCGTTATGAGGGTTGGATTAAGGGCTACAATTCAGGGAAATTATTGATAATTAATGTTGATGATATGGATTTTAATGATCCTGAAGATCTAAGTGTTGTTATCGATAAAGTAAATGCAAATATCCATGGTTTGTTCTAACTGTTACATATAACAACAACCAAAAATTATATGCGCTGTATTGGAATTATTCCTGCAAGATTCGATTCAACCAGATTTCCGGGAAAGCCTTTGGCAGATATCATGGGCAAAAGTATGATTCAAAGGGTTTATGAACAGTCACTTAAGTCAAAACTATTATCAGAGGTGGTTGTGGCAACTGATGATAACAGAATATATGATCATGTACTGGCTTTTGGAGGTGATGCTTTAATGACCGGAAAGAATCATTTGAATGGCACATCCAGATCAAATGAAGCTATCTCATTATTGGAAAGTAGAGGAAAATATTATGATTCCGTTGTTAATATTCAGGGCGATGAACCTTTTATAGATCCTGTACAAATTGATACTGTTGCCCGTATGTTCTCACAATCCGGTATCCAGATAGGAACTCTTGTTAAGAAAATCAATTCTAAAAGCGAATTATTCGATAACAATGTTGTGAAAGTTGTATTTTCAACCCAAAAGATTGCTTTATATTTCAGCAGAAATGCAATACCGTTTCAAAGAGGTATAGATAAAGAATCCTGGTTGCAGAATTGTACTTATTTTAAGCATATCGGAATATATGGTTACAGGGTTGATGTATTGAAAAAAATAGCAGAAATGCCTCCTGGAATCCTTGAAAAGGCCGAAAGTCTTGAACAACTGCGATGGCTTGAAAACGGAATAAATGTTTCAGTTGATATTACTGATTATGAAAGTATTTCAATTGATACCCCCGAAGACTTGCTAAAACTTGAAACTAATACTTGATAAGTCCGTATAATTTGTTTATTTTAGCAGGTTCCGAATTTAAGTTTTTGAACGTACAAATAGTTGATAAATGAAGATAGCAGGATACGTTGGTGATTTATTATATGATTATGAATGTGTTGTAATACCCGGATTAGGCGGGTTTATAGCTGAAGATCAGTCTGTAACCATTAATAAAGTTACTGACAGATTTTCACCGCCATTCAGAAACGTTCATTTTAATATTCATCTGCGTGCCAATGATGGACTACTCATCAATTATGTTGCCCAGCATGAAGAGATTTCGTATAAAGCAGCAAAACAGAATGTTGACAAATTTGTACTTCTATGTCATAACGCATTGGAATCAGGTAAAAAGATAAATTTCAAAAATATCGGCTCAATTGCCAAAGATTCTGAAGGAAATATTACTTTTAAACAGGATACATCAGTAAACTACAAAGCCGATTCATTCGGACTGGGAACTCTTGTATCACCTTCCATTCGCCGGGTTTCTGATGAGGATAAGATTAAAAAAGTAGTTAAATCTGCTATTGATAAAACCAAGTCCAAACCCGGAAGCTCAGAAAGAATTGATAAAAAAGTTACCGAAGAGAAAAAACCTGTTTCCAGAAAGATGCAGGCAAACCGAAGGAAGTCATCATTGACCAACCAGATAATATTCCTCGCCTTCGTTATGTTCGCTATGGGCATTGCATATGTATATATGCGCAGAGATGCCATGAAATATTATTTCGACAGGTACTCATCACATATCCCATTCTTTTATTCCAGTGTTAACGATTATTTAGCTACAAACATTAACTCAACTCCTGTAGCTAAACTTAGCAGGAGTACTGCATCATTATTTCCAGTGGTTATTAATGAAACCACGGAACCTGTAATAGTTAAGTCATCAGCAGGTTATGTAACCATAAGAAATAATAGTACTTCTGAGGAAAGTAAAGAGAACGATTCAGAGGTTAGTAATGTGGAAACAACTAAAGAAGAAACCTTGAACCCTGTTGTAACTGATATCCCGATTGACCTGGAGAAAGATGATGACATGAGTGGAGATATTAATAACCCAATCTCTGAGATTTCCGAACCAAAACAAACAAATATTGGTTCAACTGATTTGAAATCAGCCCCTGAACCTGTATCAATTAACAGATTTTTTATTATTGCCGGCTCATTTTCCAAAGAATCCAATGCGAAACGACTTGTTGATAATCTGCGAAAAGAAGGATTCAATGCCCTTATCGCTGATACTAATAAATATGGAATGTATCGTGTAGCTTTCGATGCTTTTAGTAATAGAAGTCAGGCAAATAAAGAACTGTTGGCAATTAGAAATGAAAATGACCCGAAGGCCTGGTTACTTGTAAAATAGATTAAAATTCCCTGTTTTGAGTAAAAAGAACAAACTTCATCGGTTCGCTGAAAATGAAGAATTTGATAATATGTTCCAGTTAAGTTATGAACATCTTATTGATGGTTTTGAATATCGAAATAACTGGAAAAACAGCTTCTTTAATAACAATAATGAAATAGTAATTGAACTTGGTTGCGGGAAAGGCGAATATACGGTAGGACTTGCCGGAATGAACCCTGAAAAGAACTTTATTGGTATTGATATTAAGGGTGCCAGAATATGGAAAGGATTAAAAGATACTGAAAACTATAAACTAAAGAATGTAGCATTTATCAGATCACGGATCAATCTTATCGAATATATGTTTGGCAAGAACGAAGTTTCTGAGATATGGATTACATTTCCTGACCCTCATCCACGTGCAATAAAGGAGAGGAGGAGGCTAACTTCTCCGCAATTTATTGAAAGATATTATAAAGTACTTAAGCCAAATGGTGTTATTAACCTCAAAACTGATAATATTATTTTTTTTGAATATACACTGGATGTAATAAAAGAAGGAGGGCATGAACTTCTCGAATGTTCCTATGATGTTTACGGGGAGAATGTTAGCGAAACTCTCACAGGAATTCAAACCTATTATGAGAAGAAGTGGCTTGAGAATAAAACCAAGATCAAGTATCTTAAATTCAGGTTAAAACCAATGTAAAATTCATTATTATGGAAAAGGGCTTTTTTCAACAGGTATATGATGTGGTTATTTGTATTCCTTATGGGAAGGTTACTTCTTATGGTGCGATTGCGGCTTATCTGGGAAGTAAAGGATCAGCCAGAATGGTTGGCTGGGCTTTGAATTCATCAGGTAGTTTACCGGTAAATCTTCCTGCTCACAGGGTTGTAAATCGTAATGGATTACTTACGGGTAAGAAGCATTTTGGAGGTAGCGATGTTATGGCAGATCTGCTGCGAAGTGAGGGATTAATGATTGATCAAAATAAAATTGTTAACTTTAAAGAAAATTTTTGGGATCCATCAGTTGAAATGTAGGGTCAGTTATGCGATATATATTAATATCTTTAGTCATAAGTGCTTTATGTAATTGTAATTATGCAAATGCACATTTATTGACTGATACAATTCCACCTCCTCCTGAGGAACCTGCTTTGTTGTCAGGTTCAGAATATGCTTGTGTTGGTGAAACTACCGAATATACCTGTGACTTGCCACTTGGTTGTGAATCTGTATGGTACATAGACGGGGACTATTATTCTACCGGATTTGGAGTTATCGAAATTACATGGACTGAAGCCGGTGAGTTCCTGCTTGAACTGGAAATTCATTGCGATACAATTGTTATTAATGGAGGCTCATTGATAGTATATGTTAGTGATGTTCCGGAAAGTCCTTCATCAATTCAAGGCGATAATGAGGTGTGTGCAGGATCAACTTCATATTACTATACCCAGGTAGGTGCAGGAGAATCCTGTGAATGGAAAGTTGACGGTATAATTCAAATATCTGATTCATCATCGATGTCTTATTTTTGGACTGAACCTGGTGAGCATACAATTGAAGTCAGAGCTGTAAATGATTGCGGACTTAGCGATCCAACAATCCTGATAGTTGAGGTATTTGAAATGCCTGTTGTTGATTTGGGGGAAGACATTGAAATTTATGAAGGAGGCTCTGCACTTCTGGATGCCGGAAATCCGGGATGTAGTTATTTATGGTCCACAGGTGAAACAACACAAACGATCATTGTTACTGAAGCCGGAAATTATGAAGTAACTGTTACAAATCCGTGTGGTAGTGCATCGGATGACATTAATGTGGATGTAATAGTTGGAATACATCAGATAGTTGATGATGATATAGCTATAGATATTGTTGACAACCACATGTACATTGAATCAGGAACAGGTGTGATTAAGGAAATTAAAATATTCAACCTGAATTACAAGATTATTAACGAGTATAATGTTAGTAACAGGTATTATCTTCCCGACAAAGGTCTGTATATTGTGAAAGTTATATTTGATAATGATAGTTTTCTTATCAGAAAGGTTATTAAATAGATACCAACATTCCGTATTAGATAGACAATCATGATCTTTAATTAATGATACCTTATAATTGATTTACCGGTTCAACTTTGTTAACTTTGTTCAAATAAGTAATAAAAAGTAGTTTTTATGAAGGTATGGTTTCCTATTCTTGTTGTTGTATGCATGCTGTTTTTATCATTAGCTGTTAAATCACAGGGAACATGGGAAAAACTTGACATTCCCACAGATAAAAATTTACTGGACCTGCATTTCAATGATAGCCTGACCGGTTGGGTAGTTGGAGATTCCGGTTTAATAATGCATACAAATAATGGTGGACAAAGCTGGGAAATACAGGAAAGCAATATCGATAATAATATAATTACAGTATTTTTTCTTGACAATGAGATTGGCTGGGCATCAGCACTTAATTATACTACATTTCCGTACGGGTCAATTTTACTAAAAACCAATAATGGTGGTCAGACATGGTCAGTTGAACCATTTTTCATAAGTAATGTATTCATTAACAGTATAGTTTATCTTGATAGTTTAACAGGCTGGATGGGAGGCTCACCACATTTGTTGGTTAGAACCATGGATGGTGGAAGCTCATGGCATCCTGCTAATATTGATACAAGTACATTGGCTTTTTTCCCTGTATTAAATATTGAATTTCTTAATGATCAGTATGGATATGCCTCTGGAGGTATGTTTGATATTGCCGGGGTAATCTGGAGTACAAATAATGGTGGTGATAAATGGTATGCTATTAGTACTGATGATGCTCCGGCAGATGAAGTTCATGGATTATATTTGTTTGACACTATTAATGTAATTGGATCGGGAGGAGACCCGGACTTTGGATATGGGGTTGGTATGATTCGTACAACGAATGGAGGTGATGACTGGGAGTACGACGAAATTGGTGTCCAGGGGATAGCCTACGACGTGGATTTTGTAAATGACAAAGAAGGATGGGCAGCTCTGGGAACAGAACGCAAATTTGTTTATAGCATGGACGCAGGAGAAACATGGGAAGAAACAAATACACCTGATTTTACCTCTGTATTTAAAATAGATTTCACAGATTCGCTTGTTGGTTATGCTGTTGGGTATAATGGTGCTTTCTTAAAGTATAAAGCCTCGACTTCTGTTGGGATTAATCAGCCTGAGCAAACAGAAAACATTATTGAATTAGAACAGAATTATCCAAATCCTTTTAACAATAAGACAAAAATAAAAATCAGGATTAATGGAAATATTCAGAATAATGATCCTGTAGTATTACATGTATATAATCAAAGTGGAGTGTTGGAAAAATCTATTTCGATAAAGTCAGATAAAAACCAAAGTTGTACAGTTGAATTGAACACTAAAGATGTGTCTGCAGGGATTTTATATTACCAGGTTCAGTATAATAACAGATTATCCGGTATGAAGAAGATGGTGTTAATCAAGTAGTATTAACTTTTTCGTTTTTGTAGTACTTTCGGATTTGATCTGATAATAATAAAGACCGCTGTTGTTGTAAAATTCAGAACCGTTTACAACAATACTGTGTTCACCTGGTTGTTTCATCTTGTTAACCCTGCTGAACAAATAATTTCCATTGATGTCATAAAATTTTATTGACACATATTCATGTTTGTTAATACTATACCTAATTATTGACGATGATATCATTGGATTTGGGAAATTCTGTTCCAGTTTGACCATTGAAGCCTTTTCAACCGGTAAATCATCAATTGTTTTAATATCAATTTTTGAGGTCCAGATCTGGTAATTACCGGTTGAATTATCCATCCAAACAGGTAGTAATGATTCATTGGTAGAAGTTATATCAATATTGTCGCCCTGATAGCCTTGTCCCAGAGCTCCAATTGGTTCAGGTTTGAAGTTGTGATCACTTATTTCATAATCCTGCCATGTATTTCCTCCATCTTTGGATCTTGACAGGAAAACACCGGTAGAGTCGGTGGCCGTATTTCTGTCATCGTAATAAATTACTACCACGGCTCCGGTATTATCAATATGAATTGCAGGGAAATACTGTGTTTTACCATTATTTACCTGATCCTGATTTACCCTGATCCCATCCGACCACGAGTTTCCGTTATCTGAAGATCTGTAGAGGATTATATCAGGATCACTCCCTGCCGGGGCCAAATCCTTCTGCCCTGTAACAATATAAATCCATCCGTTTCGTACACCGTTTGTTTTATCTATTGCTATACCTGGTAATCCGTTAACTCTAATGTTACTTTTATCAGTCAGGATTCCGTTTATGCCATTTATATCAAAAGCCTGTTCTGTGACAGACCAGTTTGTTCCTCCATCTCCCGATTTTGCAAATCCAACATAAATCTCTCTGAATGGTGATACATCTGTTACTCCTGCCCAGCAAACATATACTTCTCCACCAGGTCCTGTTGCAATATCACCTCCTGCACTTCTTTTGTCAGGTGAGTTAATTGGCACAGGATCACTCCATTGTTCATTGCCATTATCAACAAATGTAAATAATACAGGATATGGTGGCTGGGTTTTACCTACCCATGAAGCATAGGTCCTGCCATAATGATTACTTGTACTAACACCATCACTGATAACGGATGCTCTTTCCGAATCTAACAGTGAAATAACAGACTGGGATGTCCATGTTTGACCATTATCATATGAAAAATGAGAAAATAATCCCGGAAATGAATTACTTAACCTGGTTATTATGAATCTTCCATCTTTATCAATAGCAATTCCGGGGTCACCACCATGAAAATTTACAGGCTCACCGGTACAACTGTCATTACCTGTCCAACTGGTTCCTCCATTAGTACTAACGAAAATTCCTTCACTTACGAACAGAGGGATAAATGTTAATGTGTTACATGAAGAAAATACAATATTTTCATCGACAGGGCTTGTGGTGATAAAGACTTCAGTCTGAGTTGTACTACCTGGGTGAATCCGGTAATTCTCACTAATGGATAATGGATATAAATCACTGTTAACTGATTGGGAGTAAATCTCTTTTGCTGATAACAGAATTATCAGACTAATAACTAAAACCCTGAAAAGCAACAAATAGAAGTCATCATGAAAACATGCTAAAAAACTTTTAAAAATGACTGTGTTGGTTTTTTGTTTCATATTTAAGTTCATTAGGTGTTTCCTTTGTAACTACATTTTGAAATATTGCTTTAAAACCTGTAACCAACGTTTATGGACCCAAAAAAGCTTCTCGGTTCTCCGGCCTCATAATATCTGGAATCGGCAGAATTAGTGTTTGTGAAACCAACATATAATTCATCAAAAAGATTACTAACACCACCTGATACCATGATGTTCAGTTTTCCAAAATTCATATCCAGACCTATAAGTGAGTTGAGTATATTATAACCATTTGTCTTATCGGTATTAGCATCATTTACCCACAAACCACTTATTCCTGAGTAACTGAATTTTAAGAAGCTATCTATCTTACGGGTAACCGGTTGGGTATACGCTAATGCCATAAACAAATTATTTTTTGGTACACTCGGAACAATATTTCCGGAATAATCTTCTTCTGTTTCTATTATATTACCTGTTGAATCAATACTAATATTCAGGGCTGAATATGAATCATACACAAAATCACTTAAAGTATAAGAAACTTTAAGGTTAAGGTTTTTGATAATATTAATGTCAGATCCAAATTCAATTCCTTTTCGGATAGTTTTTGCTGCATTTCGGAAATAAACTTCACCAAAAACTTCATATGGCACTACTTCATTATCAATATTTAAGTAAAACAATGTTGTTTCAAACCTGATCCTGTTAAGGTAGTCCCTGTTTTTACCAATGATAAAACCTTTAATTCCTGCTTCAAGACTTCTTGTTTCCTGTGGTTCCAGATCAGGATTATATAGTAAGGATGGATCAAAACTGTCAAGCTCATTTTTTGCAGGACTGTCGTAACTCAAACTATATGAAGAATAAACAGCAATTATTGGGGTTATTTTATAGTTAAGAGCAACTTTTGGAACGAAAGCGCTGAATGTTCTGCTATCTTTCCTTGACGGTAATGTTTCTTCCCTGAGATCAAAATTTGTGAGGTCATATCTTCCCGTAAACAAAAGGTTTAACTTCTTTCTGATGATCTCAAAATCATTAGCAAAATAGAATCCGTTGTTATAAATTTTCTCATTCAAAAGTTGTAACAGCTGATCTCCTTTTTGTCCGCTGATATTATCGTAGTATTCTGTCCTTGCAGGTTGAAACAATATATCACTACCTATTGTTATTTCGTTTTTCTTTCCAAACAACTTTGATTCATTAGAGTATTTGACCCTTAATCCAAGCCCGTTTCGACTGATTATTCTGTAAACCTGTGATGTTCTTTCAAAGTATTTTATTGTTACATATGTAGTTAGTTCAAAATTGTTATTTAATTTATTCCCAAACCTCGAATAGTACCTGATCCCAAGTCTTCCTTTGGTAGAAATTCGTTTTAAATCCCTGTCAATCGCTCTCTGATCGGCCTGGAAGGGATCTTCATTAAATTCTTCCTTAGTTAACGAACCGGGAAGTTTTATTTCGCCATCTGCAAAGTAAAACAGAAGCTTTAATCCGGAATTTCCTGAATTGCTGGTTTCAACAACTGCATTGATAATATTCCAGTGTTCATTATTATGTTCTCTGTACCCGGTGTAACTATGATTACTAAAAGTGGTAAGTAAACCATAGTTTTCTGTCCTGATACCGGCTTTTAGACCATTTCTTATTAATCCAAAAGATCCGAAATGATTAAACACAGAACCAAATGATCTGGTAAATTCGATGTCATTTATGAAATTTACTACACCTCCCGGGGCATTTGTATAAAGTGATGACTGGTTTCCTTTGGCAACTTCAATACTTCCTATAGAGTTAAAATCAATGGCTTCAATTCTGGTTTGTCCGTCAGGTTCCGATTCAGGAATATCATCAAGTAATATTCTTACACCTCTTATTCCTGAATTTGATCTGCTTCCAAATCCCCTTATGGATATCCTCACATCATGATTTCCATAGCGTGACTGCAGGAACATTCCGGGAACCGACGACAGAACATTATCAACTGCTATTTTCTTATCATATTTAAAATCAAGATACTCAATTCTGTTTACAGGATAAGGAATGTCAATAATTCTTTTTGCTTTTCTTGTGCCTGTTATTACAACTTCATCAATATTTAAACTTGTGGTATCATTGATGTTATTTATTGTGTCAGCAATCACGATCGTTTGAGAAAACAATACACCTGTATTAAAGGAAGCATATAAAAGGAATATAATTCCAAAAATACTATGGCGTTTCCGGTTTTTCATCCGATGAAGACAAATTAATGTAGTTATCAAATTTAAGAATATAGCTTAGTATAATAATCATATCAGGAATAAAAATAAAGAAGTTGCAATTTCAGTAATATACATTACCATATTTCCTGCAACTCCTTTAGTGTTGGTTTTCAGTATCTAAGAAATTATCTGATCAGGAATTTCTTTATAAACCTGTCATTTTTATTTTGAATTGAAATAAAATATACTCCTGGTTTTGCATTATCAAGACTCATTTTAGTGTTTAGGTCACCGTTGAGTTCAAGATTATTTTTCTCGAACTGTACTGTACCAACAACATCCAGAATTTTTAAATCAACAACGATATACCTGCTTGATTCAATTTGAAGATTAAACGTACCATCATTGGGATTCGGATATATTTTAACAGATTCCAATCCAACAATATCTTTAATACCAGTACAATTGATAAATGTTATTGTCCGGGACGCTGAATTTGTACAGGAGTTAATGTCGGTTACCATTACAACAAATTCCTGGGAGTTATATCCGATTCCGGTTGAATCAACTTCAATACTAGGCGTAGTCTGATTACCCGGTAACCACAAATATGATTGTGCCTGAGGATATGTTGCATCAAGAGTAATGGTCTGATCTCCGCATATTGTAGTATCGCTGCCAAGTTCAACCATTGGAAGTTCATTAACTATTATTGATTGATTTGCCTCACTGATACATCCGTTTTCACCAATAATAGAATAAGTAATTATATGTGATCCTGTTCCGGCAACTTCAGGGTGGAACTCATTGCTTGTAACTCCATCACCTGAATAAGTTCCTCCTGACGGGCTGCCTCCTGTAATTTCAAATGGTTCACTATTGAGACAAACATCCGCAAGAGGGTCAAAACTAACTACTTCCAAAGATAAAACAGTGATGTCCTGATAGGCTGTATCAGTACACATGTTGTTGTCGGAATATTCATACCCTAGCGTATGTGTGCCAACTCCGGCAACAGAGGCATCAAAGCTATTATCAGTTACTCCGGTACCGAAATATGTTCCACCGGGAGGATCTCCATTTTCCAGAGCAAATGATTCAGTATTTAAACACACTGTATCAAGAGGGGAAAATACAACATTGGGAGTATCAAATATTGTTAAAGTAATTTCAACGGGTTCACTTTCACACCTGTTTACGGTTTGAGTTGCGTAGTATGCATAAGTTCCCGGTTCTGTATTGCCTGTTGAGAAGGAATTTCCTGAGAATATAGCTTCAGAAAGATCGGGGTCATCATACCATAAAATACTGTCTCCCTCTGCAACCAGAGGAGGAATTGTTAGATTTTTACAAACAATAACGTCGTCACCTGTCGGGCTGTCCGGAAGAGGCAGTACGTCGATAAATCCGGGTTTTGATATTAAATCGGATCCTGACGGGTTAGTAACTTCAAGACTAACATCATAGGTTCCGGCTTCGGAATAAACAATACCTTCAGGAAACTGATCTGTTGATGTTTCCGGGTCCCCTCCTTCAAAAGTCCATAACCAGCTAACGGCTCCGGTTGAAACATCAAAGAAATCAAGACTGCTTCCTGCACATGTTACAGTATCGGAAACTGTAAAATCTGCCGTTGGAGGTCCTAAAGGAATTACATTTACAATTGCTTCACGCCTGTGTACCGGAGTACCATTGGGTCCTTCACCGGTAATCGTTAGTACATAGTCACCAACCGGAACCTGATCAACAGTTACAACAATTGGAATTGAATCAGGATAAGATGTCAGAGTATTGCCATCAGGAAAATCTATTGAAAATGAACCTGAAGTCGGGGTTTCGATTGAAGCAGTAAATATTGCTTCATTGTCATAAAGTTTAACTGCGGGTACAACTGCCCATAATGTGTCCCTGAGTGATATAGTTTTGGTTGTTGGATAAACTCTCATGGCAAAATCAGGGAAATAGGCAGTAAAACTTGCAAAATTACCCCACCTGAAATCGCTCCATGCAGCAACCGACACATCCGAATTTGATGCAATTCCATTATAATCACCCTGGTATCTTGGTGTACCGCCACCACCACAAGAACCACAGTTTATTTTCATTTTCTCATTTGATATCTTCTGATTTGGTTTGAAAGTCTGGCCACCATCATCAGAATATGTAGCATATATTAACGCACTGTCATTTGTCGGAGTATCCCTTGTATCCATCCATTGAACATAGAGTTTACCTGTTTCTTTATCACACCATATTGCAGGTTGCCACTGGTGACTGTTTCGTGGGAAAAACCCTGCATTCACACGTTTGGCATTTGACCATGTAGTTCCGCCATCATCCGAATACCTGCTCCATATGTCGGGTCTGTTACCATCTCCAGGAGGATCATTGGATGCATACACAAGGTGTAGACGTCCTCTGTATGGTCCGAAACTATTATCCGCGGCAATAAAAGGGTAGGGGCGTGTTCTCATATTCTCAATAGAATTTCTGCCGTTTACATCACGTCCAACATATCCGGCAAAATTCTGTGATGATTTCAATGTAAAAGTGGAACCACCGTCATTTGACTCATAAAAAGTAAAAGTTGATGAAAATGAGCTTCCACTATTTGTAACCACATAAACAGAACCACCTGATACATCCTGATCAGGTCCAACACATACCATCATCCCCGGAAGTGATTGGGTTGTAGGACTAAAAGTACTTTGCCATGTCTGACCATTATCTGTACTTCTTACAAAATTACCAGAACCGTTATTGGTCATTGTAGTATATATGTAATTGGCATAAGGACCTGCGGTTTGATCACATGCAATCCAGTTTTTGTCGTTTCCTGATATGGCATTAATTGCCGGCCCCCATGTCTGACCGTTGTCTGTAGACTTAACAACTTTACAACCTTGAATACTGGATCCATACATGTTTTCATAATACAGGTTTCCAAGGCTGTCGTAAGCGGTAACCGGGTCACCTCTCATGGAAGTACCCCAGTTCGGGTTACTGTCGCTCCAGTCATGACCATCCATTGTATAATGCGCTCCATCAGTATTAAAAGCACAAAAGAACTCGGTTGGAACCATGGGATTTGCACTAATATGACCTTCTGCGAAGTCAACACCAAGATAAAAATTGTCAAAGTCGTTTATAGTTATTACTTCGGAAGGCTGACGTGGGTTTTTCTGAATCTGATCGAAATACCATTTAGGAATCTGATCGAGGTTGGGGTCATCGTCCACCACCTGACTCAAAAGCTGTCCGTTTACCGATAGAAACAGAAGTACTAACAGACTTTTAAAAATGAATTGTAATTGATTTTTCATAAAAAGTGTTTTAGAAATAATTAGTATTTGCCTATAAAAAATGTGCTTTTCCATTTTTTACAACATATATATTAAACTGTTGCAGCTAATAAGGTTGATCTGATAATTATTTATCCACCTTCAAAGATAAATTAATTTTGGAATCTTTTATGAAGCATTTTAATATATAGCAGGTTCCGGTAAACAAACAGATTACATTGGTTTCCCAAATAGAAAATGAGGTGTTCAGACTCTTTATTTTTCCTTTTTCAGAAGATATCTTACAACATTTTCATCATTGGTGCCATACCCATAACTACTTACAAATTCCCATCCGTTTTTAGTCATTAGGTTTAGTACTGATATAATATTATTTGACCTTGCAATGGTTCCGTTTTTATCTCTGATCTCTTCTTCAACAGGTTTAGGCTGACCATAATCAACATAAACTGATAAATTGAAATTTTTGGTAATACCAACCAGTTCAACAAATTTGACATTTTGCTTTTTATTGATATTTACATCTCCAACATAAATCTGGGAAAATCCTGAATAACATGCCAATGTAATAACCAGGGTAATAATTAGTTTTTTCATCTGTTCAATTATATTTTAACGGTTTATTATTCAAAAATATGAAAATTATTCAGGTTTCTGATTAATAATTAATGAGTAGTTTTTAGAATTAGTAACGGTTGAATTGTTCGACATTGTGATTTATTATCAAAACTAATTAGATTTGTAAAGAACTATTATAACTGGTCTGAGATTATGAAAAGAGTTTTGTTATTAATTCTCATTGTTTTAGGTGTTCTGAATATGCGTGCTGAGGGAGATGGATCTACTATTTCTTTACATGGTTCATTCTCTGTACCATTGGGAGATTACGGATCAAAAGAATATCAAAAGGGTTCTTTCACAACACCAGGCGTTTCATTTGGAGCTGAGGGAGTTTGGAATTTCAAATATGGGATAGGCTTTGGAATTGATGTAAATTATAGTTTACATCCTGTTGATGTTATAGCTTTGGCAACAGAAATGGTAAATAATGATCCTTTTTTAACCAATGTAGTAGTGAGATCGGACCCTTACAGCATTCTAACCATATCAGGAGGAATTTATTATTCTGTTAATCTTAGCGATAAGCTTGAATTACAACCCAAACTACTGCTTGGGATAATGTTTGGAAAAACACCATTTCAATTATTTGAACCAACATATTTTATTGTTGGGCCGGAATATTTTAAAATAACCTCTTCGCGTGACCAGGGATTAACATACAGGCCCGGAATATCGCTTAGATATTCAGTAAGTAGTTGTGTATCATTGAATATTCGTGTCAATTATACTTATTCTGATTTGAGTTTTGGTTTTATTACTTCACAGGGTAAAGAGTACAGGGATAAGAGTATCAGTTTTTTGGATTTTGGACTGGGGCTGGTTATACATTTGTAGGATTAGGTGTGTGACTGATGTAAAGTACAATATTTTGATATTTCGTATACATACGTTAAGCTCCATGCCCGGAAACCGCAGTACAGAAAGGATTCGACATAAAATTTGAGTATATTTGTGGTTAAATAGCTGAATATAATGATAATAACAGGAAAAAAATATATAGACACATATAAGAAGTTAATTGGGAATGAAATTCCAAAACTAATTGAGAATTTTGATTTTTCAGAGAGTAGTGGTGGTTTTAAATATTTGACCAAGTCTTCAGCTGTTTATTCTTCAAATATAGAAGGGAATAGTATCGATTTAAATTCTTATATGAATTATGAAATGAATAAAGACAAATTCAAAGTAGGAAAAGAGGTTGAAGAAATTGAGGATTTAATTGATGCTTATGAATTTGCACAGCAGAACAAATTGAATGAAGAGAATTTATTAAATTGTCATAAAATATTTTCAGATACATTGCTAATTAGAAGTAAGAGAGGAAGATACCGAATAGAACAGGTTGGTGTTTTTGGAAAAGCAGGTATAGCATACATGGCAGTTGAACCTGAGTTTGTGGAAAAAGAAATGAAAGTGTTTTTCAATGATTTAAATGAATTAACTTCATCAGATCTGGATGAAATAGAAGTATTTTACTTTGCATCTTTGATTCATCTGCGATTTGCCCATATTCACCCATTTAGAGATGGAAATGGTAGAGCAGCCAGATTAATTGAAAAATGGTTTGTTTCAGAGAAACTTGGTCGTGATTTTTGGAAAATACCCTCAGAAGAATACTATAGGAAAAACCAAGCTAAATATTACGAGACAATAAACCTGGGAGTAAACTTTTACGAATTGAACTACGATAGATGTTTAGGATTTTTAGAAATGCTTCCGAATTGTTTAAAATAAAGTACGAGAGTACAATAAGAAAATATAAAGCATTGAAACACTTTGTATTTTAATCCTTATGAGCAAGTTTGAGTCCAATCCTTTATCAAATTGTAAATTAAGATGATACGAGAAACAAAAAAATAAAATTATCCTTGACCTAGCAATAAGTAAAAACGATACGAAAATTTAATTAAATGATACAAACTCTAATTTGCGAGGTATTGTTTAACTCAAAACCATCAATTTCAAGAAGATATTTTATTTTTGTATAAAAATCTATTGAATATGCTTGATGATGTATTGCAAACAATAAAAATGTTGAAGCGGATCGAGAATCCCTCACAAGAAGTTAAAAACTCACTGGAATTCCTGGAGCAATCCTTAAGAAACAAAACCAAGCACAATTTGTTGGACTTAATGGCAGTTGGCGATGTTATTGGCTATGATGAAATTCAGTCCAGCCTGAAAGAAATGGTCGGTTTTCTGGAACAGATGAAAAATCAGAAGAAGTAAGTGTGGTTTTCTTTGACAACAGATAACATAGCAGATACCTCAACTAATCAATTAAAGTGCCATCCTTAAAGTTAGATATATTGGTTATCCGCATGTACAAAAGACTACCAGATTAATTAGTAATCTCAAACCGGAGAATGGTGTGGGATTTTATTGTTTTAATGGGGTGTCATTTACTAATCACCCAACTTTTGTTTTCTGGTTAAAAAATATTATTTTTAAAGTTTATATATAAAAAGTTATAATAATGAGGATTTTAAGTGTAATTATTGGATTTCTTTTCCTGGGCTTAATCAGTTGTAACCAGGTTAATCAAAATTCAGATCAATCTGATGAAAAAGTTTCAACTTCTGTAGTGGTTGTAAAAGAGGTTATGACAAAACAGATGCAGGATAATATGACGCCTGATGAGATTTTGGAAGACTTAATGGCGGGTAACGAACGGTATGTTTCAGGAGAGCTAATAACACGTGATTTACCGGAACAGGTTGTTTCTACTACAAACGGTCAGTACCCTAAAGCCGTAGTACTTGCCTGCATCGATTCCAGAGTGCCGGTTGAGTATATTTTTGACCAGGGAGTTGGGGATGTTTTTGTTGCCCGTGTTGCAGGTAATATTGAAGATGAAGCTCTTCTTGGAAGCATGGAATATGGGTTAGGTGTAGCAGGCTCAAAACTGCTTATGATATTAGGGCATGAAAACTGTGGCGCTGTTAAATCAGCTATTAAACAAGTAGATGTTGGTAGCGAAAATGTTACATCACTGCTAAACGAAATTGAACCGGCAATTCAAAAAGTTGATGGAGAAAGAAATGCGAAAAACAAAGAATATTTTGATGCTGTTGTTAAGAATAATGTATTTCAAACAATTGAGGACATAAGAGAAAGAAGTCCTTTGATTAGCGGATTGGAAAAAGACGGGAAGGTAAAAATTGTTGGAGCATATTATAGTCTGACAGACGGTAAAGTTACTATTATTGAAGATGACTCGCATGCAGGGCATGAGCATTAGTACATTTTTTTAATCGTAACTATTGGTTATTTCGGTCTATCAGTGCCACTCATTCGTTATTTTAGTATGATTGAATAGTAATAGCCGATTTAGGAGTATATTCAAGAGGTTTAATCTGCTTCACCTTTTGTGAAACCTGGCAAGAATGAAGCCATGTTTCCGAAAACTTTCTGAACATATTCTATTCATTTACTCACAGCTTTGGTGCATTAGAACCAACATCTTTCGGATATAATATGGGTATTATTTGGATATTTACGAAAACTGATATATTTTTGTTTTCAGATACAATACAAATACGAAATGGATAAATTTGTAAATAAATTAAATTTTGATTTTCAAACAAATCAGAAAATACTAAATCTTATTTCTCAAATTGACTTATACAAAGGCAAATGGAATAGTATTGAAAAACATGAAAATATATACCTAAAAGAACTACGAAAGATTGCAACAATTGAAAGTATTGGTTCTTCGACAAGAATAGAGGGTGCAACTCTTACAGACAAAGAAATAGAAGAACTTTTAAAGAATATTAAAACCTCTCAGCTTAAAACTAGAGACGAGCAGGAAGTAGTTGGTTATTATGACACATTGGAAATTATTTATGAGAATTATGAGAATATAACATTGTCAGAGAATTACATAAAACAATTGCACCAGAACTTATTACAACACAGTGATAAAGACGTAAGGCACCGTGGACAATACAAATCTCTTTCTAACAAAGTAGTAGCCAGTTACCCGGGAGGAACTCAAAAGGTTATTTTCAATACAACAGAAGTTCATTTGGTTGATAATGAAATGAACGGTTTGATTAGTTGGACTAATAAGCAATTTGAGAATAAAGAAATTCATCCTCTAATTATTGTTGCAAATCTTGTTTATGAATTCTTATCAATTCATCCATTCCAGGATGGAAATGGAAGATTATCCAGGTTATTAACCACTATGCTGTTGCTGCAAAATGATTATAAATTTATTCAATATGTATCCTTTGAGAATCTGATAGAAAAAACAAAGAAAGAATATTACCAGGTATTAATGGAAGGACAAAAAAACAGAAATAAACAAAATGAAAACATCTCCGGTTGGACTTTGTATTTTCTTGATAAATTGAGGGTGTTAACTCAAAGGCTTGACACAAAATATGATGTGTTTAAATCAAAAGGTGGATATTTGAACGAAAGGCAAAAGGAAATAAAGGAATATTTAAAAGAAAATCAACCTTTAAAAATATCTGACTTAGCAATAAGATTTGATAATATTAATGTCAATACGATTAAAAAAGATTTACAATATATGAAACGAGAACAAGTAATAGTGAGTGTTGGAAAAGGTAAGGGAACTGTGTATATAATTGAAAACAAAGAATAACGCCACACAACTGTTTATTTCAGTCCGTGGGTACCAGTGATTTTGAAGCATGAGTGCTATTATTAGAACATAAATGTCCAAATAGTCAGATTAACAGCAATCAAATTAATCACCAACCTACCCGTTTTCCAGAATATTTACAAGCCCCTCCTTATCCAGAATATCAAAATGATTGTTGTTACAATTAACAATACCTGAAGTTTTGAAATCCTTTAGTATCCTTATGGCACTTTCCTTAGTCATTGATGACATATCAGCAATATCCTGCCTGGTTAATGTTGTCGTAAAACTATTCGAGTCATAGATCTTATTGGAAAGATATAATATTGTATTTGCCAGCCTTCCGTTCATGTGTTTATGAGTTGTAATTTTAAGACGGTTA
>JANQGJ010000033.1 GCA_028277395.1 Bacteroidales bacterium | reverse complement strand
CGGTGGTAAACGGGTAAAAACACTTATCAAAGGTTTAACACTACCTGGCACATCACAAATACAATGGCATGGTGATGATATGGCTGGCAATAAATTACCTCCCGGGATATATTTCATAATTATGTTTGAGGATAATAAGGAAATTGCAAATACTAAAGTTATTTTGAGTGGCTGATGCTTAATTTACGACTGTAAAATAAGCAACTTCTTTTCACATTACTGAACAATTTCAGCGATTGATCACAGCATTTCTTATAAATTATAATACATTTGCCCTGTTATAAAATATTGTATTAATGAATACAACCAGAAATCTTCCTAAGATCACCACTCATGTGCTTCAGGAAATGAAGCAAAAAGGTGAGAAAATTGCAATGCTTACAGGATATGATTATTCAACAGCCCAGCTGCTGGACGAAGCACGCATTGATGTTATACTTGTTGGTGATTCGGCATCAAACGTTATGGCAGGACATAAAACAACTTTGCCTATTACGCTTGATCAAATGATTTACCACGCTTCATCAGTGATGAGAGCTGTAGAGAGGGCTTTGGTAGTTGTAGACCTGCCTTTTGGAACATACCAGGGTAATTCGAAAGAAGCACTTCATTCTGCAATCCGTATAATGAAGGAGTCCGGAGCCAATGCTATTAAAATGGAAGGTGGTGAAGAAATTCTTGAATCCATCGACAGGATATTATGTGCCGGAATACCGGTAATAGGACATCTTGGATTAACACCGCAATCGATAAATAAGTTTGGAACCTACGTTGTTCGTGCCACTGAACAGGAAGAAGCAGAAAAACTGAAACGTGATGCCAAGATACTGGAAAGTGCAGGATGTTTTGGAGTTGTACTTGAGAAAATACCTGCTGCACTGGCTGCCGACGTAACAAACTCTATTTCTATTCCAACAATAGGTATTGGTGCAGGTCCGGATGTTGACGGTCAGGTTCTGGTATTGCATGACATGCTTGGTATTAATCAGGATTTCTCACCCAGATTTCTCAGAAGATATCATAACCTACATGATGAAATGATCAAAGCATTTGAAACTTATATTGATGATGTTAAGGAAGTTAGATTCCCTAATGAAAAAGAACAATATTGACATTAGATAGCAATCACATATCAAACCGGATTCTTTACGAAGATAACCATCTGATTATTGTAAACAAACTCGTTTCTGAAATAGTTCAGGAAGATAAAACAGGAGATACTCCCCTAGTAGAGGATGTTAGATTGTATATTAAAGAAAAATATCAAAAGCCGGGGAATGTTTATACCGGAATAGTACACAGAATTGACAGACCGGTGAGTGGAGCCGTAGTCTTTGCTAAAACAAGTAAGGGACTAAGTAAGATGAATTACCTGATACGACATCATGGTATGAAGAAAATATACTGGGCAATTGTGCAAAACAAGCCTGAACCGGAAGCCGCAGAACTACATCATCATATGACAAGAGACCGGGTTAAAAACAAATCAACTGCTCATAGTGAGAAACAACCTGACTCTAAAGATGCTTTTCTGAAATACCGACTGATTGGCAAAAGCGATTATTATTATCTTTTGGAGATCAACCTGAAAACAGGACGTCATCATCAGATACGATCTCAGCTTGCTGCCATTGGCTGTCCGATAAAAGGTGACCTGAAATATGGTTTTCCAAGAAGTAACAAAGATGCCTCTATCAGTTTGCATGCCAAATCAGTGAAATTTTATCACCCGGTAAAAAAAGAAACAATATTTGTAGAGGCACCAACACCTCCTGATCCACTATGGGATTACTTTTCTGAAAATTATTTAAAATAATAAATTCAAATTTCTGCTGTTTCATAACCAAAAGGAAATATCCTATTTTTGAAACATGAAGTCAACTTACTCATTACTAAAGATCATACTGGTATTTTTTGTATCAACACTAACATTTTATGATCTGTCAGCTCAATACTACATAATAGGTCAGGACCCTGCAGCTATAAAATGGAAACAAATAAACAGCAGGAATTTTAAAATAATTTATCCTGATGGTTACAGGAAAAAAGCTGAAGAATACGTTAATTTACTTGAATTATCACGTCCGGCTATAGTTTTTCCAAACAACAGGCAGTATAAAAAAACACAGATAGTGCTACATAATGAAACGGTAGTATCAAACGCAGTTGTCAGTCCAACACCTATGCATGCAGATTTTTTTGAAATGCCTGATCAGGACACTTATGCCCAAACATGGGCAAAACAACTAACCCTTCATGAATACCGGCATATCGCACAAATGCAGAATATTGATAAGGGATTCACCAATACCCTGACGATCCTGTTTGGTGAACAGGCAATCGGTGGAGTTATGGGTGTTTTTATGCCTTTTTGGTTCATAGAAGGTGACGCTGTTTATAGTGAAACCATATTTAGTAAAAGCGGTCGGGGCAGATCGCCGGATTTTACGATGGACCTCAAGGCTCAGGTTATTGATAAAAAAATCTATCCTTATGATAAGGCCCAGTTTGGCTCTTATAAAAATTATGTGCCTGATTATTACACACTTGGATATGAACTTGTTATTAATGGATATTACAAATATGGTAACAGGCTTTGGCACAATTCTCTAAATAACATTGCCAAAAAACCCTATACATTGGTTCCATTTACAAAAACCATTAAAGAAATAACCGGTACAGGCAAAGTTGGATACTATAAAAACACCATGGAATCTCAAAAGAAGATATGGTTAAAGATTGATTCAACAAAAACTGATACTCCAATAATAACTCTGGAAACAACAAAACACTATTCAGACTATCGCTTTGTTAAACCTTTATTAAACGGATCATTGATCTTTGAAAAGAGTAGTATTGATGATATTAACAGATTTATAATTGCACATAAGGACGGTAGTGAAAAGAATATCCATACCCCTGGTTATAATTTTAAGGAATCTCTTTCGGCAAACGATAGTTTAATCTGCTGGAATGAAAAAACATACGATCCCAGGTGGACAAATCGTGATTATTCAGTAATTAAAATTTATAATTACAGATCGAAAAAGCTTAAGCAATTAACACATAGAAGCAGGTTATTTTCACCTTCACTCGCAAATTCAGGCAGTAAACTTGTTGCTGTACATGTATCAGAAAAAAATAATTACTCATTGCAAATCCTGAGTACTTCAACAGGAAGTATACTCAAAGAAATAAAAACACCTGATAATTTGTTTTTCATGCATCCTGACTGGTCAAATGATGACAGGTACATTGTTGCTACTGTGTTGGGAGAAAATGGAAAATCGATCATGATAATTGATCCTGTTACGGGAGACACTGAATTAATCCTTCCCTTCGGTTATACTGATATCTCAAGACCCGACATGTTTAACAACAAAGTAGTGTATAGTGGTTCATATGACGGAACAAGCAATCTATATGTCATTGATATTGAAAGTAAAGAAACATACAAGCTGACAGATGTAAGATTTGGTGCTACTGATCCGGTGTTTACAAATGACGGTAGTACAATTTATTTTTCATTATATACAAGTAATGGTTACCGTATTTCAAGTATTTCTTCAAAAACTGATAGCAAAAAGGTTGAGCTATCCGAATTGAAAACAGATTACCTGGTAGACAGGATTAATCCTGCAAAAAACTTCATATTAGATGATTCGATAATCCCCGAAATCACATATTCAGAAGAAAAATATAGCAGAGGCAGAAACCTTTTTAACCTGCACAGCTGGGGTTTGGCAGCTGTTGATTTAAATAATTATGAATTTCAACCGGGAGTAAGTATTCTAACACAAAATATTTTAAGCACAGCCTATGGCACAATAGGATATTATTGGGACCCCAATGAGAATGCGGGCAAAACAAAACTCCATTTCGAATACGCAGGATGGTATCCGGTAATTAACCTTGAAGCAGATTATGGGTTAAGAAGAACAAATTATCTGGATTCAAACAATATTATTAATGAACTTAAATGGATGGAAACCAATTTGAAACTGGAGTTTTCATTACCTCTCAATCTTACCAGAGGAGTATGGTACGTGGGAATTACACCATTCACTGGTGGAACATTGAAATTTTTAAATGAAACCGGGGACTATAAAGTTGAATTCACTGAAGACCAGGTTACATCACTAACATATGGTATATCAGCACGTACACAGTATAAAAGATCACGAAGGGATATTTTCCCAAAATGGGGATTAAGAACGAACATAATTTTCAGACATACACCCTTTTCATCCTCTGAAAGCAGTATTTTTGGTTGTGATGCATCACTCTACCTTCCAGGAATTGTTAAACATCACGGAATCAGGATATATTCAGGATATCAGAATAAAAAAACCGGAAACTACTCATACAGCAATACAATTAGTACACCCCGGGGATATTCAGGTATTAACTTAGCAGATATGGTAAGTATTAAATCAGATTATGCATTCCCAATAGTATATCCTGATCTTAACCTTCCTGCAATAGCATATTTAAAAAGGATAACAGCCCATGTATTCTATGATTACATTACTGGAGAAAACAGGCACGGTAATCTTCAGGACTTAAGTTCAGCAGGTATGGAGTTATATACTGACTGGCATTTCCTAAGTCTCATACCAAACATCAGACTTGGATTAAGAAGTAATTACAGGATTTCCGATGAAAGTGTAAATTTTGAATTTCTCTACGGATTCAGTATAAATTAGTTACCAATACATTTTGTTTTGTTTGGCACTAACATTTTTAAGGCTGATCCTGTAGATATTGGTATGTGCAATCATATGTTCATTGAACTCATGATCATAAGTTCCTGAATATTTATGCATGATTTCCTTTAATGCACAAATTTTATCATTGTGATCTGCTAATAATTCGGCCTTACCAAATCCTATAACCGATCTGAATTTTGTTCCCCAGTTACATGCCTGTTTATTGGAATATATTTCACCTCCGTAGTTTATCTCAAAACACACATTAGGATTGGCAGTGATCATATCAACTTTCCTTCCTTTTCGTGAAGAATGAAAGTAAAGGAAATCATCATCATAACCAAAATTAACCGTAACACAATAAGGTTCATTGTTAACAGCCATACTCAAATGACAAAATTTACCATTTTTCAATACTGTTAAAACCTGTGATTTAAGTTTCATTTCATCCTGTTTATCTTCCATAAAATTAACCTTTTACATTAAAATCAAAATAAAACAACAACTGCTTAACAACAAAAATAATAATTATGATTTAGTGCAAATATTAATTAATTAAGTATGAGTAAATTTATTAATTTTGCAGTCTTATTTATATTTATTCTAAATAGGAATCAGATGAAGGAAGAAAAGGAAAATGAGAATATACTGGATGAGGTTACAACCAGTGAATATAAGTATGGCTTCTATACAGATATAGAAACTGAGACTGCTCCTAAGGGACTAAACGAAGATACAATCAGATTTATTTCAAAGAAAAAAAATGAACCGGAATGGTTACTGGAATTCCGTTTAAAAGCCTTTAGATACTGGCAAACTATTGAGGAACCCAACTGGGCATTGCTTAACCATCCTCCAATAGATTACCAGGATATAATTTATTATGCAGCTCCCAAGCAAAAAAAACAGGCGGAAAGTCTGGATGAAGTGGATCCCGAATTACTTGAAACCTTTAATAAACTCGGAATCTCTCTTGAAGAACAAAAAATGCTTACCGGAGTAGCTGTTGATGCTGTTGTGGATAGCGTATCAGTTAAAACTACGTTTCAGGATACTTTGGCAAAACATGGTATTATATTTTGTTCGTTCAGCGAAGCTGTTCAGGATCACCCTGAACTGGTGAGAGAATACCTTGGAACAGTTGTCCCACACACAGATAATTATTTTGCTGCATTAAACTCGGCAGTTTTCAGCGATGGCTCATTCTGCTATATACCAAAAGGTGTAAGATGTCCTATTGAGTTAAGCACATATTTCAGAATTAACGCTGCAAACACAGGTCAGTTTGAGCGCACATTATTAGTTGCTGATGAAGGTGCATACGTTAGTTATCTTGAAGGATGTACAGCTCCTCAACGTGATGAAAATCAACTCCATGCTGCCATTGTTGAAATAATCACACATGATGATGCAGAAGTAAAATATTCAACTGTTCAAAACTGGTACCCGGGTGATAAAGATGGTAAAGGTGGTATTTACAACTTTGTAACGAAACGCGGACTGTGCAAGGGTAATAACTCTAAGATCAGCTGGACTCAGGTTGAAACCGGATCTGCAATTACGTGGAAATATCCCAGTTGCACTTTATTGGGTGATAATTCGATCGGTGAATTTTATTCGGTGGCAGTTACCAATAACTATCAGCAGGCTGATACGGGTACAAAAATGATACATATTGGTAAGAATACCAGGAGTACCATCATATCAAAGGGCATATCTGCGGGTAAAAGTAATAATAGCTATCGTGGTCTTGTAAGAGTTTCAAAAAAAGCTGAGAATGCTCGTAATTTTTCTCAATGTGATTCATTGTTACTTGGTGATAAATGCGGTGCACACACTTTTCCGTATATAAAAAACAGCAATAGTACTTCAGTTGTTGAACATGAGGCAACCACCTCCAAAATTTCTGAAGATCAACTGTTTTACTGCCAGCAAAGAGGTATTGACACTGAAAAGTCAATAGGGCTGATCGTAAACGGATATGCAAAAGAAGTACTCAACAAATTACCAATGGAATTTGCCGTAGAAGCTCAAAAACTTTTAGCAATAACACTGGAAGGTAGCGTTGGATAAAACTGAGTAATTTAAAATTTATAATCGAATTATTTCGACAGAAGCAAACAACAGAATAATATGTTACTAAATATAAAAGATTTACATGTTTCCATAGATGGAAAAGAAATCCTTAAGGGATGTAACCTGGGAGTGAACAATGGAGAGGTTCATGCTATTATGGGCCCTAACGGTACCGGAAAAAGTACATTGGCAGCTGCCATTACCGGACGTGAAGGATATGATATTACTTCAGGTGAAATAATTTACAAAGGTCAGGATATAAGCGAATTATCACCTGACATAAGAGCTAATGAAGGTATTTTCCTTAGTTTTCAATATCCTGTGGAGATTCCTGGTGTTAGTATTACTAATTTCATGCGAACTGCTATAAATGCACAACGGGAATACAGAGGTGAACAACCTATAGCTGCCGGTGAATTCCTGAAAAAAATGGAAGAAAAGAAAAAGCTTGTTGACATTCAATCAAAGTTAACAAACAGATCAGTTAATGAAGGTTTTTCAGGTGGTGAAAAAAAGAAAAATGAGATATTTCAGATGGCTATGCTGGAACCTACATTTGCTGTTTTGGATGAAACCGACTCCGGGCTTGATATTGATGCACTTAAAGTAGTTGCCAACGGTGTTAATGCTTTAAGGTCAGAGAATAATGCATTTGTGGTAATCACACACTACCAGCGTCTTCTTGACTACATTGTACCCGATTTCGTTCACGTAATGTATGATGGCAAAATAGTAAAATCAGGTGGAAAAGGTCTGGCAAATGAACTTGAAGAAAAAGGTTACGACTGGATAAAAGAGCATGTACAAAACGGGTAGAAGAAAATACTATGAGCGATAATAAAAATAAAATATTTCCACTCGAAACTTCATTGAAGAACAGTTATATGGATAAAACCAAACCGTTAAATCATGCGAAGAGCGGAAGTAATGCCATTGAACATAAAAAAGTAACCAACAGCAGGTTGAATGGTTATAATATTTTTGACAAAACCGGATTACCAACACCTGTCATAGAGCAATGGCGAAGTACAAATATTACTAAAGATTACAAAGAAAATTATTTAATTGGCGATAATAAACCGAAATTCGATAAACAGATAAATGAAATATTTCACTGCTCTGTACATGGATTTGACACAAACGTTTTTGCATTGTTGAACGGCTGGTATTATAGTACTCCTGACAAAGTACTTCAGACACTTGATAATGGAATTATTGTTGGAAGCTTAGCAGTTGCACAGCAAAAATATCCGGATTTGTTTGATGATTACTATAATGAGATAGCACGTCCTGACAGTCATGGGTTTAATGCTATAAATGCAGCTATTTTCACCGATGGCTTGTTTATTTATGTTCCGGATAATGTAAAATCTGACAAAGCTGTTCAATTAATAAAAATGGTAAATCGTGATGATAATATCATGATCAACACCAGAAATCTTATTATTCTTGGAGAAAACAGCCGGCTTTCCTTTTTACATTGCGATGATTCCATCAATCAACACAAAGGATTGCTTGCCACAAATACTGAAATCTTTCTGAAAAAAGATGCGCAACTGGATTTGTATAAGCTTCAGAACTTAAATAATAACACAACACTTGTTAATTCAACTTTTGTAAAGCAGGATGCTAATAGCAATTTAAACGTAAATGTACTTACTTTTAATGGTGGTATAATCAGAAATGAGTTTACAATTGATCTGACCGAAGAAGGTGCAAATGCCGATATAAGCGGTATGTATCTTATGGATGACAAACAACATGTTGACAATCAGGTTAAGGTTATACATTCAGCTCCAAATTGTACCAGTAGTGAACTGTTCAAAGGTGTTCTTGATGATCATGCTTCAGGTGTATTCAACGGATACATCTATGTAGCACGAGATGCCCAGCAAACTATGGCCTTTCAGAAAAATGCAAATATACTGATGACATCTACTGCCTCTATAGATACAATGCCTTTCCTTGAAATTTATGCTGACGATGTGAAGTGTAGTCATGGTGCAACTGTCGGTCAACTGGATAATGATGCACTGTTTTATCTTATGCAACGTGGAATAAAAGAAAGTGATGCAAAATTGTTGCTCATGTATGCTTTCGTTACGGAAGTAACCAATAAAATTGGTATTGATGCATTACGAAACAGTGTTGATGATATGGTAAAAAAACGACTTAGAGGAGATTTGTCTATTTGTGATAAATGCATATTACAATGTTCTACACCGGATTTACCTGTTGAGTTTGAAATTGATATGAGTAAAATCTAGAAATATGTCAATAGATATATCAAAAATCCGCTCTGATTTTCCAATATTATCTGAAAACATTTACAACAAACCTCTGGTTTATTTCGATAATGGTGCTACAACTCAAAAACCATTATCGGTAATCAACAGGATATCTGAATATTACAAAACAGAAAACAGTAACGTTCACCGCGGGACTCATTATCTGAGTCAGATATCAACAGATCATTTTGAAAATGCCCGTAGTTACATAGCCGGATTTGTGAATTCAGCAAGTCATAAGGAAATAATATTTACCAAGGGAACTACAGAATCAATTAACCTTGTTGCATCATCATTCAGTAAAATAATTTCTTCAGGTGACGAAATTATTACAACGGCAATGGAACATCATTCCAACTTTGTTCCATGGCAGCAGTTATGTATAAATAATGGTGCACATCTTAAACATGTAGACCTTGAAAAAGATGGCACCATCGATTTGAGTAAATTAACAGAGCTAATTTCAAATAAAACCAGGCTGATTACAATTGCTCATATTTCAAATGTTCTTGGAACCATAAACCCGGTGAAAGAGATTGTTGAAATAGCCCATGCTCATGGTATTCCCGTATTAATTGACGGAGCACAGGCTATTGCACATGTGAATATTGATATGCAGGAGATTGATTGTGATTTTTATGCTTTTTCGGCTCACAAGGCATACGGTCCAATGGGAATGGGGGTATTATATGGTAAAGAAGAATGGCTAAACAAACTAACTCCATATCAATATGGAGGAGAAATGATCAAAGATGTTAGTTTTACGAAAACAACATTTAACGATCTGCCATATAAATTTGAAGCCGGAACTCCCGACGTAGCAGGTGTTCTGGGTATGGAAGCCGGTTTGAGATATATTGAGGATCTGGGAATTGAGAACATCAAAGCTTATGAGGACGAACTTTTGGAATATGCATCCTGTGAAGTTAAAAAGATTGCCGGTGTTAAAATAATTGGAGAATCCGTAAATAAAACTGCAGTACTTTCACTGATAATTGAGGGGGTTCATCCATTCGATCTGGGAACATTGCTTGATCAAATGGGAATTGCAATAAGAACTGGCAACCATTGTGCCCAACCCCTTATGGATCATCTTAATATTTCCGGCACATTGCGTGCATCCTTTGCATTGTACAACACCAAAGATGAAATTGATATTTTCGTAAAAGCATTAAGAAAAGCCGTTAGTATGATAATTAATTAGGTAAAAACTATGAGTGTAAAAGAAAAAGCAGAATCGATTGTAGATGAATTCTCGGTTTTTGACGACTGGATGGATAAATATTCATATCTTATTGAATTGGGAAAAGAACTTCCTGTTATTGATGAGAAGTTTAAAACAGAAACCCACCTGATTTCAGGTTGTCAATCAAGGGTTTGGCTACATGCGCAGGATGAAAACGGCACGATTATTTATACTGCTGATAGTGATGCGGTCATTACAAAAGGAATTATTTCCTTACTAATAAGGGTCCTGTCAGGAGAAAAGTATGACGACATTATAAACGCTGATTTTAGTTTTCTTGATGAGATAGGCTTAAAAGCTCATTTATCACCGACAAGGGCAAATGGGTTAGTTTCAATGGTCAAACAAATCCAACTTTACGCGCGCGCACTTAAACTTAAGTCAGAAAGTTAAATAACCATTATTTCTCAATAACAAAAAAATGAACAAAGAAGAAATCCGCAATCTGGAAGAAAAAATAATTGTTGTTCTTAAAAACATATATGATCCTGAGATACCGGTAAATATCTATGATCTGGGTTTGATCTATGAGATAAGTATTACCGAAACAGGAAATGCCAAAGTGCTTATGACTTTGACTTCACCTAATTGCCCTGTTGCCGAAAGTATGCCGGCTCAGGTAAAAGAAGAGGTTGGATATCTTGATGGAGTAACTGAATCGGAGGTTGAAATAACTTTTGACCCACCCTGGAATCAGGATATGATGACTGAAGAAGCAAAATTGGAATTAGGTTTGTTGTAGCAAATTTTTAATAAATTTGTTGGCTTCTAATTTTTCGCAATTATGCCAATACTTGGTAGTATTATTAAAAAAGCTTTTGAGTTAAGAAACCTTCCGGTTGAAAAACAACGGAGAAAAAGCAATCCTGTTGTATCTCAAAAAAGAGAGCTTGTAAAGCTGTTACGAAAATCGCAGTTTACGGCAATCGGTGAACATTACAAGTTTTCAAAGCTTCTTTCTTCAGATAATGTAATCAAGGCTTTTGCCGAAACTGTTCCTGTTCATGATTATCAATCAATGTATAAAAGATGGTGGTACAGGGCATTAAATGGCGAATCATATGTTACATGGCCAGGTCGTGTTAAGTACTTTGCTTTAAGTTCCGGTACATCAGAAGCATCCAGCAAGTATATACCCATAACAAGCGATATGTTAAAAGGTATTAAACAGGTTACACTACGGCAGCTAATATCTACTACTAAATACGATTTTCCTTTGGAATTTTACGAAAAGGGAATTCTCATGATAGGTGGAAGTACTCACCTGCAATACAACGGCACTTATTATGAAGGAGATCTGTCAGGGATAACTGCCGGTAATATTCCATTCTGGTTTCAGCATTTTTACCGCCCCGGAAGAAGAATATCAAAAACGGCTGACTGGGCTACAAAACTCAGTGAGATGGTTAAAAAAGCACCTACCTGGGACATAGGAATAATTGTTGGAGTTCCTGCCTGGGTTCAAATCCTTATGGAAAGGATCATAAAGGAATATAATGTTAATTCCATACATGATATTTGGCCGAATCTTGCTGTTTATGTTCATAGTGGTGTATCATTTAAACCATATGTAAAAAGTTTTGAGAAACTTGTTGCAAAGCCATTGTTGTATAATGAGTCGTATCTTGCATCGGAAGGATATGTTGCTTTCCAAAACGGAAAGGATACTAAAGGGATGGAAATTGTACTTGATAATGGTATTTATTATGAATTTGTCCCCTTTAACAGCGAAAATTTCGACGAGGAAGGTAATTTTCGTGAAAAACCTCAGACCCTCACAATTGAAGATGTTGAAGAAGGAGTTGAATACGCATTATTAATGTCAACTAACGCAGGTGCCTGGCGTTACCTCTTAGGTGATACCATAAAATTTGTGGATAAAGCAAAATGTGAGATAATTATTACCGGGCGCACAAAACATTTCATCAGTATATGCGGAGAGCATCTTTCTCAGGAAAACATGAACCGGGCAATGGAACTGCTTCAGGATGAATTGGATGTAGAAATCAAAGAATTTACCGTAGCCGGAGTCAGACATGGAAGTTTGTTTGCACACAGATGGTATATCGGAACTGATGACGAGCTGAACAGTGATGTTGCCGCGAAAATTATTGATGAAAACCTGAAAAATCTGAATGATGACTACCGGGTTGAAAGAATGGAAGCCATAAAAGATGTATGTGTAACTGTACTTCCTTCAAAGGTTTTTTATGATTACATGAAAGAAACAGGTAAGGAAGGTAGTGCTAATAAATTCCCCAGGGTATTAAAAAACTCACGCATTGACGAATGGGAAGCATATCTTAAGAAGAAAAAACTGATTGATGACTTAGAATAAACCTGATGGGTGTATTTATAGAAGGAACAATACTTGGTTTTTCCTTAGCCTTTCTTTTCGGTTTTGGTCCGGCTTTTTTTGCATTGATCCAAACCGGTATATACAGAGGATTATTTCCCGGAATATTGCTGGCATTCGGGATTTTTCTTAACGACCTTGTTATTGTAGCAATTTCTCTTTTGGGTACAACAAGTGTAATGAGTAATATAAATAATTACAATATTATTGGGGTATTTGGTGGAATTCTGCTCATTATTTTTGGTGTTGTTACTTACCTTAAAAAAACAGAGATAGAGAGTAAAGATGAAAAATCTGAAATAAAAGCACCGCATCCGGTTATTTATATTGTTAAAGGTTTTCTTTTAAATGCTGTTAACCCGTTTGTCTGGATCTTCTGGTTGAGTATTATTGTTGGTATAACAGCCAGGTATAATGCTGATACTGCAAGTTTAGTTATTTTCTTTTCAGGTACATTATCTGTTGTGTTACTTACTGATATCATAAAAACATTTACAGCCAGTAAACTGAAGAAAATAATAACTGACAAATTCCTGATTTTGATCAATAAAATCGCGGGAATTGCAATTGTAGCATTTGGAATATTCTTGATAATACGTACAGTATTACATATTTGAAATAATCACTGAAACATTCCGGTTTATAAGTCATTTTATCAGTGCCTTAATATTAAAGTTCAATCTAATGTTCACTATTTTATTTAAAACAAACTTTATGATTACCTTTGTGCGAATTAATTAGGGATAGAAGATAGAACAGGGAGATGGAAAAAGAAGATATAAAAGAGAATATTTCTCATCAAAATAATATAAAACGATCTCGTGGTTGTTGTGCAGTTAGTGGCAGTAAACCCGAAGATCTTTTCGTAAATCAATTAAGGTGCTGTAAACTTAGTGCGCACGACTGGTTGACAGAGCATAATAATCCTGCGGCCAAATCGCAAATTGGAGCAGTTGAGGTAAGGTTTAAAAACGGAAGAAAAGATTTCTACACATTTCCCGGTGAAATGGATCTTAAAAAAGGTGAAATTGTTGCAGTAGAAGCTTCTCCGGGACATGACATTGGAATTGTTAGCCTTGCCGGCGAACTGGTTGATATACAGATGAAGAGAAAGCTGGGAAGCACCAATAAATCAGGATTAAAACGTGTATTCCGCCATGCAAGAAGTGCCGATATTGAGAAATGGCTTGAGGTTATCGACATTGAAAATGGCACAATGCTTAGATCACGAACAATTGCTGCCGGGCTGAACCTCGAAATGAAAATCAATGATGTTGAATACCAGGGTGATAAAACAAAAGCCATTTTTTATTATACTGCAAACGACAGAGTAGATTTCAGGGAGTTAATAAGAAAACTGGCCGATGCATTTAAGGTCAGGATTGAGATGAAGCAAATAGGAGTAAGACAGGAGGCTGCAAAAGTTGGCGGAATTGGTCCATGTGGAAGAGAGCTTTGTTGTTCATCATATATGAGCAGTTTCAGCAGCGTTTCAACAAACTCAGCCCGTATTCAGCAACTTTCATTAAATCCCCAAAAGCTTGCAGGCCAGTGTGGTAAGCTAAAGTGCTGTTTAAACTATGAGGTTGATGATTATATTGAAACACTTCAGGATTTTCCAGACAGTTCTGTACCGTTGAAAACTAAAAAGGGAACAGCTTATTACATTAAGAGTGAGGTTTTTAAGAAAACAATGTGGTATGCATATTCAGGTGATTCGAATAATATGATGGCTATCCCGGTTTCCAAAGTAAAATATATTATTAAGTTAAATAAGAAAGGTAAGTTCCCTGCTGAACTGGAAAAATTTGCAGAAGTAAATACACATGTTGACAATATTGACGATGGTTCATCTAAAGATCTTACTGGTTACATTTAGAGCTTTTTTTGATGCATTATAATAATTAATTAAAATTCCCATTATTAATTAAGAGGATAAACTCATGTCATATACAGCATCCGGAATTAAGGTTATAATTATTTTTATGTTAACTCTTCTGTTTTCCTGCATGTCGGATATAACCTACAGGGAAAATGTTGAGCTGCCCGACTATGGCTGGTATAAGGATAATGCTATTCCTTTTACAGTAAATATTAATGATTCAATTTCTGTATATGATTTTGGAATTAATATAAGAAATACGATAAAATACAGGTACAGCAACCTTTATGTTTTCTTATACACTGAATTTCCCAACGGAAACATTACTAAAGATACAATTGAGTTTATACTTGCTAATAACGAAGGCAGATGGTTAGGAAAAGGATGGGGGGAAGTAAAAGAGAATGAAATCTTTTTAAAAAAAGGTCTTCGTTTTCCTCTGTCCGGTAATTACAAATTCAGAATTCAACAGGCCATGCGTGTTGACACTCTTAAAAATGTTAAAGATATTGGATTAATAATAGTTAAAAACTGATTATAACTCATACCACAGGGTATCTATTCTTAAGATCAAAAAAATGGAAAAGTCGGAACCTGTAAATAAGAAATTCTTCAATTATATATTCAAGTTATGGTTCATCTGGACCTTATTTCTGTTAATGTTTATTGTTTTCTTTTATGGAATAACTGCTGAATGGTTTGGCGAAATGCCAACTTTCGAAGAACTTGAAAATCCGGAAAGTAATCTTGCTTCTGAAGTATATTCTTCTGATGGTATGCTGTTGGGAACTTATTTCATCGAGAACAGATCGAATATAAACTACAGGGACATCTCTCCAAATCTTATCAATGCTCTGTTGGCAATTGAAGATATAAGGTTTGAAAAACATTCAGGAATAGATGAAAAAGCATTAATAAGGGTTGCTTACGGAGTTTTAACAGGAACACATAAGGGAGGGGGAAGTACCCTCACACAACAACTGGCAAAAAATCTGTTTCCCAGGGGAAGATTAACAAAACCTCAACTGGTACTCAGGAAATTTCAGGAATGGATTACGGCACTTAAACTTGAAAGATATTACTCAAAGGAGGAGATAATTGCCATGTACTTAAATACAGTGGCATATGGTCATAACTCTTTTGGTATCAAATCTGCGTCGGCAACATTCTTCGATTGTACTCCCGACTCCCTGAATCTGCAACAGGCAGCACTTATGGCAGGAGTTGTTAATGCTCCCACAAGATATAGTCCAATATCCAATCCCGAAAGGTCATTGAAAAGAAGAAACCTTGTTCTGAGTCAGATGCATAAATATGGATTCATTGATAAGGATGTTTATGATTCAGTAAAACAACTTCCACTGGGTGTTTCAAAATACTCAATGCGCGATCATAACCAGGGTTTAGCCACATATTTACGAGAATATTTAAGAGGGGAATTAAAAAAATGGTGTAAAAATCACTTTAAACCGGATGGTTCTCCGTACAATCTGTATAAAGACGGTTTAAAAATATATACAACCATTGATTCAAGAATGCAAAGGTATGCTGAAGAAGCGGTCAGGGAACACTTATCTCTTGACCTTCAACCGGCATTCTATGATCACTGGAAGGGTTATACATATGGCCCTTTTGATTTTGAAGAAGATGAAGCTGAGGAAGCTGTAGAAAGAATAATGCTTCTTGCTGTTAAGAGAAGTGAAAGATACAGAAGGTTGAGAAATGCAGGTGTTCCTATGGATTCTATTCTGATGAGTTTCCAGCAACCAACTGAAATGAGAATTTTTAGCTGGAACGGGACCATTGATACCATTATGACACCAATGGATTCGATTAAATACTACAAACATATATTACAGGCGGGATTGTTATCAATGGAATCAAGGACAGGGTTTGTCCGTGCTATGGTAGGAGGAATAGATTACCAGTATTTCAAATTTGACCATGTGGTACAGGGAAAACGACAGGTGGGATCAACATTCAAACCATTTTTATATACCCTTGCAATGCAGGAAGGAGAATATTCACCATGTTATAAAGTTTCAAATATTTCATATAGTGTAGAACTTGATGATGGAACTTTCTGGACGCCAAGAAACTCAGGAAGAGACAGGATTGGAGAGGAAGTAACACTTAAATGGGCTCTTGCTAATTCCAATAACTGGATATCTGCACACCTGATAAGTCTTTTTTCAGCACAGTCAGTACGTCAGATGGCTCGCAAAATGGGAGTTAAATCGGATATACCTGCCGTACCCTCCATTGCTTTGGGAACTCCTGATCTGTCACTATACGAAATGGTTGGCGCAATGAATACCTTTGCCAACAAAGGTGTTTATGTAACACCAACATTTATTACTAAAATCGAAGATAAAAATGGTAACCTGATGGAAAGGTTTGTACCAGAGAAAACGGAAGCAATGAATGAGGTTACAGCATACAAAATGCTGAAACTCATGGAAGGGGTTGTTGAAAGCGGAACAGGAGTACGCCTTAGATGGAAATATGGATTCCATAATCCTATCGCCGGAAAAACCGGCACAACCCAAAATCAGTCTGATGGCTGGTTTATGGGTATAACACCGGATCTGACAACAGGAGTGTGGGTTGGAGCTGAAGACAGAAGTGTTCACTTCAGAACCATTGGCTTAGGTCAGGGTGCGAATATGGCATTACCTATTTGGGCAATTTACATGAACAAAGTATATGCAGATCCGTCTCTGGGAATTAGTCAGGGTGAATTTGAAGAACCTTTAAAAGATGTTATGATTGAGTTTGATTGTGAGAAATATGATCGTGAACATCAGAATGGTTCAATTGACCTGATTGAAGAAGACGAGTTTTAATGATCTTAAAGTAATTCATGTTTTAATTAACTTCCTGAACATCAGTTAAGATTAGGTAAAACAACCTGATCATCAGTGATGATTCAAATGCCATTCGGAAAAGTTTGTACAAAAAGCTATATTTGCTTTGTAAAAAAACAAGTGATGGCTGATGTAAAGGAGGATAACACTAATGTAGATTGCCTAAATTGTTTAAGAAAAGCTCCAATATTCAATCTACTTACACAAGACGAATTATATTCCATAGATTGTAATCGTACCAAGGTAGTCTTTAAACAGGGGGAACTGATTCACAAAAGTGGAACTCAAAGCAGCCATGTTATATCATTTAATGCAGGGCTGGCAAAATTATATATTGAGGATCATAAAGGGAGAAATAAAATTATTAAGCTGATCAAAGCAAATGACTTTTTTGTTTCACCCGGAGTTTTTAGCGATGACCGACACCATTTTTCAATCAAGGCACTTAAAGAAAGTTCTGTTTGTATGATCGAATCCGAAGTATTCAAAAATATTATGGCATCAAACAGTGAATTTGCATTTGAATACATAAGTTTGATTAACAGCTCATTACTTGAAATTACAGAAAAGATACATAATCTTGTTCGAAAGAATAATACGGGTAAGTTAGCTGAAACAATTATTTACCTCGGTAAAGAAATATATCGTACTAATCCGTTTACACTTGATCTTTCCAGCTCTGACATAGCTGATCTTTGTGGTATTGGAAGGGATTCAACAATAAGAATTCTTAATGATTTCAAACGTGAAGGGATAATAGAATATTCAAAAAAAACTATAAATGTATTGAACTGGTCTCTTCTTGAAGATATAAGTGAAAATGGCTGATAGTATATCAATTAAATTATATTGTAACTGTTTACCCTACAAATTTTATTTAATGGAATATTTCCATTTAGACTTACGAAATGGACAAAAAAAAGACCCAATGAAAAACATAAGGTCTTTTTTGATAATGAGTTTAAATATTTAATTAAGTGCTTCTACTGCTTCAAGTGAGTTTTTCAATAATGCCTTTGAGTAACTTGGATTATGCATGCCATGGCTATGATCCTGGTATAAATATCTGTGATTAAATAATGCGGCAAGCAAAGTACCATTGATCTCAAGTCCACCATTTATATTGTAATGAACAGCTTCAGGATATCCATCAACACTGTCTACCACTTTTGTGTAAACACCATGTTCTGTGAGCAGATCCCCAAGTAATGTGTAATATGAAGTGGTATTTAATGTAGGATGCTCACCATCATGATCAATGGTAGCAAAATATACCGGATAGTATTCATTATATTTATCTTCTGCTCCCGCACCTTCACTATGACATTGTGCACATGCTTTCTCAAGGTCACTTCCGGCATCAATATGCATGTTATGACCACCTGAACCACTGGCAGTGGTAAATCCCATATGACATGATACACATCCATTTTCAGCGCCTAGATGTCCGTTAAAATCAGGATATGCTGTTGATCCTTCAAATTCGTAGGCACCAAAAGCACCCATTAAGTTAGCCTGTGAACTGTAATGAGGTCCATAATGAGTTGAAATATCTGTGTACATTATTGTTAGGTCATTCATGTCAACAACCGGTGTTCTCTTTCTTGACTGATGACAATGAGCACATGTATTTCCCTTTCCAAGATCCATATCCACCTCTTTATCATGAGTTACAGCCCAGTTTGGCTGATCAGGGAATAGAAGTGCCACAACATCTTCATGTGTATAGGTTTCATGAATTGGATGACAGGCATAACAGTTAATAACAATTGGATCATCAACACCTTTCCATTCATCTTCTGTTAACGGGTTATTACCATCCGTTTGAATAAATCCCTGCTGTGAATGACATCCGGCGCAACTTGATATACTGGAACGAGCCAGAGCCGTTCCCGCAGCATGCATTGAACTTTCCCACTGAAACTGTTTTATTCCGAGAGTCTGGTTCGCATCATGACACTCAATACATGTAGCTGTACCGTCAGTACCATTTGTACCATCAATACCATCTGTCCCGTCCTTTCCAGCCGGACCTGCTGGCCCTTCTTTCGTACATGATACAACAGTACCCAGTATGAAAACAAGAAGCACAAGTAAGTAACTAAAATAATTCTTTTTCATGATTACCGATATTTATTGTTAATTGTTATGTTTTAACAAATCTACGAAACAGAAGCCTTTTTTTTTATCTTTGAAAAGTGATATAATAATTGCATTGAGACTTTTTAAACTGATTTGATGTTGATATATATCATCTGACTTTAGTAAAATATGCAATTGCAGAGCTGAGGTCCATCAAAAAAACTAATGACATCAAACAACTATACTATACTACAAATGACTAGAGACGACGATCAATCTGACTATAATTATTTTGAAACAGGTGGAAATATTTTAAAATTTCTTACCCCTGAACAAATCAATCACATTCAAAAGATCCGGTATTCGGTAAGTTTCAATAAAGGTGAAAACATTTTTAAGCAGGGTGCACCAATGCCTCATATAATCGTAATAGAAAAAGGCATGGCAAAAGTTTACCTGGAAGATGGATCGAACCGAAATATTGTACTACGAATAATTAAACCCGGGCAAATAATTGGCGGGCCAGGTTTTTTTACTGATTATAAGCACCATTTCAGCGTTACTGCCCTGGAAGATACGACAGCACATTATATTGACATAGCTGAGTTCAAGAAATTGATACTTGACAATGCAGAATTTGCTCTTGAGTTAATTGGCTACCTCAACAACGCCCATATAAACTTTTATAACCGTCTTAAAATTACAACTCATAAACACATGAACGGAAGGCTGGCAAATACAATATTATATCTTTCC
>JANQGJ010000045.1 GCA_028277395.1 Bacteroidales bacterium | reverse complement strand
GATACTGTATTTTTAAATAATTTCGTTTACATTAATGTACTTATTCATATTACTGATTAGTGATGGTAAGAAATTCTTGTCAATTGACCTCATTTCTTTTCTTATTAGTTCCTTTCCATAGAAGTCTAGAAGTTCGAGTATTTCTTTTTCATTCCCCCTCTCAAGCACTCTTTTGATTATAGCTCTTCGGTTCTTAATCCAATCAATCTTATCGTATTTAGTATCCCAAAACAAAGTTTTTCTGAAATTTTTCAGATTTGGAGTCTTACGATGTACAACATCTGATTCTGCTATTTTAACATTATGATAAGCCTGTAATATCTCAAAATAGTCATTATCTACTCCGAGTTCTTGTCCCAGCTTTATAGAAAGTTTTGGATTAATATTTCTTCTTTCATTAAGTATAGCACTTATTGTTTGAGCATGTTCATTTATCCTAGCTGCAAAATCTTTTCCTTTTATCCTTCTATGCTTTAATTCTCGTCTTAAAACAGCTCCCGGATGAATTCCTTTTATTTTATCGATTTCCGGTATCATATTTATTTTTTTATGAAGATATGAAATGTGCAAAAATAAACAAATTTGTTTATTTCTTGTGAAAATCTCCCATGACAGACTTTGGCAATGTAGGATCAGCAAGAAAACATCCCTGTTCTGAGGCTCCAGCTGCTGAATTAATCTTTAGAAATTGATAGTGTGTTTTAGAAATTAAGGTTTCATCTCTTAATATATTATATTCCGTTAATAGGTTAACTGAAACATTGAATCATTCAATTTAAGCATACTTTATATTACTCTTGTATTATTTTAGTTTTATTCCCTGTGTTGTGAATGAAATGCCCTGTTGTCCTGATGTTGATATCATTACACATTCAAATAAAGGCTCATTGGATGTGTGTTTTGTTTTCCATTCAAACATGAAATTACCTCCGGTTCCACCTTCCCGATCAATTTTGTTGATAATAATTTCCACAGTCTCCATTGGGCCGAGGTATATTGGTTTATCAAAATATGATCTGATTAAATCACCTTTGGTATTGAAATACTCAGACTTAATAATAAAAACAGAATCGTATCTGTTTGTGTTTCTCATACTGATTGTAGCTGTTAAATCATGTGTCCTCTGATCAGTCATACCATAAATCTGTGAATATACTGCCAGATATGTTTCTCCTGTACTTAGTGAGTCTCCTAATTTGTAGCCTACTGCTCTCTTGTCCCATTGTTCAGGATTAACTGAGCCTACTTCTTGTTTGTTATCACAGGCAATAATTACTAAACAGGATAAGAATATGATTAATATATTTTTCATAACTGATAATTATAAATCGAACAACTTGTAAAGATACGATATTACTCAAATATTTATGAATGCACTTTTGAGGGTATTAAGTTTGAGTAATATTAATTAACTGCACATTTGAAATCGTACTTTGTACTTACTAAGATATTGAACACGAAAATGTAGTTGTATTATAACATTGTCCCTCCTGGTTTAATTATTTGATCACATTTTGTCACCAGATATAAAACAATGTGCTATTTTTATATAATATAATTCGAGTCTGTAAGAAGCGATTTCTTGTAGCACATAACATAATAACATGAAACTGACAGAGACAAAATTGGTAACGATCTAGAATGAAGCATCTGATATTTTATGAGGAAAATTCTCAACGTCTTTTCAGTTTATGAATAGAGGAAGTCAGTCCGGAGGTTTGTATCTGTTTAATATTTAATTAAACTATGATGCTATTCCTGTTAATAATCACACCGGGATATATAGACTTCAGTTTCTATAGGATGAAAGCAAATATGTTTAAGAATGAAAAATTAAAAGAAGAACTAATTAAAGATAAATTCAGAACATGTAACATACTGATAATTGACAATATTCTTACTATTCGATGAAAATCCGAACTCAGGTTAATAAACATGAAATGATAATATCTGGATATAATCGATCCTGTTTATTTTCTGGTAGGATACTTACTGCCGGATTTTTGAAATATTAATTATAGAAATTGTTTAATCAAAAAATGTTCTTAAACCAATAAAATAATTGACAGAATTCAAAATTATGAAAAAGGTATTTTTAGCAACCACCTTAAGCATTTTCCTAACCTTTATACTTATTGGTCAGGAGTATGATTCACAAAAGTATATTAATCAGTCACCACCGGGATTAACACCGGAGGTATTTGCTCCAGGTACTATATCAACAGATTATGAATATGAGTTTGGATCTGCTTTTTCCATCACTTCAGATACATTTTATTATGCTGTAAGGCTTAGCAAAGACTGGAAAGCAGAAATACGTTATACAGAGTATCATGATGGAAAATGGACTAACCCCAAAAGACTTGAGTTAGATGCCAAGTATAGTTATAATGATCCATACATTTCAAGTGATGGAAACAGGTTGTACTTTATTTCCAACAGACCTGAAAACGGACGGGATGACCCTAAAGACATTGATTTGTGGTATGTTCGGAAAACAGATTTTGGATGGTCCGAACCTGTTAATGCGGGTGAAGCAGTTAATTCAACAACAGATGAATTTTACATATCCATATCGGAAAAGGAAACATTATATTATGCCTCCAAAATACATACTACCGAAGAAGATAGCTGGGATTTTGATATATATTATTCGGAATTTAAAGGAGGAAAATTCCAGACACCAGTGCGGATGAGTGACTCCATAAACTCCAGATCTTTTGAATGCGATGCTTATATTGCTCCTGATGAGTCATATATTATTTTCTGTTCCACACGACAGGGAGGATACGGAGAAGGTGATCTGTATATTAGTTTTAAAAACAATGATAATAGTTGGTCAAAAGCTATTAATATGGGTGAGGTAATAAATACTGATAATCATGAATTTTGTCCTTTTGTTACAAGGGATGGAAAGTACTTTTTTTACTCAGGTAGTGAAGATATATATTGGGTTGATGCAAAGGTTATTGAGAAGCTAAAGAGGTAAGAATGATCCAGGATTTACGGGCAATTTCATTTTAGATGCATTGTATTGAAAATGGTACATATTAAACAAAACATAGTAATAATGTTATAACAACAATAACCACAGCTAAAATACTTCATTAGCTAATTAAATCACTAACTATGAGTATAAAACAAAAAATCGAAAACAATCTGGCGCTATCATTAATTTCAATTTGCATTGTAGCATTTGGGCTTGGTTTTACAGCAAATGAAACTATAATTAAAACCAGTAATCTGGAAAAAATAGATTCAGACTTATTGCATAGACTTAAGGTAGAGAATAATAAAATAAGCAGTCTTCAAGTAAAATATAATAGCTTGATAGAAGAAAATAATCAACTTAGGAATAGACAAGTAAAAGTTCACATAGTAGATGAAAGTGGAGATGATTCTGAGAGAGTTCGTGATATCGCTGCTGACTTCAATCTGATTAATTTCATAGATGAAAGTGCAAAACTTACTACAAAAGACACACTTAAAGGATTCTCACGAATTGATGATAATATAAGTTCGTTAATAATACACAGGCATGCTATTCAGGATACACTTGATGATCTTACAATTGAGTTAATGAAAAGATATCAGGATGTGAATCCGAAAATTCAAATCATAATATATAGTTCATCATTTGCTACTAAAAATGAATTCTGGACAAATAATTATATGGATAAATTAGTCGACAATGGTATAAATATTGAAAAGGATAACCTTATATATTATCCAAGAAAAAAATCAAATACTCAATTGATCTCAAGATATCGAATTTTAATGGCAGTATTATCAAAACATCGATAAGCTGTAGTTGTATTTTGTAATATTATGTTAATAACAGGACTTACTTAGGTTCAAGGCTCATAACATAATCAAAGCTCTCGTTTAAATATACTGCAACATTGTCAAGGTCATTAAGCATATTTTGAGGTATCAATACATAACCGTGCATTATTGAATTGTATGACCTGAAGATAGTTGTGTTAAACTCCTCAATATACTTCTTTTGTACTTCTTTTGAAAAACGAATACCCAGTTGTCCTGCTTTGTTCAGCAAAGAGAACATATGTCCGTTTGCTGATGTATATGGCATTGTTTTCCCTTTACGAACAAAACGTGGACATTTTGATACCAGCTCATCGTATACTTTTAATTGTTCTTCCCACATAATTTGATGATTTAAGAGATTACCGGTTGATTAGTATTATGTATTATTTATTATTGTAACATCAAAAGTAGCAATATAATTCAAAAAAGATGATTTGCGTTTTACACCACTTGCAGGTTTCAGTTGTCTAATCAAACTACACTTCTGATAAAGCCGAAAAAATGCTGAAATCATACATTGGGAAAGTGTAACTATTCATTGGTAAAATACCTTGCAGCAAAATTGATTATTGAGATACCTTTGAAATGTAATTGGTTTTTACACAGTGGGTTTTGTTGTATTTAATGATGAAAATCTATGTAAAACTGTAAAAACCGCTATTATTTAACATACCTGGTCCAGGATGTGCTATATAAGGTTAAACAACATAATTCAATAATCCATGAATCGTTTTTTATTAAGTATTATTACAATTGTTTTGTGCCATAATTTTGTTTTTGCACAAACAGATGAATCTAAACCTTTTAGGGTGTCAAAAGCAATGGCTTATGCTAAATCGGCACCACTATCTGAGCTGGCAGCTGTTTTAAGTCCCGACAGGGCTGAATCCAATGTTGTTAAAGAGGTTAAAAATAAATTACATTATGATAAATGGTCTGATGCCGATCCAATGCGATCACCTGGAAAGGTACAGACTAAAATGGGAACTACAAGAAGTCGAGGCCCGGTAGCAGGTTTTCCTGGGCAGGGCTTTACCGGAGCATACCCTCCTGATACTGATGGTGATGTAAGCGAAGACTACTTTGTACAGGCAGTAAACTCAAAATACAATATCTGGTATAAAGATGGGACTAAAATACTGGGACCATTAGATTTAAGTACTTTATGGGATGGACTGCCAGGTCCATGGAATGGAACAAATGATGGTGACCCAATAGTTCTTTATGATGAGGAAGCCGATCGATGGGTGATAACACAGTTTAGTCTTTACAGACCTGAATGCTATGAGTTGTATGCAGTATCAGAAACCGGCGACCCAACCGGATCATATTATCTCTATGCGTTTTCATTTGGTACAGCTATGAATGATTACCCAAAGGTTGGTGTTTGGCGTGATGGTTATTACACTACTTATAATTTGATCTTTGGATCACACTATACTGCTTCGATCACTGCAGTTGAAAGAGATAAGATGCTTGTTGGGGATCCCAACCCTGCAATGGTCGAATTTCGCAAGTTTACTTTGGACTCATTTATGCCTGCCGATATCGATGGAGAAAATCTTCCTGACGAAGGAGATCCATGTCCGATTATGCATATTAATAGTTCTATGGAAGTTGATATGTGGGATTTTCATGTCGACTGGGATAATCCCGACAATTCAACCTTAACTCTGGGATCTAATATCAACGTAAGTTCATTTACAGAACTGCCAAATACATGGAATGGTAATGGAGGATTTGTAACGCAACCCAATTCTTCACAGAAGCTGGATGGTTTGGGTAATTTTATTATGAACCGTCTTGCCTACAGGAAGTTTGATGATCATGAATCAATGGTTGTTACTCATTCAATAATTGTAACTACCGGAAGTGGTGTTCCCAGGGCTGCACCAAGATGGTATGAGTTTAGAAAATCTTCAGGAGTATGGGAGTTATACCAGGAAGGAACATATTCGCCAGATGATAATCATCGATGGTTAGGTTCGGCAGCGATAAATGCAAACGGAGATATTGCATTGGCATACTCCATTTCAAACAGTACAGATATTTTTCCTTCAATAAGATATACCGGTCGACATGCTGGTGATGTGCTTGGAGAAATGACTGTTGAAGAAATTGAGTTAAAAACCGGAACTACACACCAGAATCATTGGAGATGGGGTGATTATGCCTGTCTAAATGTTGATCCTGCCGATGATACTACATTTTGGTTTACAACAGGGTATAATGGTTGGAAAACCTGGATTGCATCATTCGATCTTGGTGAATTATCAGAACCTACATGTAATGCAGGTGAAGATGCTTCCTCATGTATTGATGGAGCCTTTGCAACAAGTGGTACCGGAACCGGTGTATCGGAGATATTATGGACTACCGAGGGTGATGGCTTTTTCTTCTTTGAGGATCAATATAATGCTTCATATGTAAGAGGTGAACAGGATATGATCGATGGGGGTTGTACACTTGTGCTAAATGTAATCGGATTCGAGGGAAGCGCAGTATCTGACAGTATGTATTTAAGTATTGTCGATAGTCCGGTCTGCGATGCCGGCGATGACGGAGCTATCTGGGAAACAGAATCATATACTCTTCAGGGTACTGCAGAACATTACGAGAGTATTTTATGGACAACCGCAGGAGATGGAGTATTTAGTGATCCAACGTTATTAAATGCAATCTATACCCCCGGATCAAACGATATTTCCTCCGGAGGTGTAACACTTAATTTACATGCTGAACCAATAGAACCATGTGAAGAAGATGCAGACGACGATGTTTATTTAGGTATAGTTGCCGGAGTTAGTAATATAGAAACGGATTCTCCTAAACTGACTCTGTTTCCAAATCCAACAACAGATATATTTAATATGAATATTGCCGGATTAACTGCAGGTGAACAATTTACTTTCTTTGTTTACACTGCAGGTAATAAAGAAGTTTATCGTCAGATAGTGAATGCAAAAAGCAGTGAATATGAAAGAGTTATCAATATGTCAATGTTTATTCCTGGAGTTTATTTTGTCTCAGTAGTAACCAATAAAGGAATAACCACTAAGAAGATAATTATAAATTAACCGTACTATCTCTATTATCAGGTGTAGCTGCGTATTGCAGTTGCACCTGTATTTTTCTCCAACTGATAAACTTCAGTGATTTTCAATAACTAAAATTCAGAGATATGAAAAAATCAATTATAATCTGTCTGATCTCTTTTTTTGCAGCAGCAACAATACATTCGCAACCATGGATGAAATATATTGATGACAGAAATCAATCGCCTTCGTATTTTGAAATTGAAAGGGCTTTTAATGAATACTTGAACGATAACCCTGAAAGCAGTAAAAGAAGTCTTAAAAAGTATAGACGCTGGGAGTATTTCTGGACAAATAGAATAAATGAAGATGGCCATTTTCCTGCAAATATATATTGGGATGAAGCCAGAAAAGTTTCCGGAATGTCAAGAAACAGCCGTGGATATTCGAACTGGACAGAATGGGGTCCAAGAACAGTTCCACATAATTATCCCAATGACAGACCCGGAGGAATAGGTCGAATTGATTGTATTACTTTTCATCCGACCAATGATAATATATACTGGGTAGGAACCCCTTCAGGTGGAGTATGGAAAACCTATGATGACGGAGCAACATGGAATAACCTGACAGATGATCTTCCTACACTTGGAGTTAGCGATATTGCAGTGCATCCCAATGATGAAAATACTCTCTTTATGGCTACCGGAACAAGAGATACATGGTGGGAAACTTATAGTGTTGGTATACTGAAATCAACTGACGGTGGGTATACATGGAATGAAACAGGTTTGAGTATGAATCTTTCAAGTCGGTACTACGTGAATGAAATACTCATAAATCCTGAAAATCCAGATATAATGATTGCTGCTACCAGTATTGGAATTTACAGGTCTGAAGACGGGAGTAATACATGGGATAGGATTACATATGAGTGGACAAAGGATATAGCATACAAACCCGGAGATTACAGTACAGTTTATGCAGCTACTTTTAATACATATGGAAATGCAAACTTTTTTATATCAACTGATGGCGGCCTTACTTTTGGTACTGTTCCGAACCTTGATATCGACCCATCTCAGGTAAACAGAATATGTATTAGTGTAACAGAGGCTGCCCCTGAATACATTTATTTACTTTGCAGCAGTACGTATGACAATATGTACGGTTTTTATAAATCAACAGATGGTGGTGACACGTGGACAGAGCCAATTGCTGATCCACAGTTAAATCTCATAGGATATGATGTCGACGGACATGACGACGGAGGTTTTGGTTTTTATATGATTGGATTTACGACTTCACCTCAGAATGAGAATATTCTTTATGCCGGTGGTGCAAATATCTGGAAATCAATAGATGGTGGTGTAACATGGGATAATAGTGGTGACTGGTTGGGTCGTGAGGGAATTGATTATGTGCATGCTGATCAGCATGTGCTGAAATACAACCCGTTAAATATGGCTTTATACAGTGGGTGCGATGGGGGAATTTACAAACTGGAGCCGGGTTCTGATGACTGGCAGGACAGGAGCGAAGGATTAGGAATACTCCAGGTATACAGGATTGGACTTTATTATGCAGATGACACCTATGCTTTGGCTGGACCTCAGGACAACGGTATTATTTCGTTCAATCAAGATGGAGTATATGAACTCTGGCTCTCTGAAGCCGGTGACAATTTTTATGACCAGTCTGATCCTGATAAGATGTTTGTTTCAGGATATGGGCTTGGATTGTGTAAGAGTATAAATGGCGGAGAAACATTGTACACTATACACCCCCAGGGAGAAACCAAACTTGTTTTTAATCCACCATTTATTATGCATCCTGTTGAAGATATAATTTATTGTGCATACGCAGATGTTTATCTAAGTGAAAACAGAGGAGCTTCATGGGAAAAAATAATGGACAACCCTGAATCTAACCAACGTATGCTCTCATTGGAAGTTTCGGCTTCAGATCCCAATGTTATATATACAGCAAACAATTATAATCTTTGGAGAACGTTCGACAGGGGAGTAACCTGGGCAGATGTAACAAACGGAATAAACCCCGGAAATGCAACTATAACGGATATTACTATTTCAGATGTTGATCCAATGCATGTTTGGGTTACACTTGGCAGGTACCAGATTGGTAAGAAAGTTTTCAGATCAACCAACGGTGGTGAGACCTGGGAGAATATTTCATATAATCTTCCAAATATACCGGTTAATTGCATCACATTTGAACCCGGAAGCAGGAGCTCAGTGTATGTGGGTACCGATGTTGCTGTATTTTTTAATAATGAAGAATTAAACGAATGGTATTACTTCAGCGACAGTTTACCTAATGTAATCATTAATGAATTGGAAATTAATCCGGTAACTAAGAAAATAAAAGCCGGTACATTTGGCAGGGGTATTTGGGAGTCGGATTTAATGGATCCAAACCTGGTGAATGTACCTGAGAATAATGCCGATAATTTCAGAGTATACCCAAATCCAACTGATGGTTTATTAACAGTGGAATTTGATAATAAGCTTTACGGTGAAGTAATTGTTAGTTTATTTGAAATTAGCGGTAAGCTTATGTGGGAACAAAAGTTAATGGTTTCAGGTGGTAAGTTTGATCTTCAGATTCCCGATAATTATAATGGAACTTATCTCATTAAAGTATCATCCAATAACTTTAATTATACAAGGCACCTGACAATAATTAAATAAGTGTAGATATTATTTCGGTAAATCCCTTTTACAACTACAGGTTCATATGTTTTGCTGGTTATTGTAATTGTAAGTGCCTAGGATGCCTGTCAGAAATTGGCAGGCATCTATTTATTGAAAGGATGCAAAGACCGTAGTTAATTTTTTAGTCGAATGTCTTTTGGTTGTTTAGAAAGACAAATGCTAATGACACGCATTAAAAATTAGGTAATCCCGTCAGCATTTCGCCGGATTTAAGGAAATGGTTCATGGCTTTTTCCCATGAATCCATCATTATATCATAGCTTTCTTTAGAATATTCTTCCAAAACCTGGTTACCTGTTTCTCCCAATGCAGTTTTAGAGTAGGTGATTACCGCTTTCGATTTTTCTTTTGACAGATAGGCTAACTGTATCTCCAGTTTGGTGACAATTACATCCGGGACAAGGTAATACATTTCTACATGACCTCTTTCAATATTATAATCAGTAACAATCCATGTTACTTCATGTTTGCCATGTGTAGTAATAAAAATACAGTCTTTTTCAACAACTCCCGATTTACTGATAACCTTTTCCGGATTCCAGTTTTCACACCATTCCAATTCCCTGACAGGACAGTATAATGGCATGATTGTTTCAATTGATCCGTTTATGGTTTGTTCGTATGTATAAGACTTTCTATTGGGGATTTCAATTTTCATTGTATCATTTTTTTCAAAGACATTGGGTTTATACTGTTTATTATGTTTATACCTGTGCATTCTGTCACTGTGATGTTCCTGACATGAGGAAACAAGCAGCAATCCAGTTAATAGTGTTGCTGAAAGTTTAGCTATGTAACTCATTGTTTTACATTTAATTTGAAAAATTTAACGATGCAAACTTAATGAGTTAAATCCGGTGCTTCATTTACATTTGTTGAGAAAAACTTTTACGTGTTCTGCTTAACTGGGTTGGTGTCATCCCAAGAAATCCGGCAATAAGATAGTGTGCTACCCTGTTCAGTAAATTTGGATATTCCTTCAGAAACCATCTGTATTTATCCAATGAATCACTTTTAAGAAGTACCTCGATTCTGGAATGGTTCTGCCTGTTTAATTTTTGAAAGTTATGTAGTATGACTTTTGATAACTCTGAGTTGGTATTAATATATGTAAAAACTTCTCTGTAATCTGCTACTGAAATTATACAATCCTCCATTGCAAGGATATTGATCGTTGAAGGTATGTTTGGAACATAGTTTCCTGAAACAATATCACCTTCCATATAAAAATGGGTTGTTACTTCATCACCATCGTTATTAATTGTATATCCTCTTAGTACTCCTTTTATTACCTGGCCAATTCTGTAATTATTCCGGCCGTATTCAACAAAAAAATCCCCCTTATGAATCAATGTTTCTTTATGTAATTGATCATTATTCATTGCGTATCGCCTTCGTTATTAGTTTTTCTAGGGTTGCGGATACATCCGGTTTTTTACTACTTCATTTGTATAATCTGTCAATATGATCTTAGGAACTGTGACTTGTTCAGGATCAATATTTAATTCCTTGGCAATGTAGTTGATAAGGGAGCTTTTGTCGTATGAAAGACTACTTGCCCAGTTTTTCGAAGGAAAGTCATTTTGATATTTATACCATAATTTAGCAAGTAGTATTTCATTATCATTTAGAGTGTTTTCGGTTGATTTTACAAACCACTCTCCTTTATTAAACAGATTTTTATCTATGCCGGGTAATCCTGTGGCACCCTTATTGTCAGAGGCATATTCAACCTGGGTGTAATATATTCCCGTATTTATCAATTCTTTTGCCGGAACAAGTAATACCAGGCTTAAATCAAGGTTGTGTTCTTTACTTAATTCATAGGCAGCAAGCATTGATGTCTGTGCCATTTCATCAATGGTAGAAGCATCAGAAATTATCTGGAAGTGCTTTCCTGTACGGTTTTTTGCGTTCAGATCAATATTTTCCTCCGAAACAACTTCATAATCCTTTGCATAAATCAGATCTGGAGCTATACTATTGCAACTACTGCCAAATATCAGTACAGAGGCAAGAAAAAGTATCAATGTCTTTTGCATTTGTTGTTTAATTTATGAATGATGAATATTACACAAATATATAACTTCCACATTCTTTGTTTATTGCTAAACCAGTTGATAGTTATGGATTAATCCACAGTAAACGATAATATTAATCTTTAACTTCAAATAGCAAAAACTTTGTTTCGAAATGTTCGATTAGAAGCGGTCCGTTCAGAATTTTTCCATTATTTCCGAGTCCGTTTACCTCGGAAATTGAAAGTATGTTTGGGTTTTGAAGAATTCTGCTGATATCAAGTATGGCATGATCACCCTCAGTTTCGCGAAAGTGGAATAATATATTTTTTCCATCTGACAATGGTCGTGCATTAACAAGTAATAAATTCTCAGGAGCATATAAATTTATTATTGATTCCAATACTGTACTACCACCATCGGCATTACCCGAATTGGTCCTTGCGATCAATGGCACTCTGTTTTCAAACCCGAATCTGGTTGCAAAGGACAGTGAATTATCTTTTGTAGAAGTTAACTGGTATTTCCATTTGATCTGACCTTCCTGAGATGCTTTGAAATTTGTTGTCCAGTAGTTGTTAAGAACCCAGGAGTAAATGTGATTTTTCACGGGTTTATGTAAATAATAAAATCTTCCGGTATTTATTTCTCCAAATTGTACAAGGGGAATATCATTACTGCAAAAAACAATCTGTGAATTCGGATTTATTACCGTTGCAAAGTTTTGAATTGTGTTCCAGTCGGAAGCGGTGCCTTCAAGCTGATTTACGCCCGGATAAACCACCCCGCCCTGTGACTCAAAAGCCAGTTGAGTACCATTTTCCGACACGAAAGGAAATGCAACATAAAGCCCTTCCGGATCCTTATTTTTAAGTTTGTTCATGCTATAGAGGAGTTCTATCTTTTTTGTATGGTGATACAACCTGATTTCCATATTAACTCCATTATGATCAGCACATCCGGCAAGCTTACCGTTTAATTGAATGCTTTTCCAGACATGACCTTCGTCTACTCCTGTTATCCTGAAATCTGATAACCTGACAATTTCTTTACTAATTGGCCTGTAAACAGTATCCCTGTTGAGATAAGTTAACCTTTCAAGGTCAGTTCTGTTCTCTGGAAGCTCATATATCATACTTCCAAATTTGTTGTCACTTAGTGTATCTAACAACTCCTTGCTAAGTTGTTTATCATATAGACTAACAATACCATTTTTATTTGTATCAATTACAAGTTTGTAGAACTCATTTTCGAATGAAACTGTTGATACATTGCTTACCTGATCTCTTTTTAATGCTTTCTCGAATACCTGAATATTAAAAGTAGCATATCCCATAGGAGGTATATCATTAACACTTAGAGACCAGTAGCTACCTTCACTTCTGCTGCCGGTTAGCTGAGCGTGAACAATATTTCCTTTACTGTCAGTTATTTGGTATTCTTTATTTGCAGGTAATATATCATGATCAATAAATACATCAGCTATTCCGGATCTGGACCAGTTTAATGTATTAAATACAGTTACCGAAGGCTTTATTGTTCTTTTTACGTATGGCTGTATCAACCCTATAGCTTTTTCCCGCAATAAATTTGACTGTTGATTTGCCGACCAGACATACGAAGACTTCTGCCTCCACTGGTTTACAGAATTCTCTGATGTTGGGTCAGAAATACTTTCGGCGGCACCAAATGTATGTTCATCATAAAACAATAGATTATCATAGCATTCTGTTATTTCAGCGTAGATACCAGGAGATATTGAAGCTCCCATAGTTTTTGCCATTGCAAGTAAACCCATGGTTGCTATCATTTCGCTGTGGGTTATACGCGATACTTTTGTTTCATTCATTGCCGAACCAAAACCGTCAGTCCACCAATCAGGCCATGCTACCTTTCTGGTTTCAAGATGATCGCTGTGGCTACTGTCAATATGTATCATGAACTCACTTGCAAGTGATAATTTAAGCTTTGGCCATTCGTATTTTTCGTTCCACTTGCGTACAATATCACAGACCCTGGTTGATGGTGGTGAATTATCAGTTATATATCCTGAGAACTGTAATGCAATACGATTGAAAGGATAATCTTTTTCCTCTAACTCTGTAAGATATTTAGATAGATTTTTTCCAAACACATCAATATTACCAGAAGTTAAACTAAGGGTGTTCCCATGCATATAATGTTCACTTCTGTAGGCAAGCAACCGATTTCCTGATGGTGATTCCCACCAGAATGATGTGGGCTTGTTAAATGGTATTCTGGCTCTGTGACCGTGTTGACCCATAGTAAGGTATTTTACTCCGGTATTATGATAAAGGTCAACCATACACCACCCAATACCGTTTACATCATTTTGCATCGCTGTATTAACATCAATTCCCCTGTTTTTAAATTTGTTAAGAGTCTGCATCTGGATGGCAAGAGCTGTTTCATCTACAATCTCTGAAAAGTTGAAAAACATTCCTGTAACCTCAATTCGTCCTTCTTTTATCCTTTGTAATAATCTGCTGATTTGCGACTCAGGTCTGCTGTTAAGGTACTCCCTGACGGTCCATGCTGCTTCACATGTCCATCTGAACTGTGATTCCAAAGGGTAGTGGTCAGTCTGGTCACAGTAATCCAGAGCATCATCAATATAGCGTAAGTGTTCAGCCAGTATTTCCGACTGTGGGCGTGTATAACCGATATCAGTATGACTATGCTGAACAAGATGAATTGTCCATTCCTTAATTGGCTGAAGGGTTATGTTCTGTTGCCATTTATTGTTGCCAATTTCAACCATTGCGTTGGTAAGTATGGGCTTTTCAGACCTGGTAACAGGGAAATCAATTTCGTTTAAGCCTGTTCTCAGTTTAAATTCTTTACTGATATTATTAACTGTGATGGTTGAGTTTATTGGATGTCCCAGGTGAATGATCTCGAAGCGTATCGTATAATAAAACTGATCATTTTCTTTGCTAACTGTTTTCAGCTGATATGCAGTAAATTCACTTTTCAGAGGTAGTTTAAAGGTCATGTACCATGCGTTGCTGTTGTTATCCCGGCCATCAACTTTGATTTTTACAGGTTCAGAGGTGCTGACCATGTTTGCAGGTATATTGAGCACAGCATATCCCATTTGATCGCCATGTTTATCTATCATTGCCCGGTTAAAAGTCAATAAACAATCATTTTTTCCTTCTACTGCCCAAATTTCTTCCTTGTTATTTACAGGGTTTGAGAATGTTAGGATGTATTTGCCGTTTACAAAAAAGTCAAAATCCTGACGTTCAGATAACACATCAATTCCATACAGCCAGATAAATGAAACTCTGTCATTTTCGAATGAGCCCGGTATTTTAGCAGTTTCCCATTCAATGGCATCAAAATCCTTATTTGCCCTTGATAGAAGGCTTTGTTCATTATGTGAGTAAGGTGAATGATAGGTGAAGTTAGTGCCTCGGGTTTCATTCCGGAACCCGCTGATATAATCCTTCTGGGCTGTTATTGCAGAATTAATCAGGAAAGTAAAAAATAAGAAGCATAAAATGTTTGAGATACATTTTTTCATTTGACTGATGATGTTAGTTAAATGGTTGCATATAACACTATGATAGTTTACTATCTTATGCCATTGATAAATGTGTTATTAATGTACAAATATAGGTTTTCCGATTATTTTTTACCAATAAACAAATAGAGTTATGGTTCAGATTATTTTAAAATACCGAAGCCAAAATAAGTATCCCCATTGATATTACAAAAACGAAAGTTCTGAGCAGTTTTTGTCTGTTTTTCCTGTAAATCAGCACTGAAATCACTAATATGGCTATCAATACAAGTGCAATGTATAAAAGTGGACTTTCAAATAGTACGACAGCTAACAGTCCGGCAATTACAAGTAAAACATTCAGGAAAAGATATTTTAGCACAAGTAAAACAGTGTTTGTAGTACATCCTGCATGCTTTCGTATCATTAAAAACCATATCGCAGTGAAGATCACCAGAAAGTAAATTCCGGCACGACTGAAAATATATAATAACGGGCTTATCAGTAATGAATTTATGCTGAGTTTTGGCTCGAAATCTTGCATTATCTCTTCAAAGCAAGTCTGGTCAAATTCAGAATCCAGGATATTGTTGATTGCCTGATCAGATAATCCTTCAATGTTTTTTATCTGTTCAAAGTCTGTGAAATATCCGTTGTTTCTCCTGTAATTTACTATCAGGCCGGCATCGATATCTGAAATTCCAGGTATTGTTTGAAGGTCTGCAGACTCAGCAGCATTCAAATCGAAAGTATAAACAGGAACAGTTATGGCATCAAAAGGATCAAACACAAGCAATCTGTGTTCGTATTCAGGGATCAGCAACCAAAGGGGAGGAGGCAGATAATTATTGTATTCAACACCTGTAACTTCATAATAAATGCGATTAATTTCATCAGCTTCAGAAGGGAACTCTTTCATATATCCTTCGATAAAGTCAATTAGTTGTGATCTTGAAGAGTTGTTGAATACTACATAATTATGTAAAACAGTGAAATATTTGATGAACTGGTTTTGAAGTGGAGTAAAAATATCTTCAGGATCAGAAATAACAGTGGTAGTGTCTTTTAAGAAGGTCGTGTAAAAATCAACTTCCATGAATTGATCTTTTAAATCACTGGTTGTAAGATGTGTAAAAAAGGAGCTAACAACCCCTTCAGTGCTATGGAGTTGAACTGTGTTTCTTTGTCGATCCCTGTTTAATATTACTCCGGAATTTCTATATGTCAACTGATCTTCAATATCAGATGAAATAATTTCCCTGCTAAGGAACCTAATATCACGATTCATAGCTTGCTCATATCGCTTATAATCTTCATAATTCTGATACCAGATAAGCATTGATGCTTTGTAATAACCAAGTCTCCATGGATATTTAAAATCTCCGCCAAAACCCTCTATGTAACCCTTTGATCTCTTACCAATTTCTTCAATATCAGCAAATATCCCGGCTTTGATACTGTCGTTTTTCTCATAAATACGTGATACATTCTCAATGTGCTCGGCAAATCCTTCATTAAAGGCTGTTGAATAATCAGTTATTACCGAAAAGAAATGGATATCAACATTTTTCGTATTGTTTTGAAGGCTGTCTTCAGGGCTGATCATATGGTAAATAACATGTCCCAGCTCATGGGGATAAAGCTGGGTAAACGACATAAGTCTGTTTTGTGGTGAGGTAGCCTGATCTACTGTAATATCTACATACGGGGATTGAGGTTTTGAAATATGGCCTTCAGGGGTAGTAAGCGTAAAACCGGTTTTAGCATACCCTCCCTGGTTCCCGGTAAGTGCCAGATAAGCAGGTTCCGGGTTGTTCAATTTACCTTTGTTTTTGAGATAATAACCTGCAATAAAATAGATTTCGATAAAATCGCGAATGAAAGAATCATTAATATTTAACATTACACTCTTATAAAGTGATGATGTATCAGGTACCAGCACCATTTCGGGAAGATCGCTAATTGTTTTTCCTGTTGGTTTCATAATTACTATTTCCCCTGATACTTCAGAGCGATAATTTGCAGCAAAGGTCGATTGAGCCGGTAATACAAATAATAGTATGAGCAGTGACAGGTAAGGGAATCTCATGATATTGTGTTTTAAATAAATCGTATACAGGTTAGACCTGTTTAGATCAAATATGGTTACAACATTTTCTGCAATTATGGTAAATATACAAAGCTGTTTGTGTAGAGATTCCTGCCTGCAGCAGTCAGGCTTCATTATCGTTCAGAATGACTATGGCTGTAAACTTGTTACAATGGTTAAGCATGTAACATAAAAAACACCAAAATAATCAGAACAACCTTTTTCATTGCTAATATAAATATAGAAGCACTACAACCTTATTGCAAATTTCTTCAACCGACCGTCAAGCATTGGTTCTGGTATAATGCTTTTTACCGCCTCGGCAACAGCATTTATTAGCTTTTCTTTTATGAAGTCCTTTTTTATCACAATTGAGACCTCGCGCGTAGCCGGAGGTGATTCTATTTCCTGGATGTTATTTTGTTGCTCAGGTGTTAAAAAAGGAATATGTAATTCAGGAATTACCGAATATCCTCCATTTTCGTCAACTATCCTTATCAGTGTTTCAATACTCCCGGCCTCAAATACCTGGTTATAATCTGTTGATTCAAGACAGAAATTAAACGTCTGGTCGCGTAAGCAATGTCCTTCTTCCAGAACCCAAAGGTCATCCTTTGGCATACTGTTGGCTGATAGCTTTTTAAACTGATATGGAGTTTGAGATGAAAAGTATGCCACAAATTTCTCATAATAAAGGGGAATTTCATAAAAGTTTTCCTGTTCCAGCGGAGTAGCTGCTATAAACATGTCTATTTCTTCTTTTTCAAGAGCCTTTATGAGTGTGGCAGTATTCATTTCCGATACGGTAAGTTCAACTTTTGGGCAGGTACTACCAAAATGTTTAATGAACCTGGGCACAAGGTAAGGTGCCAGTGTGGGAATTACACCAATAAGCAATGATCCCGACAGCTTCTCCGTTTCATAAATCACCATTTCGTTTATCTTCTTTACCTCACGTAAAGATATCTCAGCCTGCGCAATGATCCGTTTTCCCATTTTTGTTGGCTCAATGGGATTCTTTGTACGATCGAAAATAGTTACATCAAGCTCATCTTCAATCTTCTTTATCATCTGACTTAGCGTGGGTTGTGAAACCCCGCAATGTTCCGAAGCTGATACAAAATGCCTGAACCTGTTTAGTGCTACAATATACTCCAGTTGTTGAATTGTCATGTCATATAGATTTCATCAATACAAATATAAATAATATCTATTTGATCTATATTGATAAGCGACATATTTTTGCCATGAATTAATTAGTAAAATAAACTTTAAAAAATTAGAATTATGTCACAAATTGGAAACCAGGTTACAGACTTTAATGTACAGGCATTTGTTAATAACGATTTCAGCACAGTAACAAAGCAGGATATTCTTGGAAAATGGTCAATATTTTTCTTTTACCCTGCTGATTTTACATTTGTATGTCCTACAGAACTCGAAGATCTTGCAAACAAATACGATGAATTTAAAGCAGCAGGATGCGAAATTTACTCAGTTTCAACTGATACACATTTTGTACACAAAGCATGGCACGATACATCGGAAACAATTAAAAAAATAAAATACCCCATGCTTGCAGATCCAACAGGAGTATTATCAAGAGGATTTGATGTTATGATTGAAGAAGCAGGTCTTGCAGAACGCGGTACTTTTATTGTGAACCCTGAAGGCGAGATAGTATCTTATGAAGTAATTGCAGGTAATGTTGGTCGTAATGCTGATGAGTTGTTCAGAAAATTACAGGCATTACAGTTTGTTGCAAACAATCCTTCAGAAGTTTGCCCTGCAAAATGGGAAAAAGGAAACGAAACCCTTAAGCCAAGTATTGATCTTGTAGGTAAAATTTAATAAACAAAACAAACTATACCGGGCAGGAAAGGCAGTAGTTCCTGCTACGGTATTACCATTTTAAGAAATATGTTAGAGCAAAGTTTAAAAAATCAGGTTAAAGAAATTTTCAGCAAACTAACCGGAAATTTCACTTTCCATGTGAATGTTTCTGAAACTCATCCACAACGTAAAGATCTTTTAGGGCTTCTTGATGATGTTGCAGCATGTTCCGATAATATCAGTTGTGATATTAACACAGGTGAAGGACTTTCATTTACTATTACCAGGGATGGTAAAAGATCTGAGATTATTTTCAGAGCAGTACCGACCGGACATGAGTTTACAACGCTGTTGCTGGTTGTGCTGAACATGGACGGAATTGGTAAAAATATTCCTGATGATACAATAATAAACAGGATAAAGGCACTTGATGGAAATATTTCACTAAAAAGCTATATATCACTTACATGTACAAACTACCCTGATGTGGTGCAGGCCCTGAACCTGATGGCGATTTATAATCCGAATTTTACCCATGAAATAATAGATGGCGCCATAAACATTGAAGAAGCTGACAGTCTTAATATCCAGGCTGTACCATCGGTTTTCGTCAATGAAAAACCACTGCATACCGGAAGATCATCTCTTGGTGAACTGCTCGACAAACTTGAAAAACAGGTTGGTACACAATTTCAGCCAACTGAAATAAAACAAAAGGATTACGATGTAATTGTTGCTGGTGGTGGCCCGGCAGGTGTTTCTGCTGCCATTTATTCGGCACGTAAGGGATTTTCTGTTGCGCTTGTTGCCAATAAAATAGGAGGACAGGTTACAGAAACTGTGGATATTGAGAATATGATATCCATTTCAAAAACAACAGGACCGGAACTATCAGCTAACCTGATGAATCACTTAAATGATTATGATGTTGATATTCTGGAAAACCGTACAATTGAGAGCACTGAAATTATCGACGGTATCAAACACGTAAAGACATCATCAGGAGAACTACTTACTTCTCCGGCACTTATCATTGCTACGGGAGCAAGCTGGAGAAAACTAAATATACCGGGAGAATCAAAATATATTGGCGCAGGTGTGGCATTTTGTACACATTGCGACGGGCCCTATTATAAAAACAAACAGGTTGTGGTAATTGGAGGTGGTAATTCAGGACTTGAAGCTGCCATCGATCTGAGTGCTATAGCAACTAAAGTAACTATACTGGAATTTCTACCAGAGCTAAAAGGAGACAAAATATTACAGGATAAACTGGCAGGCACACAGAATGTTGATATTATCACAAATGCTCAAACACTGTCCATTGAAGGTGATGGAGGAAAGGTATCCGGGATTGAATACATGGATCGCGAAAGCGAGAATGTAGTGTCACTGGATGTGGATGGTGTATTTGTTCAAATTGGACTAACAGCAAACAGCGATGTATTTAAAGATATAGTTAACACTAACAGGATAGGTGAGATTGAGATTGATGCACATTGCCGTACAGGCAGTCCCGGTGTATATGCCGCCGGCGATGTTTCTGAAGTCCCCTACAAGCAAATTGTAATTGCCATGGGCGAAGGCTCCAAAGCTGCGCTTTCGGCATTTGAAGATTCTATAAAGGGTAGGCTGGTTCAAAAAGAGCCTGAACTTGTTGAGATTTGATTTAGAATTTAGTAATTGATTTCCTACCGGTAAAAGGCAGGTTGGTTTTCTCCCCCGTAAATGATTAACGAAAGTGATCATTTACGGGGATTTTATTTTCATTTCATTGATGTCGATACGCCCTAACATGACTTATTTCCTGTAATATCATGATTTGATCGATCATCATGCCATTTTTTTGGGTTGTTTTTGATATATCGCCTTATATTATTCAGGGCTCTTTCAGTCCGAATTATATGATCATGATAACGTGATTGCCATTGAAAACCAGGATCAATTTTACGTGCATTAATTGTGCATATGCGCTTAAATTGGTTGATTACAACCCCCAATGTTCCAGGTTTCCATTTGGGGTTTTTTCCTCCTTTTTTGTTTAGGGGCTGGACGCCCGATTCGGGCGTCCGTGCCCTTGTTGTCTTATCATGATAAATTTTTATTATCCCATGAATATGATCAGGCATTATTACGTATTCATCTAATTCTATCCATGGAAAATGCAATGGAATCATTTCCCAAAATCCTTTGACTAGTTGTCCAATTGGTGATAATTTCATCTGTCCATTAATTATCTTTCCAAAATAACGTTTCCTGTCTCCGGTACAAATTGTTACAAAATATCTTGCATTCCATGCATAATCCCAACTTTGCAATCTTGTTGATTTATTCCTGTACCTGCCTCTATACAATTTTCCCATTATATGAAATTTTGAGTTTAATTAAGTTAGTGAGGATAGGATTGTGCTAATATAGTGAAAATAATTAATAATTTATATGGACGGTTTTCGTTAGGTTTGTTTACGTCTGGGTTTGGTAAAGTTACTAAGGTTTATAAATTAGTTCAGCGTAGTTAACAACTACGCTGAATAAAGGTCTTCTATTCGGTAAATTCAATATTATCAAGCATCTCATACAGTTTTGCAACAAGATACAATCCAGAATTAATGTTCATACTCACATAAGCCTCGGGGTTTATCTCATCATTCTGGATGAGCCTGTTGAGGGCAACATTACTTTCTGCAATACCATGCATAAGCTGAAATAGTGTGGATTTTGTGCTTTTAATATCTCCCGGTCCGAATAGCTGGTGAAAAATACTTTCTGCTGTTTCATTAAGGTGAAAACCGATAGGAGTTCCTCCGTTTGTGTTTTCAATGCTGACCTTGATCATTTCTGCCTCCTTTCTTTGCTTGGGAAACAGATTTTTGAGGCCTTAGCCACTTCATTTTGATAATTTTTAAGAATCATTTGTTAATCCTCCATGAAAAAACCCGTTGCGCACAGAATCAGGTCGACTAAAACCTGTCCACCAAGGTGGAACGCAACGGGTTTTTACTATGTAAGAATTGTTGATAATCAAGTTTTTAGTCGTTTTATTCTGATTAACAGTACAAATTTAGTGAATTTTTGGGACGTAAGGACATAATTCTGGAAAGCTAACGATACTCGCTTTTTTGATTTGATCTGTAGAAACTTTTTTGAAGGATAGTCATTGCTCAAAAGAGTTAAAGTATTGTGTTAAATTTACAACCAAGATACTTTTTAGCTACGACTTTTCTAAGTTTTGAACTATTATCCATTAATCGTGAAATATTGAAGCTAATTTCATTGAAGTTATCTGTAGTGACACCATTTTCTTGTTTTTCATGGTAGAATATTTTTATGTTTTTGCAAAAGTCACTTTCGAATATCTCATTTAATAATGTTTTATCTGTAATAGCACAAGAATGTCCAACAATAAATATTTGAAAGTTTCCACTTTCAATGAAACTTAGCATTTTATTGTATTCTGTAGATCTTATATATGCGAAAGATTTCATGTTCTCAAGAAATAGATTCTCATCAAGCATCTTAAATTCCTTATATCTTTCATCAGATTCATCACCATAACCAAAAACAATTGATTCTAAATTATCCTCTAATCGCCCATGAACATTGATTTTAACTAGATCATCATTTCTACATAGCTTGAAAGGATTTGTGTAATTGAAATTCAAAATACAAGTTTTAATTGGTTTTTTCCCTTCTAAGTCAAATTCTTTCCATGTAAAATCATCAAAGTCTTCTTCAATAAAAGGATGCAAGAATTTTTTACATGTGTAAGGAGGGTATTTCGTTTTCGAAAAATATTTATTTTCTTCATTCTGTAGATGTATAACAAGTTCTTTTTTTATCTCAGATAATTCATTATTTAGTTGTTTTATTTCCTTTCTATCTTCCTCAAATACCTCAACTCTCAGGCTATCCTGATTTTTTAGCTTAATAATATTATATATATCTAACAAAAGATCAAAGTATATCTTTTCAATATCAGCCCATCCTTTTCTTTCAATATCAAGTATTGTAAGATTAAGAATCTTTGATTTAATTTCAATATCTTCATTTTCTACAAAGCTTTTTATATCAGGAATATTTGATGTATTGTATTTAAGAATAGATGTGTTGCTTATACTATGTTTTATCAATAATTTATCATTATAGTCTGAAAAATCTTCCTCATAAACTTTACAAGTTTTGATCATTAGTTGTTCTATGAATTGTTTGTAGCTGGAACGCAACTTAAGAGCTATGTCAAATCCATTTCCAACCAAAATTAGTCGGTTCATAATCTAAAGATTTTTATCATGTTTTTTATAAATATACATCAAATCGTTTTTATTATTGTCGAATACATCAAATGTATTATCGATGTATATCCTTGATGACCCGGAAACACTGTTCTTGAATTCTCTTAGCACGGTATAAACCATTTCAATCTGGTCGATCAATACATTACTACTTGACACCATAGAGAACCAATTGATATTTAGATGCTCAATTATACCACTTTTAAGTGGCGTTTTCGTTTCAAACAAGTACTTGGTAAATAAATCATGATTAATTTTATGCCAGTTTTGATTTACGTACTTATCAATACTATTATGAGCTATAATACCTAAATATTTGACTTCTTCTTCGATTAGATAAGCATCGATTATCGGTTGTCCAAAATAAATCTGGTCTGCTTTATTGACACTTATTATGCCATGTGCCATACCTCCTTTTAGAGGAATTATGTTTCTAATTGCATCGGTAAATAAATAATTTACTACCGTGAGAAAATAAATGAAGTTATCAAAAGAGTCATTTTTCGAAAATACAACAATTGAGTCTGAGAAATTTACAATATAAACGTCTGAGTCACCAAATTGTTTCATAAATTCCTCATTATCTGCTAGTTTCTCTATAGAGCGCTTTGTTTTAGATATTTTTGATAACTGAGAATAAATATGATGATGAGTATCCCTCATGACTTTGTCTTTAAATCCCAAAATATCAATAAATGCAACGAACCTGGTATCAGTTACTTTCCATTGTGTTTTTTTTGTAGGCATTATTTTTTAACAAAATTGGTTTCTTATATAGGTATTGTCGAGATATAAATAATTATTCAAAGTTTATCGCTATGAGTACTTACTGATTGCTGAAAGCAAACCTGTTAAGTTACACTAAATTACTTGTAGGCTAAAAGCCTTTAGTTTATTACTATTCAGCAATTATTAATGAGAGTGTGTGCCTTTAGTTATTTCATTCTCATCAGATACTCTTCAATAATAAATGGTAATTCTTTCATAATCATTCGATAATCTTTTCGATAAGATGACATTTCTCTAAACATTGGATTATCTAGAGTCATTTCTACGAATTGCCTAAATTCCATAATCAAATTTTCTCTTTCTTTAACTGTATTCGCTAGTTTTAAATCCTGAATTAATTCTTTACCAATGTCATAGACCCATGGAAAATCCTTCTTAAAAAAGCTCAATAATAAAAGTAGATTATAATGTCCTTTCCCATTTTTCAAAGGGAAATGCATCATTTTCTCAAGATATATTGGACTGAACTTTTTGTTATACTTAATCAAGTCTGCATCTGAAATTCTATTTATTTTTTGATTTGCCTCTTCGGTCAGTATTTGAAGTTTTTCTATTCCAGTAATTATTGATGGGTCAGGATTTCGTAATAATTTTTGATTACTTCTTGCAAGTTCTAATATCTCTTCTAATATTTCAGATGAGATATTCTCTGTTTCTCCAGCATCTATATCTCTGTTTTCAACAGGCTCAATTGCCTCTTTTATCTTGTTCAGTTCTTCTTCTAGTGTTGGGTACCAAACATCAAACGCTTTATCTAGTCTTGCTTCTGGTATACTGCCTTCACCACATGCCTTATTCAAGGTTTTTATCAATTTCTTAATATCTTCTTTCTGAAAGATAGTAGACTGAAACTGCAAAATTGGACCATCAACTTCTGAACGCTTTATATCAAAAAGGAACGGACTAACAAATGACTTATCCATAGTTTTAGATAGTGCTCCTGCTTCAAAGGTCAACCACGGCGCGTTAATATTTTCCTTTGTTACACATAAAATGCCAAAAGTTGAATCTTCTAATTCTTTTGCAATATCTGAACTCCACCTTGCACCTTTGTCAATATCCTCTGATGATACATAAGGTTCAATTGATTGTATAACTGAAGGAAACCAGTCCCTAAAGACGAGAGCAACTTTATGGCTCATATTTCCAGACCAACTTAAAAATACTTTCATATTATTTCGTTATAATTTAAACTACAGTCAATGCGGGTATATCATCATGTGTGTTATGTTTCTAAAATAATCATAACGATATACCATTTAGTAGTTTGGAAGACATGTTTTCAATCTTTCTTAATCAAACCAATTTTAATTGCAGCATTATTTTGTTATTAAACAAACTTCATCATTCCTGATATAGTTTTAATTATAAAAAGATCATATTAATAGAAACATCTAACATATCTCCAAACCTACCAACAATTCAAATACCAAACAATACCCTGAAAGTGTAGTGTGAAAAACTACCCAATGTGGTATTTTTTTGTGATGGTACATTTTGTAAACAAAAGATTTACAGGAAGATAGGGTTTTGGTGATGATTGTAGATAGGTGAGATGGTTTTTGGTGGAATGGTGAAGTATTTGGACGGCATGGTTACAAACTGCACTGAGATGTGAGGGTTGAGAAAAGGTTTTATGCACGCGTTACACTTCGTTAAACGCGCGCTAGTTGGGAGGATAAAGGATAGGATGGTTGGTATGGCAGAGTAGTTGCAAATTGTTTTGAGTAGTTGGTTGGTTTGTTCTTGTTTTATATCTTGATTTCATGTGTTTATAATTTTTTATTTTATTGATAATGAATTAAATAAAAAATTCTCGCACCCATGGTACCACTCCGATAAATCTCCGCTTTCGCAAAA
>JANQGJ010000079.1 GCA_028277395.1 Bacteroidales bacterium | reverse complement strand
CCCTGGCATACTGGTTCATCTGAGCCGGCAAAGGCAACTGCTGGTGCCTGGACAGTTAATATTATTGTATCAAAACCATCACAATTACCATTACTGACACTTACATCATAGGTGTCGGCAAGGTTTACTGTTATTGTTTGTGTTGTTGCCCCTGTGCTCCACAAATAGGATGCAAAACCTGCTCCTGCGTCCAGGGTTATATTGTCAGTTTCGCATATGGTGGTGTTGTTTCCCAGGTTAACAACAGGGTAGTCGTAGATTGTTACATCTACAGTGGAAACGGAAGTTGTATTATCTGTTAAGGTGATGTTGGCTGTTACTGTAAAGGTTCCGGTTCCTGTAAATATGTGGTATGGATAAAGGTCTGTTGATGTATTGTTTGACCCTGAAGCAGGGTCGCCGAAATCCCAGGTGACGGATTGGACGGAGTTGTAGTACGACAATTCAAAGAAGGTTGTATCTCCAAGGCATACATTCTGGAAGCTGATGTTGGCGGCAAAAAAACTTTGATTGAATGTGGGTAATCCACGCCGCGTTCTATTACCTTCAAGATATACTGCATCAACTACAAGATTACATGAAAGCCCCAATTCATCAGGGTTATCAATAACATGAAGATACTCATTGTAATCATTACAGCAATATATCTTTTGATCCGGGCCAATTTGTAAAGCTCCCAAATAAAAAAGGCTGTTATAGTTAAGATAAATAAGAGAGCTATTTATGAGACCTTCATCACCTGAATTAAGATCAACCTGGTAAATACGGCCATCAGCACTGAAGTATAACTTTGATTCATCTGGAGAAAATTCAATTCCATAGGGAAAGGCAAATATTGAATACCCATAAACATTTATAGGGTTGGATAAAATTCCTGTACTATTATCAAAATCAAATATTTCAACTTTAGATTCACTCGCAATACCATTTCTGTAAGCATTTGCTAAACGGTTGCCACTACTGGAGGCTCTCAAATATCCACTGTAAAAATTGTTGCCAATATTACCGATATTGCTAATAACAGGAGTTAAATTTATTCCGGTAGATGTTATTAAGAAAGAACAAAAAGCACCTGAATACCTTTCGTGAAGCACTACCCAAACATCCTCACCATTTTCATGATAAACAGCAGTTACTTTATCAATTATTGGGGAATACAGATAATTATTTTTTGAAATAACCTTACCAAGCCCTCCATTGATACTTATATCTATTATTGAGTAAAATGAAGAATCGCAAGTTGTAACCGGAGGATTTGGACGATTTGGGACAGTAAAAACATAATAAAGTGAATCAGAACCCGGTTTTTTAACGATAATTGCAGACTGAACTGCAAAAACTCCTCCTCTCAGATCAGTACCATTGTCCATAATCTGATGTGAGCTGTTCCATATGGTTTCTCCATCAGTGTAAAATAGTAAATTCCCATCTGAATCTGAAATTGTAGCGCAACCTCCAAACTGGTTCATTGCACTATTAGTTAATGCAACAGGGGAGCCACTATTAAAGTCCAGCCCTGCATACTGACCAAAATACCAGATATTTCCTTCTTTCTGAGAATATATATCTGAAATGGAAAGAATACAGATCAGGAAGAGTAAATATTTCGTTTGTTTCATGTATTAAACACAGCTTAATAAATTGAATTATTCCGGCAATATGTATTGATTAATTTACTGAAAATATAACTGAAACAAATTTACGATTTTATGATTCCAGAAATCTACCTGAGAATTATTTAGATCAGTTATAAATATTTGTAGAGGTATGAGAAAACAGACCAGTTATAATTTAAAGCCAAACAATTCATAGATAAATTCCCAACAATATTATCAAATCGACTATATTATTAATTATAGCATATTAAGATTATTCAAAAAACTGTATTTAAGCTAATATGAACCATTATTTACCGTTTTAAGTTTCTCAATTATTGACGGTACAACCGTCAATCAACGTGTACCCATGTATAAACCTGCAAAACCTGATTTTTAACTCAATAATTTAGTGAATCTGTTATGATTATTTTATGCTCATTTTTTGTAAATACATCTATTCAATTAACTACCGTAAAAGTTAGATATTATAATACCTCGTGATATCTAATAAAAAACCTGTCATCTGACTTAGGCTATTAGATAAAAACTATCAAATATAACATGTATACTTTGATAAGCATCATAAATGCTTTTTCTCAGGCATACTAATATATTCATGGACTCAAATTGAATCTGATCGAGATTAATAAAAAACTATTATTTATTGATGAATAGGAGGGTTTAAATCAGTTCATTCTTTAACAGCTAAATTATATAGTTCTCTACTCTCAGTATTTAACATTTCTTTAAATTTAAAATCACTTTCCGATTCAAGATACATATTTACAAATATTTCTAATCAGCTACATTTCTTTTGTAAATATGCTTGACTTTTATATGCTTTTTACCAAATTTAGTATACACCTTTTCATCTCTAAGAATTAACGCTTCACTATTTAGCCCCATTATGTAATAAACAAATTTCTTATTTACTCCATAGTTAAAGACTTTAATATAAGACTCCTTACCTGTTTTCATTAATGTACCTGTTGGGTAATATGTTTCCGTAATACGGTCTTTTTTATTGACTAAGGTTTCTACACACAAATCCTGAAATATATTGTCTTTGCGTAATAAATAGACATTCTTATTTTTATTTAACAATTCTATTGAATCAGCACATATTTTATAAGAAATATGGCAAGGTACCTCAGGTGTGTTTTCAACAATGAAGCAAGTGTCATCAGTTAGTGAATATTGATATATCCAAACACCTTCAATTTGTTTTAATTCTAGCATACCTTCATTTACATTAATTACGCATTTATTATCTATTTCTTGAGAATAAACCCACGCATAACAGGTATTTAACATGGTTAATATTAATAATATCCTAAATCTCATTATCTATCATTTAAATTCACCCCAAATATTGTTTCATTTGTATAATCATTTCTGTCGAGATATTCTATTCCTCCTGAGTTATCACTCACATACATCCCGGTTATATTTCCTGTAGGTCCATAGCTATACTCTCTAAAAATTTGAGAATGACCTCCATTTGCATATAAATTAGCAACATCTGTACTATGCCATATCTGCAGTACTGCCCCTCTTTGAAGTTGCCCTGCCCATGCTCCATTATTATCAACAGCGGTTCCAACACCATGATTTGCAAAAGGACCACCAGCACCATATCCCATCAAGGGGTCATTTGTCCCCACTGTTGCAGCAACCCTATGGTCTACGTTCCTTCCACTTGGTGTAAGGTTTACAACTCCACTTCCAGACACATCTATGTACGCTTGATTTGCTCTAGATTCAGAAACGGCATAACATACACCCCAACAATCAGCATACAGATTCGCTTGTTGCTGACTCAATGTTATATCTGCTGGTGAAGTTGTATTCCATGCAGGAGAATTAACATTTGCAGGCATATTCGGTAATGCATCAATATTACTAATTAATTGTATACCAACTCTTGAAGCCTCTGTTTGTTGTTCTGCTCTAGTACCTGCATTACTCCACCCATTTTGCCCATAATACATATGTTGTCCTAAATCATAGTAATTACTACCTCCTACATTAACCATGCGGACATTTTCAAATGTCTCGCTTCCTAATCTAACTGTATAAGTTGGTAATTCAACATAGTTATCTTGTTGATTTTGTTGCACTCCCATAAATGGGATATTAGCATTATCAACATCAAGATACTCTAACCCCTCGAGCTCAATACCATCAATTACCCTATTCTCAGAAAAAGCATAAGGACTATTGTACGGATATTTAGCAGTCAAAGGGTCTATACTTAAAAATCTACCTATTCGAGTATCATGTATTCTATACTTATAACTTATGTGTCCTCCTGTTGTCCCTGAAATCTCATCATCTTTTTCTTGTCCTTGGAAGCCGAACCTATATTTCTCAGGCACATAACTCCTGCCAGGCATCATCATACCAAACGGATAATAGTTATTATATGATTTAAGGCTTACCTGGAAGTTTGTTGGGACTCCTCCGGCTGTGCTTTGTGGTTCTTTTAAATCCGATATCACAGTGTTCACATTGCCCAGATGATCATTAAACTCATATAATTTTTGGTCGATATAGCGTTTGGCTAATATATCATCGCGGCTTACTACACTTTCAATTACTCTGTGAGGTTGTAATGCCAGTAAACCGGAACCATCTGTAAGTTTCTGGATTCGGATTCTTTCTGCTAAGAATGGTTCATCGGTAACCTCCAATATATAGTCCTCGTTTATAACTGCTACATATATTTTATCATTTACCCCTCGTCGTACAGATCCAATGTATTCTTCTGAAATCCTTGAAGATAATGTTTCCAGACTTTGCTGATACTTATATAAACCTCTGTTGGTTGCATGTGAAACAACAGAGATATACAGGTAATCAGAATTGCCGGAAAAATCAAAACTCATATAATCTCCTGCATCCCAACCCATAGAAAATGATGTTGATCCTTCAGATGTAAGGTAATTACTTTTCAAATCCTCAATGGCAATGCATGTTCCGGTTGCATTGTAATATGCAACAGCAATTTGATCGCCATCCGGAGATATCTGTATTTCACCAGCCTTAGGTCTGAAGAATGTATCTTCATATGTTGATATTAATACGGGCTCCTGAAATCCATCCTCTGTTAACTCGATAGCATACAACCTTGTCAATCCTGACAATGATTCTCCTTTATATACTGTGTAATAAAGAATACATGAAGTTGCATTTGTTGAATACTCATATTTTTCAATTGTTGCAAACGAATGACCATAATTATCTACATCTGCAAGAACATGATTGGGATCTACCTGATCCGAAAGTCTGAATGAACGAGCTTCCAACTGATTCATATCGATTATATGGTAATAAAGCTTGTTGTCATTTCCTAACGTTATAAGATAGTATTTATTATTGTCACCAGGCTTTTTCATGAAAACACTTTGGGCATCTGCTTTTGAGTTTATTCTGTCTGATCCTGTTAATAAATTTCCACCACTGGCATGTATCTGACATATGTTATTTATTCCTGACTGAAGTACTGTATAAGAATATAGCTGAAGGTTATTATCAAGATCTTCAGCTACACTGAGATTACTAATTAGTTCAATATTGTTTTGTTCACTTGTAAACTCATCTTCAACTGAAAATGCTTCTTCATTGAACTCAAGCCTTTTCATTTTATAAAACAAACCATCTTTAATTGGGTACATCCAGGTTGATAATTCGGCATCTCTGTTAATAACCTGCCATGTATCTGACCTGTCTAATCTGGCATTATCAAGTTCAATATCATATGGAATGTTTTGCGCTATGAGTTTGTCAGTAATGGCAACACCAAGTCTGTCAGAACCATATATGGGCTGTTCTGTAATTTTGTAATCTGCAAAATACTTTTCATCCTCTTTTGTAATATTTCGTTCGTAAACAGCCATTATATTTCCCTGGGCATCCCGTACATAGTAGGTTGATGTTCTGGTGGATGGTTCTTCAGGATTTTTATAAACATCTTTTCTTACCCGATTACCTGCCGCATCATATTTATATTCTATGTAATTAGTTTCCGGGGTTTTGGTAATTTTAGATATTTTACCATAAACATTCCACTCAATTTGTGTAATATCAGTGCCATTTACAGTTTTTTCAAGATTACCAGTCAGATCATAGAAATAGGTTGTAGTTCCTGTAATATCATTCATAGTACCATCCAGTGCCCCGGATGTTGTTTCCTCTACAGTTGTTAGTTTATTCGTACCGGTTTCATATGTATATTCCAATAAATCCAATTCGCTTAATCCGGGATTTCCATGTGCATTTCTGGAAAGTTCTTCAATATTTCCATTTGCATCATAATTATAAGATGTAGCATAATCATCGTTGGATGTCCAGACTCCGCCAGTGAGTGAGTGTAATTCTGAAGATTTAATTCTGTTCAATACATCATATTGGTATTCAAATCCCATTTGTTCATTAATATATTGCAAAATATTTTCCGGATCATCGTAACTAAAATTATTCCTTGTCCATGATGAAATGTTTCCATTATAAAGATTATTGGTCATATAGTTATTGGAGGTTGCGAAGTGATTTGCATTGGTGATATAATCGCCATCATAATAACCAAGAGACATTGCAAATGCATCTTTTGCAAATAATTCCGTTCCGGTATCATTACCCGGATCAAGGACAGGATCCATTGAAGGATGATTTATAGCTTTAAGCCAGCCCTGGATAGTATAAACATAATCCAGTCCCTGTACTTTATCTTCACCTAGTTCAATTCGTTTTAACGGACCATGATTATAATATTCATAATCTGCATCTTTATCCCAGATTACTCCATCACGTGAACTTTCCACAAGTTTGAGACGATTATCATCATCATATTCATATTTATGGAAGAAATTGTCTGTTTCAAACGATGTATTGTAATTAACCCTGGTTATATTACCGCTGATAAGATCATATTCATAAGATATATAGCTTTTACCAAATCCGGGGATATCCTGAATTAACCATTCTACATTTCCATGTGGATCATAGCTGTAGTATGTATAAACATCATCTGCATTATATGAGTAGCTGACTCTGTTTTGCAAGAATCTCTGAGATTTACCAAAATGTGTTTCTTCAGTTTTCGTATTATAAACAGTATAAACCTGCTGGGAATTATTTAATGTTGGATGATCAGCATCTTCCACATAATTATCAAGTGAGGTAATGTAATCACTTTCACCAACTTCAATGATTCTACCTAGTTCATCATATTTTGTGTATGAGAACTTTCCATTATCGTTTTGTTCAGCGTTTTGTGAGAATCTTATCTGTCCGATTTCATTATACCAGAAATTGGTGATTCCACCATCAGTTGTTTCCTGTTCAATCAACTGGTTGGAACTATTGTAATTATATTTTGTTTCAAAAGTATGGTTTGCTGTCTGACTTACTCCTTCGGGTGGTACAGTTTTTACAAGGTTGCCAGCTCTGTCGTAATAATATAAAGTATAGTGATAAAGGTTCATTGGTATATCAATGGTAAGCTCATCCTCAGTAAATACATTTTCACATTCACCTTCAAACATGTTGCTTCCCAGACCCTGAACTGTTGTGCGACATTCTGCTACCTCATCACGAAACGCAAGTTCTATATCCCGTACGTTGAAATCAGGCACTTCAGGCTTTTCAATTTCTTCCGGTTCAGGTAATTCATAAAACCCGACAAACCTGTAGCAAACAGCATAATCTTTTATTATTCCATCCATTGAAATCTGGAATTCTTCATGATTGGGACTATCACAATTATATATATCTGTGAAAGTTACCCTGTAATCACCAACCCCTAATCCGTAAACAGTATTTGTGTTAGTTCTGGCATAAAACTGCCAGACGCCGTTATCATCTTTTTTCTCCCAGGTATAAGTGTAAGGAGGAGTTCCTCCAAGTGCATTTGCTGCAACCTGACAATTTAAAATATCAAGAGGTACAGGTGCAAATTCCAGTACATCTTCCTCTTCAATAATAACCTGATCGGTAACAATACAACCATTAACAATAACAAGAAGATTGTATGTGCCTGCAGAAAGATTATTTACTGTTGCAGAAAGTGAAATTGCAGCCCCATTTTGATCTGTCCACAAGTAAAAATATGTATTTGGAGCTCCCGGATCACCACTTAAACCACCTGTTGCATAAGCCGTTGCAGAACCTTTGCTATCACCATAGCAGAAATTATGTACTACATTTTCAATCACTACGGTCAGCGCTTCGGTCTCCCAAACGGTAAAATATTTGGTTTCTGAACATTGATATAGATTATCTGTTACTATTACATAATACTCACCTGGTGATAGGCTCATTGTTGATTCAGAGGCCTGTATATCCGTACTTAATGAAGTTCCTGTTCCATTATCATTTTTAAACCATTCGAATGTATAATTTACTGTAGTTGGTGACCATGGTGATAATACGGTAGATGCCTTTGCTACAACCTGAGCAGTTGGCATACCACAAGTACCTGTATTCTCCATTTCGACTTCAACACTTGCAGTAGGAACCCATTGTGAAATTATTAACGGGTCGCAAAGTTCGTGACCCAGGTCCTCAAACTCCAGCACATATGTGCCTGCAGTAATTGGGTCAAGAGAGCTAAGGTGCTCCTGTCCTGAAGGAATACTACCATTTGGGGTTGTCCAGTGATAAGTATAATTGCCACTACCTCCTGTTACCTCAACCCATATAGTTCCGCTGGCCGGTGTTATACAGTTGGGATTTGTATACTTAACTCTGACATCAATCTGATGTACTAAAGTTGTGAGAGTACTAGTATATTCACATCCATAATCATCTACATAATGATATGTAATTTCTATTGGTCCAGTTGAAGTTACTTTTGATGGGTCGAAAGTAGTACCTTCAATTCCTTCCCCGGTGTACCATCCTCCGTCGGGATACCCAGTTAGAGTAACCGGTGACCCAAACGAGCAGAATTCTTCACTTAATCCTGTGAAAAATACACTGATAGGATTTACCGGATCGAGAGGATACTCATAACAACCCATGTCATAAACAGATCCTTCCGGCATCGGCATTGGCATTTTCAACAGGTCAAATGACGGGGCTCCTGTATTACTACCTACACCAATACATGTTGAATTACAAGGAGCTAACCTGTAATCATTTGTTGTATGATCAACAAAACCCGGCTCGGTAGTTATACAATTTGTACCAGCCCAGGCACTTCCGTCTTCCAGACAAGAATAAGTTATTGAATTCACACAGTTGTCAAGGAATATATTTTCTGGTCCGGTATGGTAATACACGATGCTGTTTAGCAAAGTAATGTAACTGTTCTGACCAAACAATCCTGCTCCGTTTATGCTTGAATTATTGCTTGATATAGTTGTGTTTACGATTGATATTTCAGATTGAACTCCGTCATCATCTTTTACTGCATAAATACCTCCTCCGTGAGTTGCACTATTTTGGTATATTAATGAACTTTCCACTAATGCGTCTCCTCTGTTAGCTACATTGTCAAGTTGTTTGAAAATTCCCCCTCCGAAATTAGCAGAGGTATTAAAACTAATTTCACATCTTTTCAAAATTAATTCTGAAGAATTCTCACAATAAATACCACCACCGTATTGTGCATAATTAAATGTTATAATAAGGTCTTCCAAAACCGGGCTATTCTCATTGAATATGTGAATACCTCCTCCGGTACCAACTGGATTATATCCGTTTTGAATTGTCAGACCGGTAATTTTGGTAACTTCATCATTAACCGGAGAAACAGTACTACCAATTTTTATAACCGGATTATTGGCATCAACTCCCTTAATAATAGTTGAGGTAATAACTTCATGATCGGGTGTATCATTAAAGGGAAACCATGAAGTAATTTGAATGTATTTATCTCCAATATCAATGTTTTCTTCAAAAGTTCCCTGGTGAACTAACACAATATCATCATTGGCTGACACGTCAATAGCATGCTGAATTGTCCTGAATGGATTATCATCTGACCCATCACCTTCAGTATCTGAACCCAGCAGATCAACATGCCATATATTGTTTAAAAGAGAAGCAATGGAGTAGAAATCACTTAGTTCAGATGTATTATGTTGCATACCATATGGTATTTGAACAGGTGCAACAGCTATGGCAACAACACCCATAGCATTTCCAAAGTAAACATCTTCAAGAACCCATGTACCATCCGGATTTGCATCAACTGAACCCAGTAGTTCAATTGCTTCCTGGGGATTGTTACTTGAGAAAACAGATATCTCACAGTTGGGATCACTTATGGTTCCGCTTACTGTTGTTGGAGTACAATCTGTAATTATGGGTTTTTGCAGAGCTTCGTTACCTGTATTATTAAGTTCAATTGCTTGGGTTAATCCAATGAACTGATTGTCCGGAATTAAGTTGTACTTACAACCATCAGAAACATCAATACCAATACTAATACCACTTCCCAATGGTTGCCCCTGAATCATTTCAAAATAATTTCTATGATTCGCTCCGATATGATGTCCTCCTGAATTATTATTTAAATGAACTCCTCTTACGGTATAATTTTCATTTGTCTTTTTTAACTGAAAAATATTATTTTCAATTTCATCAATTGGGTGACCATACACTCCTATAGAATAGTCAGCATGAATTCCTGTAATAAGATTCTGAAATGAACAATTCCTTACTGTTGGTAAAGGATGATTATCTGCTTTGACTCCTATTGACTTATAAACAGTATTTTCAAGATCCTGATCAATGAATCTTGAATTCTCAATAATATCACCACAAAACCAATCTGCATCTTTAGCCAAAACCCCAACCCATGTAGAAGATACATCCATAGTATTTATCGAGAACAAACAATCTTGAATTTTTACAGATGAGATGCCTTCAATTGTTAAACAGGAGTATGTTTTGTCTGCTACGAGTTGCTGATCTTCAGTATCAAAATGTAGATGTATATGTTTAATTACGCTCCATGGAATAAAATCCTCCTGTGTGCTCATAATTTTTAGTATCTCATCACCAAACCCTGTAATTCTAACTACCGGATCCCCACCTGGTATATAATCTGGTTCAGTATGACCATTTATGCTTACATCTCTGGTTATTGGATCAAGTGGATTTTGTAACTCTATAACGTGTGGAGGATCTGTATAGGTACTATTATCAATATCAAAGTCAATATTGTAACACTCTAATTCATTGAATTCTAGTGCTTCAATATTCATCAACACCCATCTTAAAGTGAATGCGAATTCATAATCCTCGTCATCAAGGTACAATGCACATTCATCAGGATCCGGATCACCCGGATTACTAACCAGCCAATTGACAGTTGGCTCTATTGCAAATGGAAAGCTTAGTGGAGAAGTGTTCGTGTTGGTAGCAGGGTTTCTTGCTGTTGCAACAACATAATTCCGGTTTATTAATGATGTATAACCTGGAAGATTAAGAGACCAATTAGAACCAATAACTGTAGCTGTTCCCAGTAAATGAATTGCTTCCTCAATACCATCACTCGAAAATATTTCAACATAATCATTTGGATTAGCAGTTCCATATAAGATTTCATTATCATAATCCCATTCAGTTATTTCAGGTGGTTCGTAATAATTGTTGTTATTAACTAATGCATATGCGATAGCTTCTTTATCATTTCCCGCAATACCATTCCCATTAATCGCAATATTGTTACATCCCTGATAAAATGCTATCCCCATACCACCATTAATTGCATCAGGACTTTTTAAAATATAGTTGAATTTATCAGAAGATATACCACCTATCTCAAAATTATTGCAATGGGTTAATGAAATTGCAGATCTGTTTTCTACCTGGGATATATTACTACTGACATCATGGCCTAAATGGTTGCCAGTTATATTACAATTATCAGAATCATAGAAATAAAGATCGTGTCCTGTTCCGTTTTTTCCATTATCAATAAAAACACAATTCTCAATATTAAGAAATGATGTTCCGGTTGACATTATACCACTATGCTCGAAACCTTTAATACAAACATATTTTACAATAGATCCGACAACCACATCAGAAAATACAAGTCCGTTAAGCAACCCTGTAGTTCCAACAATTTCAATTTTTGGTTCATTTCCGGTATAACCATATGAAGGCTGAGTACTACCATCAATAACGATTCCGGAGGTAATATCAGGCAAATCAGAATTTATCTGTATCTCATACGGTGGATCGACACCAGCAATATTGATATTGAAACTAATTTGATCATAATTCTGACCGGGATCATTACATGCATCAATTGCAGCACGGAAAGAACCTGGATAATCCGGATCACTTGTGTTCTCCACATCATTGGTGTTTGTTACCATTATGGTCTGTGAATAGGCTGATTTGAAATAAAATAAACCAATTACTAGTATAACTATGAGCTTAAATAATGAATTGTATTTTATCATTTTGATATGGCTTTATTTCTTTATTATTCTGATTTTTCCTGGTTTTGAGCACATTATTATTGAATGTTAAACTATAGTTTTGATTGTAAGTACTATTAATCCGGTGATGTAACAACACCTTCAGTATCTGTGACATTAAATTCGTCTATTCTGGTATGTTGAATGTCTTTCATAACACCTGTACCGAACTCTCTAAAATCTTCAACAGTACCTGTTAGTGGTGTTGATTGCCCACAAAGGTAATCCGGTGGTGGTGGTCCGTCACAAACAGAAAAAACATCGAATTCAAGAAACCATTCAGATACTTTAAGTGTTAAATCATCACAGGGATCATCAAGTCTCAATCTGGTGAACTGATGTGTTATCGATGGATCCATTAAATCATAACAAGGTATTTCTGTACATTCTATATCACCTTGTATATCACAAAATGACTTACACTTTAGTACCATTTTATCAGCCAGATGATCTATTACATCCATGCTAACACTTGTATGGTCTGTTACACAGCCATCAATAGTATAGCATCTTAACTCAAAATAGTTTTTTATTATATTTTTATAACTCTCCCGGTTTTCTTCACAATTTCTTTGGCAAGTTTCTTCCAGTTCAATTATCAAATTTCCCCACGACCAACTATAGTCTTGTACTACAATTTGAGCGCAGGTTCTCATATCTTCTGAATTAAATGCTACGGATGCATCACCCATATTTCTCAGACAATCAAGAAAATCCTTACGATCATTATGATCCCATACTTCCTTACCAGTTGTACATGGTTCAATGTTGTGACAATAGTTAGTATTATCAGCTTCGAAGCACGAAAGCATTTCACAAGCATTATTCATGCCTCCATTTGTATTATTCTCGTCATACCAAAAGTATTTAAAGGCATAAACTCTGTCTTTAATGTTAGGATCAACCATTCCCAGATTATAACCGCCGTTGTAGAATGAACGATTTGGATTATAATCTGTTTCCGGATTCGGATCACCATCAACCAATACCTTGGCGAATCTATATCCGGCACAATCAAGAAAGTATTCGGGTAGGTTTAAATCGAAGGACAATCCATTTCCTGCGTTTGACGACTTTGCCCTTACTTTTGTTGAAAGTTTAAACCATTTAATTATAAGCCTTAACGCCCATCCTCCTGGCATTCTGAAATTTGATTTGTCATCAAATAAATTATCATGATCATTTTGTCCTGACTGATTATAGTTTTGATCATGTGTATCCACGCTATCAGAAATATGGATATTACTATAATCGGGGTCGGCAAATCCTGTGTTTGCCTTTATCGTATTTATCCAGCAGGCCCAAAGATCATTGCAATAATAATAAGGTATAAAATCGCCAGTGCCTGGATCAGTTTCTCCATATTCAAGCATTTCCTTTATCATATTGTTAAATTCGACAGCAGTGTAGCCTCCCATAAGACTTATAAATTCTTCCGGTGTAACAAGAGCTTCCAGATATTCAGCAAACTGAGGCTGATAACTTGCAATCTCGTCCTGTTCGGGACAATCAAACATTTTTTCAAACAAAATAGGAACCCTTATATCCTGACAGCAGGAACTTTCAATGAAAATATATGTAAGTTCACCCTGGGCAAGATTTTCAATATCAGCATAATCAAGTACATTCATGTAATTACCTGATTGTTTTTTTTGAAGATTAAAACTGTGAAATGTCGTAATTTCCAAACCTGACATTGCCGACTCAATTGCATATAAATCACCACAATCAGAAGTGCCGGCACATTTATTGAATGCTATTGAAAAATCGATCATATTTTGATAGAAGGTTTGTCTTAGTGATGGATCTGTAACCTTTTCCAGTTCTTTCACAACATAATCTACAATCAGGTCAATTGACATTGCATCATCAATATCCACAAGAAAATCCTCTTTTCCTCCCGGAACAAGGATTTTCTCAATTATATACTCACCTTTAGGTAAACTGTACCCTATAGCCACATCATGCTCAAACAATGTGGTTCCCTGTGATACTGATACAGGAACTACCCAGTCCTCAACAGAAGTCTGCGTTTGAGTGTTATAGATGTTTACGTAAAGTGTGTAATTACAATCAAGATAAATATCACCGCATGAGAACTCCATATTTGGGATTGGTAATCTGTATTTGATATCAATATTAACATCTTCCTCCAATACAAGATGGCTTGTTGATATTAATGCATCATTAATTTTTGAATTTCCTTTTATAAGATGATCAGCATCAAAAGTGGTAGTTCCATATCCCTCAAGGGGTAATAAAGAGTTATTTGAATCGTCATAAAGCAGGCATGTTGCCAGAATTTTGCCTGATAAGGTTTTGTAGGATATACTTGTTACATTATTTTGATCAATAGTTATTACTTTACTTACTTTTGAAACATCTGGTGCTTCATCTCCAAACACCTTGTCTAACTCAGTCTGGGATGGTTGTCCATATAAGGTTTTGATTGTTTTGCCCCTATCAACAGCATTTCCGATGGAATGCGTTTTACCAACTCCTGATTGCTCAATCACACGAGATGATCCATCATTAAGGTATAAAGTTCTCTGATACGGAAATCCCTGAGCAGAAGGGACATAACCATTATTGCCGTTGTAATAAATAAATTCACCTGTCATTTCAACAGCATCAGGATTTTCATAGTTTGCTTCGAGATCAAAATCTGCTGCACTGAATAATTTTGATGATGTGTTTTGCATAAAGCTTTCCTGATAACCAGTGATTTCACCTTCAAGTGGTATAGGTAACGATGTTACAGCAGGACGTCCACTATAATCGGGAACTATCTGTGTTACTATTTTATGCCCAATTGAGGTTATATATTTCTGAGATTGCCTGACATTCTGTAATGGTGTTGCATATGCAATATTTTCAGAGATTCGAGATTCACCTTCGGTAAAAGTTCTTGAGTAAATCCAGTTAATATCTTCATCAGCATCAACATAATAAAAGCAATCGCTGTTTGTAAATCCCGGTTGCAGTTCTATTTCTGCAAAAGCTGTTGAAGTGCTCCATTCTCCTAAATTTTTCTCATTATTAATTCCTCCCTCATGGTAATTACCAATTGGACGAACTCTCCAAATATAATATCCACTACCTTCAGCTATTGTAAGTTCAATACCTGTTCCGGCTCTTTCTGTTTCAATGGTGAGAGCTTTTGACCAGTCGATATCAGCTTTAATATGTTCAGGTGAAGTAACAAAGTTTAAATCTTTATTGAATAATCGCAGTAACTGTAATTGGTAGTTATAACACCGATCAGAATTTTCAAAATTCCATCTGAACCTCTGCTGTTTTTTAGATAAATCTACTTCTACTTTTTCAATATTTTCAAAAACGAAAACTGATGCATCCCAGCCATATTCAATTTCACAGTTTACTGTAAAACCCAGTTGATTTTGAAGATATGTATTTATATCTCCGGATGTTGGTTCAATAGTTCCTTTAGATACCTTGACTTCAATTCTGCCAACTACATCGATTTGTGAAACATCGCTTACATTTAAAAAATGTGTTTCTTGGGGTTTATCCTGACTGATCATGAACTCCTGAGTTGGGCAATTAAGAACAACTCCTGCCAAACCTTGAATTAGGTTTACTTCCGCACTAAGTTCAACAAAGAAATCATTCTCTCCCAGTTCATAGTCCTCTCCGGTAGATAACTCGCGAAATATTTTAACCGATTTTATTTCCCTTCCGGAACTGGGCAGCGGATGTGTAAAATCAAGTGTTTTTGTAACAACAGTTGTGCCATCGGTGGTTAACTGAATATCTTCATAAGTATAGATTATCTTTTGTCCAAATGTTTGTGAGTAAGAAGTATTTAACATGTGTATAAACACAAATATTAATGTTATCTTCAAACATCTCAATATTATTGTATTTATTGATTTTAAACATGGTTGCTGAACTTGGTATCTCGTTTTCATGTTATTGATTATATTTTGCTGAAATAATTTTCAAATTTTAAAAGATGATTTATTATCAATCCCTGTTGTCAATAAAACTATAGCCCGGGTATTTTGATTTAAGTTTACCTTTCTTAGTGTATATCATATCCCTTGCAGAGACTAATGATGATTTATTGTGCTGAGTTTCTATTCTATTTACGACTATTGATGTTGTTTTGTATTCGAAACCCGGAGTATAGTAGGTTATTAACTTTTCTAACAATCCTGATTCAAGGTTGAAATAAAGTTTTTGCCTGATAATATTTAACTCTTTCCTTAATTCTTTATCAAATGCAATTTGAATAAACCGTTGTCCGGTTTCCACACTATTAATAGTATCATTACAAGCTTCAATAATGCAACGATCAAGAATTGAGTCCCTAAACATTGATAAATAAGATAAGTCTCTATATTTTCCTTCTTTAAGTGTGCTATTATTAACCAGTATTTTCTTTGTGGATTTTAACACAACATATGAATCGTACTTATCGTGATACATATCAATATATTTACTGTTATATTGAAGCATATCTTCGGAAATAATCATGCTTATATCATCCGTGGTAGGAATTGAATAGTCCGATAGATTGTTTGTAATAGAGTAAGACAGATGTAAAGATTTGTTTTCATCTATATTCTGAATATTGCTGAGCAAAGCATTATAATTACGCAGGTATTCCAAACAATCATTTGATTTACTCTGAGCATTTATCTGAAAGTAACAGAGGACTATTACTACAACCACAATATATTTTTGCCGAATATACATTTGTCTGGTTTTTAATTATTTAAAGAAATCAACCTGTCTGTTTTTGGAGCATTATATTGATTCTCCTGTATAGTTTTCATGCCTCTTTCAGTTTCAATCATTTTTCTTACTAACTTACCATTACCATTATATTGATAGTATAAGCCGAAGTGCTGATCATCGAACTGTGTAATAAGCTTCAATGTAGCAGGATCATAAACATAAGTATTCATTTGGGCATCCTTTGGTTGAAACCTTACATCATCAATCCACACATCTGAAGTTGTTAAGAAGCTTAATACAAGGTTTACGAATATTGGACTTGTACCCCAATCTGTTATATTGGCCTCATACAAAGTCCATGAACCTGAGCTGGCTATTTTCTTGAATATTGTATTTACTCCATTAGCTGTAGCCTCTATTTCCGGGCTTTTGTCGTCAGTTTTAACCCACATTTTTACTGTTCCTCCTGCATTAATCAAATGTGGAGTAATTTCGAGTGAATTGATCATCGTAAATGTGCTATTGGATACTTTGTGTGATCTGCTTCCTGAGTGAGCATATTCCTGATTAGCTTCGGTATCACATTCAAAATCTTCGAAATGAATATTTGTCCACTCTGCATTTTGGGCCAAAGCAATAGGCATGGATTTGTTATAGCCATATTTAACAGCAGAATATATATCCAGAATATTTCTTTCTTCCAGAGGCTGACCATTTGGAGAATAAGCTGTTATAGTATTTGTTTTCTGCCATTTTGTACTAAGCTCAGGGTTTGTGTAATTAAAATCAGAAAAGTCAACACAAATACCACCCGAATAGATATGTTCGTTAGCCAAGTTAGATCCTGTGATATCAGTTTTATAGATATAATTCTCATATGTTCTGTGAATATTATTTAATTCTTCCTTTTTGGTTTCATCAAATTCATACTCATCAATAATGTAATCAGGCCACTCCCAATCATTTTTATAAGTTGTAGCAATTGCCTTAATTACATTTTGAGTTGAAGGTGACTCAATAGGGTTAGATCCGTATGTGACAATTTCTCCGGCAACAGCAGTTAGCTGATTTGAATAAGAGCTGTTTATGCTCATTTGTCCCATTTCCTCATAAATTGAAGAAGCAGGAATAGAATAACTATAATATGATCCATCATGGTTTAAACCATTAATTAACTGGTTATTAAATTCATCAACAGTTCGTGTTAATATAGGAGCCCCTGTATAAGTACTATATGCGAGATTCTCTTGTAAACTCCACATGCCATCCTGATAAGTTCTGACTGATTTTTTTATAGTTGGGTATCTTAATACTTTGGATGTTGCATATGATTGAATAGCTTTATCACTATAATTATATGTTGGCATTGCAAAAGGTAATATAGGTAACCAACCCATAGCAACACTAATGTCAATTTCAAGTGAAAGGTCCACGGTTTCGTCTCTTACTTTTCTCTGCTCAATTGCAATCTCCATTTCTTTTCCGGGAATCTTATACTCAACATCACCAACTCCATCCCATACAGGAACTTTCTCTCCTGGTTCATAATAATCATGTTCAGTTTTAGAGCTTAGGATATAGCATTGCAGTGGATCTGTTTCATTATATTCTCCATAATAATTTGAAACACTTTTAGGCTGACCATTCATGTTGTTCAATATGAATCTAAACCCTTGTGATAACCACACTTTGTTAACAGAATAATTGAATATTACAGCGTTGAATTTTAATTTATCCCTTTTACTATAGCGTGCTTTATTGTGAAGATTTGTCCATGTAACACCATCCCCTGTTTTGTCAAAATCACTGTTTGTATTTCCATCATAAGTATAGGTTTTGTCAAATGGATAATCTTTAGTAGTATGAAAATCATGAACAGCGAAACCTGTACCTGTTTTACCAGTATGAATATTTTGGACAACCACCCTTGAATGGCCCACAGATGCAGAAGGCAGTAGCGACTCCCCAAGTGGACCTTCAGCATGTTTTCTGTCTTTGCCACCAACTAATTGTTTATAGTATGATTGCTTCAATCTTGGTAATAAAGTAACTAAGGCGTTTTCCTCACGACCTAAAGCAGGCTCATTACACGCTACACCACTACTTTTACCATCCCTCGTTTTATATGTATATTCATTGCCATATAATGCTGCATCACCACTTTCAATTCCAGGATCATACATCAATAGCCTTTTAACCCTAATTCCACCTCCTCTTTTATCTTTATTCATAGGAATTCTCAGATATGACAGATCAAGGTTTATTTTATCACCAACTAAATCTTTATCTGGTTCCTTATAATTTGTACCTTTTCCTTTTGGTATTACAAACTTTGTAGTGAAATCATAAAGGAAATCAAATACTTTCCATTTGTCACTAGTATATTCATCATAGTTGTCAATAATCTCAGTATCGTAAGGTGTTCTGTTTCCAGGGAAATCAATTTTATACGCTCTCTGGGTATTTAAAAAGTTATAACATAATGTTCTGGGATGCTCATCAAGAGCAAGATTTAAGCCCTTGTCACCTGCATCAATTTTAATCTCAATCTCACCCGTACTGCCATTATCAATATATTGAATACCTGCAACATCAACATATCCTTTTAAGTACTCAGATTTTGTTGTATTCAAACCAGGTATAGGATCTTCCTGATTTAGATTAAATAGAAACTTAAAGTATATCTTATTTTGCTTGTTAACAAAGAAATCATTAAGGTAATTAACATATTCCTGAATTTCTGTGGTTTCTGTGTTTTTGATACCAATGTCATCAAGTTTAATCCTGTATCGGGGGTTCTTTGTATAATCATTGTCCAACATATCTGTAAGACTAACCATTGCCATTGGCGTTCTGTCTTGCACGTAAGCATAATCTTTTTGTTCATATTGAACATGAATTTCACCTCCGGAAGGTAATTTTATTTGCTTTAGCTGGTATGCTGCAGGATCAAAATGTAACTTTTTAATATCTCCCTGATAAACCCAGGGTTGCATTTTATTATACCTGATCGTTCCATTATAATTATTATATCCCCACATATCAAGCGATTGAGGTAAATAATCGGGGTTTTGAGCATCATCTGAATATTCCCCACCATAACTTGCAATTTCAGGATACTTTAGTTTTATACTTTCTTCATAATTTGGTTTATATGCATATGTAAAAACATATGGACTGATCCTGCTCCGTACAATTCCCTCAGATTCTGTCCAAACTCTTTTTAAAGTCAACTTTCCGCTTTCATATTTCTTTTCTTCACTGTCTGGTAAATCAGGTGGGTAATTACCATTTATTGAATTCGGGAGATTTTTTACAAGACTATAGTCATACTCGAAATAAGTAGTTTGAATTGGTGTATTAAACCTACCTTTCGAATAAAGAACAATCCGTTCCAGTTTTTCAGTCTTTTGATTTATATTTTTCTTATTTGGATCGTCTGATGCGTAAGAAGCAGCCCCAAGTCCATCTTTTCTATCTTCAAAGGATCCATTTAAATATGTCAGGATATCATCTCTGTTTGTTACATTTTCAGGAATATACTCACTAAAGGCAACTGATCCTTCAGTGCTGTTAGTAATAAAAAACGCGATATGTGTTTTTGTTTCTATCGCTTTTAAATAATACATTTCCTTTTGGCCTTTGGAAAATGAGCCCATATCATCTTCCATGTTTGAAAGCTCATTCTTTTCAAGATAAAGACCATTATATGGCATTCTCCAGTTATACCATGTATTCTTTTCACTGTTCGATCCATATAATTTTCTATAGCCGAACTTTGTCCAGCCACCAAAGTCACTTTCATCAGGTCCATCAGTACCAATATCAACAAACTCAGGAGAAGTTATTTGAGTCAATAGGTAAGTTGTTGCATAGGGATCTTTAATATACTTTCCAATATATGTATGTTGATCATCAGGAGAATTTTCGTTAACATCTTCATAAATAATATAATCCCTTGTGTTTTCAGGAGAAACCTTCGGGGTTACATTTAAGTTTATACTATATTCTTCCTTACTATAAACAGGGAGACCATATACATAATTGAAACCATCAGCATTCGTGATAGAAAATTCTGCCAGTGAATTATCTATTTCATCAATATTCCTTATGGATGTAAGATGGTTATCTATACTGGTAGATTTATTAAAATGAGGTCCGGCATTCAGGCTATAATCAATATTTGATGAGGTTCTTTTCCATTCGCTATTACTTTGATTATCTATAAACGAAAGATCTGCAGGTTTATAATCTTTAAATCCTAAAGCAACTGCCAGATTTGATGGAGTTAATAAAGGTGTTTCTGCATTATTATTATCTGAATAACTAACGGATCCGCCACCATCATTATTAAACCTGAATATCTTATCTTCGGGCACCAGGTCAGTTATTGATCCTGGAGAATCCCATTTATTTGCAGTTAAATCATTACTACCCGAGCCAACATCAACACCGATACCAAAATTTGGACCAGCCATAAGTTCAACACCCAATTGTTCTATTTTCATTGAACTTGACGTGGGGTGGGGTGAATGGCTGAAAACACGGTCATGATACATTCGAAAACCTCCTCCTAGACCTTCCCCGGATAGAACAAAATTATCGGCACTGTTAAACGGTATTCCGAGATAATTATCAAGTTCATTATAGGTACTGCCCTTCTCAACGAAATAATCGGTTGAAATACTCTTTGTACTTTCCGGAGGTAGTAAATCAGGATTTGGATACATAAATCCATAACTGGAATTAATTTGCTGATCTACATTTTTCTGAAGTGTTAAATTCCCGGCATAACCTATCTGCAAACCAATTGGAAGAGTGCTGAAATTTCCCTGAGCTGAAGCACTGTAATTGTATGATTTTCCTTCAAACTCATTGACAACATTTACTGAAGGTGCAGTCATCATACTGTAAATACCATAAGTACTTGTAAAATTATTGACGTTTGAGTACATTCGTGTTAGTTCCTTCTGTACTGTACCACTAAGTCTGTCATATCGTTTTTGAAGGTCTTTACTTTTCGTATTTTCAACAACTTCACCAACTCTTTTCATCGTATATTTACTCATAATTGCAGCTGCATTTACATTAGCTGAGAAAGTTCTTTCTGTACCGCGTACTGTCATCCCTACACTTGCAACACCTTTTACAGAAATACCATATGACCTGGATTTACTCATACCCTGATAATTATTATACCTTACAGTACCACTGAAATTCAATCCAATTAATGATGACATGCTACCACCAGTTGATCCACCACCAGAAGATCCGCCACTACTTTGTGAATCATCTCCTTTCGAATCTGTATCGCGACTAAGAATTTCAATATTGAAATCTTCAGTAGCAGAAACAGAGAAATTAGGTCTGGACTTATTAAAGTGCACAATGTCATTTCCTTTAAAATCATCAGGTAGTCCCCTTTTCATCCGATTTATTGATCCTGGATTTATTGTCCATCCAAAACCAACCCATGAAGCTTCTTCCTCAATACTACCCCCACTATGGTAAGATAATGAGAGTGGATATCCAGAATTATCTGGTCCGGGAACATTCAAAATTGGAAGGTTATAAGTGAAGTCACCTGAAAAAATATTGACCATGTCTGTTGTTGCAACAGGCTCAAAACTTGAAAATTCAGGAGATGCAGGACCCGATGTCAAAGCAAACACCATTTTAAATGGCGATACGGCATCGAATAATATTAATAATGCAAAATTAAAGGCTATTAATCTGACATATCTTCTGTTATAAGACATTATTTTCATAATTCATTAGTTACGTTTATAAACTTGAAATCGGGTATATTATCTATATCTTTTTTTGAAAACCGGAAATGGCTGATGCCTGTATTGAAAATCTCATCATCAAAAACAATATCCAGCATTTCTTCTTTTAGAAGTTCATCTGTTTCATTCACATCAGCAAATACTATATAGAATGTTCTTCCTCCTTTAATGGAAGTAGTTTGTTCCATTGATGCTAATATGGGATGATAGACATTATTCTCACCATTAATCTTTATGATAGAATTTAATCCAAAACTTAGATTCATATACTTCCCTGCATAATCAGAATAATTATCTGAACTTGAGATTATGATATCAGGATTAGTTCCTCTTTCAATGGGATGTGTAATACTTAGCAAAAATGTACGGTTGTTTGAATAATACGAATATATACTAACAATATCTTGCTGATCGTGTTTTTCACTATACGATAACTCCTGAGAAACCAGATATTCAGGAGGTAAATATTTCATTTTGATCTTAAAACCATTAATGTTCTTTTCTTTTACAAGACCATTTTCCGGTTCCTCTATCCATTGAAGAAATTCACCAATATTGTTAAACTCTTTCTGACAACTAAACAGAAACAAACAAAATACCAGAATAAGGGCATTTATTTTCATATTAGTTAAAGTATTTGTAATTGAGCTCATTAAGCACATCATTTGTAATATCCAGTGATTCATCTGCAAACATTAAGTTTCCATCACTTGTAGTTCCCATTATTAATTTGTAACCATGCTTTCTGGCATATTCCTGTACGAAACTGTTAATCTGATCAAGTACTCTCTGCGTAATCTCCAGGTCCTTTTCCTCCATTTTCTTAGAAACATTCTCCTTTAATTTCAAAACCTGATTCTTTTGATTTTGAAGTCTTTCTTCGAATTCTTTTCTTTCCTTCTCATCCAGTTCTGTATAAGTTGAATTATATTTACTTACCTGCAGGTGAAAGTTCTTTTCCAGTGAATCAATGGTCATTGTCCATCCTTTGGTTTCTGCCTCAAACTTCCTGTTGGCATCTTTCATCCCTTCAAAGCCATATACCAGTTCCTGATTTCTTACATAGGCTATTTTGGGGTTATTCAGAAGGTTATAAATAGATACTCCAAGAGTTAATACTATTAGAATAATTGAAGTAATAATTAAACTTTGAGTCTTAATCTTCATACTTAATAATTTGTATTTGGTTAATCTTTCGTATACCCCTTAATGTCATGAATCACCAAAAAATGTCTCTTTAACAAAATATTTAGAATCATTCCAAATAAGAACCTTGACATAAAGCGCTGTGTTTGAGAAACATACAACACGTACTGATTTAGAAAAAAATGTAGGTTATATCTTTTTGTAGGTACTACATAAACGAAGTGGAAATCTGGAATATCGGCAGGTACATCGACACCAGTATCATTCCCA
>JANQGJ010000094.1 GCA_028277395.1 Bacteroidales bacterium | reverse complement strand
GAAAAACGTGAAATATTTTTTAGTTTTATACGGAAATTAATTTCGAGAAAAGTGTCCGTTAATTTCCGGAATGGGTGTCCGCTTTTAGCGGAATATGCAATAAACGGGCCTTCTTGTTTGTTACTCACAATTAATCCAACCCTGATGATATTATCAAAATCATCCCCGGTAAGCTTCCTGCCTGTTTTATTTTCAAGCCTGTATTCATCAAACTCATCAATTGACAAAACCACTGTTCTCCATTCACCAGAGGTTGGAAATAAATAAGTTTTAAAATACGGCAAATAGAACCTGTCTGTTTTCAATAATCGAAGCCCAACATTCTGGCCTTTACTCCTGTATCTGATGGTTACTTTCTCTGCTTTTGAAAGATCGATACTTGTAAGACCACTTCGAACGGAGGCGAATCCTCCATTGTTGTCAAGAGATATTGTACCATCGAATAACATACTGTTACCAAACAGTACTACTTTCGAGTTTGACAACCCACCCATAACACCATCATTAACCACCATCCAGCTACTTCCTGACCTGGATTTACCAAAATCGATATTAAGTTCAAAAACAGTTGGAAGAAACAAAATTCCGGTGATCAATGACAAGGTGTACATAATATGGGATTAAATAATAATGATAAACGATGAGAGAGATCTTCAATGATATAAATCGTTTTCAACCTTCCCATCGAATATCATGGAATTTATAATTGATTGATAAGATTTATTCTCTTAGTGGTTACCTCGTTGGCCGCCTGTACTCTTACAAAATAGATCCCTGCAGCCAGGTCTGAAGTTGTAATACTCACAGTTTGTGCAGATTGTATATTATACTCAGGAGTAACGGTTCTAACCATATTACCCATGATGTCATAAAGATCAATGGAAACCGAACTGTTTTGTTTCAGGTTGTAACTTACATTAATTACTGACGTGGCTGGATTTGGATATGCAATTACTGAATTTTTATCCAGTATTGCTTCTTCCAGACTTGTAATTATTGATAATGGCATCAGGTTACCACCTCCAGGAAGCGAAACCCATAATCCAAATGCTTCACCATTATTGTTTTCAGCGGGATTTAAAAATCCGGATGCCACTACGGTAATTGAGTAGTTATCAAGACCTAAGGCTGCAAGTGGTGCTTCATATTCAGCAACAGTTACTGTGCCTGTTTCATCCATGATCGCCAACCTGTAATTGTCAGTTGGTAACTCAAGATAACCGGCGAAATCACCATACATCAGATCGTTAACAATAGTTCCTGCTCCAACGCCTGTTTCAACAATGTCAACCGTTGGAGCATCTGTTGATCCATGGAATACAAGTACATCTGTATTACCCATTGATGAAGCTTCCTCACGCCCCATTGGATATACGTAAATATCAAATGGAGTTGAGGGAGAGTAACCATCAGGCACAACAATACCATTAGCAATCAACAGGTATGTTTCTCCATTTTCAAGTGTATAATTCTGTGACCATATTGGATTCTCCGGTGACTGGCTGTTGCTGCCGAGCACAGAAATTGTAAATTCAGTATTGGCCGGAGCATCAATAAATGGAGTTGATGTTCTGAATTTGAAATCATCTATCAGGAGCATGTCATCCAACCAGATATCAACAACCTCTGCAGCCATATCAGCTGAGTTGTGAATTACCTGAACTCTGGCAGTCTCAGCAGCAGGATTGTAAACAGGAAGCTGAACAAGTTCACCCCCTGATGGAAGCGCTACCCAAAGTCCGAATTCCTGACCATTGTTGTTATTTCCTGGATTCAGGAATCCTGACGCGACAACTACAATAGCGTAGTTTTCAAGTCCGAGTGTTTCCAGAGGTACAGAGAATGAAATAACTGTAGCTTCTCTGTTTTCATCTTTAACATCAATGATATAATCATTGGTTGGAAGTTCGGCATAGCCTGAAAATTCACCATAGCTAAGGTTATCAATTAGCAGTCCTGATTCTGCTCCATTTTGAATAATATCAACTGTTGGCGCGTCGGTTGAACCATGGAAAACATTCATATCTGTGAAACCATTTTGCATTGACATCTCTCTGCCCATATCATATACGAAGATATCGAAAGGTATTGAAGGATTGTATGACTGAGGCGTAACGATTCCTGAAGCAACAAGAATGTATGTACCATTTTCTTCAAGTGAGTATGTTCCAGACCATACCGGATTAAAAGGATTTGTACTTTCTTTATCTGTAACAGATATTGTGAACTCCTCCATTGCCGGAAAATCGAAAAAAGGACTCGCTGTCTGATATTTGAAATTGTCAATGATAAGACTGTCATTTACCCAAACATCAACAAATTGTGCATTTTGATCAGGGGAATTGTGAATTACCTGAACACGTGCAGTAGGCTTATATTCAGGAAGAGGGATCAGTTTACCACCGGCAGGAAGAGCAACCCATAATCCGAATGCCTGACCATCACTGTTATTTTCAGGTGAAAGGAAACCGGAAGCCACAGTAACCAGTGCAGCTCCATCAAGGTTAAGTGATGCCAGTGGCACTCCATATTTTTGTACAGAAACTTCTCCTTTGAAATCCATTATATCGATTATATAATCTGTTGTTGGTAATTCAAGGTATCCTGTAAAATCTCCATAACCAAGATCATTGGCAATGGTACCTGCTCCTACACCTATTTCAACAACATCCACAAGAGGAGCATCCGTTGCACCGTGAAAAATCATAACATCTGTTGTACCGGTATTGTTTGAAACTTCTCTACCCATAGGATATACAAAGATATCGAAAGGTGTAGCAGGATTATAACCTTCAGGACTAATAATGCCATTGGCAATCAGCACATAGGTTTCACCTTCTTCAAGTACATATTTTTGTGACCATAGTGGGTCTTGTGGTGACTGACTGTCACTTCCCTGAATAGATATAGTAAATTCTGAACCAGCAGGTGCATCTATATATGGTGATGCTGACCTGAATTCAAAATCATCTAATAATAGTGTGTCATCAAGCCATACATCTACGAACTCAGCAGCTTTGTCGGCTGAATTATGTATAACCTGTAGTCTTGCAGTATCTGCAATTGTTTGTATTGAGATAAAACTAAAGGCAATCGTTATTAGAATAGCCATTGTTAAGTTAGTTCTAGTTTTCATAGTTTTAGAATTTTGTTGTGTTAGTAATTTGTAGTTTAAATAATGTTTAACTTTTATGATTATTTTCTTGGACAAACATACAACATATTTTTGTTTCTGTGCAACTTTTTTTGCTTTTTTCTTAAACATTTTTTTTGAAATCTTAATTTTCAGGCAGTTATATTTGAAATTATTTTAAAAATTTGTTTATCTTTGCAGTAAAATAAGTTAAACATGATAGATTATAGCGTAGCACAAGTGGAGGCAATCACCGGAATTAAGGCTCATACTTTGAGAGTTTGGGAACGTAGATACAATTTTATCAATCCTTCCCGCACCGAGACAAACATTCGTTATTACACTGATTATGAAGTAAGGCTGCTTATATGTATTGGTTTATTAATAAGGAGTGGTTACAAATTATCCGGAATAGACTCAATGACACACGATGAAATAAAAAGTGAAGTCAATAAAATCATCAATGGAAGAAACTCACAGGATACGGAAGAGATAGCAGGTTTAACTTTAAGCATGATGAACTTAGACGAAACTACTTTCAATATTATATTTCAAAGACTTATTATCAGAAAAGGATTATTAAAGACCATTACCGACGTAATATATCCCTTTCTTTCAGATGCCGGATTTCTGTGGAGTTCCAATCAGATTTCACCTATTCATGAGCATTTTATAACTAACCTGATCAGGCAAAAGATTATTGCAGCCACTGATACCTTACCTGTAAACCGATTAGAATCTCCTGGTATTGTGATGTTTCTTCCCACAGGAGAAGATCATGAAATAGGATTGCTCATTGCAAATTTCATTGCGCGAAACTTAGGGTGGAAAGTATATTACCTTGGACAGAATGTACCCATAACAGATATGAGCCTCATTAATACATTATCTGATGTGAAGTTAATTCTATCGATGATAATTACACCGTTAAGTGAAGATATAGCCGATGGTCTTATTGAACTTGGAAATATCCTGGCTGCACCTCTATTTGTTACTGGCAATAAAGAGAACTTTGGAGCTGTTGCAACATCAGACAAAGTGAAAATATTATCTTCACCTGACGAACTGATAAAGATCCTTGAAACTGAATATTAATAAACTCATTCAACTCTGGTGTAACAGGTCTTGATATATTCAAATTTTCAATACTTTTGAGAGCACTTATCCACATTTCAACTAGCTATAATTGATTAAAATAGCTCGATTGTTATGAAATAGAACCAGTATTATCAAAATGGATCAATCTATTGATAAGTCAGTACCAAATGATGTTTTAATCCTGATCTAAAACAAGTATAATGATAATAAAGCAACACAAAAACCTGCATAAAAGTAAATTACCATACAGTCGACTGCATAATTTTAACAGCAAAATGAGAATAGTTATCTTCTGTTTTATCGTGTTACTTCTAACAGCCTGTAATGATAATAATGATGATAATGATGGCCCTCTCAATCATTCTGATGAGTTCGCTATCTGCAACTCAGTTTTATCAGATTGTTCAGATGGAAACGGGCAGTATTGCCTTTTTGGATTTAAATGGGGACAAAACAATACTTTCATTCAAACCGGTGTAGATGCTCTGGGGCCGAAAGAAAGTGGTGGAATAGTAACTTTTAGTTTTCAGGAAGAAAACGGGATTGTTAACACCCATCGACAGGTTAACCTTCCAAGCAGATCATTTAATAATATTATAGGCTGCGCCAAAATTGAAATAAGGAATGCTTTAAATTCCTGGTCTGAAGTAGCTGATATTGAGTTTGAAGAATTACCTGAGAATAGTGAAAGTGATATCAGGTTTTATGTAGCTGATATTGTTCAGAGTGGGATTGGTTATCCTAATTTCTCAAATAATCAGTGTAAAGAACTTGCCGGTAATGTGATTATTCAATCTAATGTAAGGGTTAATAATTGTAATCAGTTTTACGCTTTCGTTTTACATGAAATAGGACATGTACTGGGGTTGGGACATGTTAATTCGTCGAATATCATGAACCCTGGCTTTTCCTCTTTAAAATTGTCAATCTTACAGTCTGGTGATAGTACTGGTATAATTGAAATCTATGGAAAGAAACAAACAGGTAATAAATGATTACAGAAGAAATAGTAACATTACATGCTATTCTTCAAGTTTCCATTCATCCACAGACCCAATATTTTGAGATTCAGGCAGCAGGATTGATGGTTTTGGTATAAAATAACTATCAATGAAATCACTAAGTTTCTCAAAACCATATGCACTTAATATTTCATTGATTTGTTCCTCTTCATAAAGAAATCCTGCCCTTCTTACCAATTCACGCTTATAATCATCTGTGTAAATAAAATCTACCATGGCTGTCTGATGAACTTCATCAACCGGAACTAAGAAAATAATCGCATCATATGCATCCTGCATTTTTTGCCCCTGTAATACATTTAACATATGATTCCCAATATAATCTGCTTCGCCAAAAGGAGTACCAGCTATATCAAAAGCAACCGGTGTGTTACCATATAATTCAAATGCATTATCCCATAATCCGTTTTCCATTCGCACCCATTTTGTTACAACATTTTCAAGACCTTCTGTAGTTTTAACGGTCTTTGAATCAACATCTTTCACGCCTTCAAAGTAAAGATTAATGTTATGAAAACGAACAGAATAAGTTTTCCCCGGATCGTACAGATGAAAAAATGTGCCACAATTCAGGTAATACTCATTATCATGACTCTTAATACCTTTGTAAGCATGACGGGTATTGGTCAAAAAGATACCTTTATCTCCTTTTCTAAAATTGTTCAAATACGATTTGATGATCTTATACATTGTATAATCATTGCCTGTAAGTGAAAGACGGAATAATTCAACATCTTCAGGTGTATTGATTTCCTTCCAGTATGTTGGTGCATTTACAGCAATTACTTTAAACCGGTCCTGATCAGGTAGTTTTGAATTTACATACCAAATGGTCTGAAGCAGATCAAAATAAGTACTATAAGGCCAGCCGGTACCGCTAAAATCGTTTTGAAATGCAGGATATAGTAATTCAAGATTGAGTGTATCTGCATTAAAAAATGCATCTAAAGATGGTTGTTGATTTACAGAGACAACTTCAAGAAAAATATACTTGACCCTATTCTGAAATTCTTTGTTTTCAACTAATTGCTCATAGAATTCAAAAGGCTCAACTGCCGTATGAAGGCCGTCATCAAACAAGATAAGGTCATAAACATCAAACTTATCAATAACGAACGTGGTTGGTTCAACACCTTTTTCTTCAATGGTATTAACATAAGAATCTAACCTGTCACTTTGTTGAGACTGAATGCTTATGAAACTACCTAAAACAAATAGTAACAAAAACAATGCTTTTTCTTTTTTCATAGTTCTGGTTTTAAATTATTTTCCTATCATGACGATTCAGCAGTATTATAGTTACACTTGTGTGAATAAGTTCCAGTAAAACGAACAATTTACACAGTTCCAACAGAGACGACAGAAACAATAGAGACAACATAGACAATAGCGACCATTTAAAGGACCAATAGTTTCTATGGCTACTGTGGCTGCTATTGTTCCTATTGCCTCTATGGCTTCTATTGTTTCTATGGTCATGGCAGTTGGTAAACCAAGGGCTTGATCGTTCAAATAGGTGTCAATTCCAACGCCCACTCCCACTCTCACGCTCTAAACTGCTCATTTCAGACGGTGTATCATTTCCGGTGTCAATTCTACTGGTGGAGGGGACATAGAGGAGCGGAGCACAGTCGTTCAAGCGGTGTATCATTTCCGGTGTCACTTCTACCACAAGACAAGGTGTCAATAGGCCTTCAGCCGTTCAAGCGGTGTATCATTTCCGGTGTCACTTCTACGCATTATTCATAATGACCATCACGACATTAAGGTTCAAGCGGTGTATCATTTCCGGTGTCAATTCTATTGCTCCTATCGCTTCTATGGCTTCTATTGTTTCTATGGTTTTGCAATTGAAAATCTAAGAGTTTGATAGTTCATATAGATGTCAATTCCAACGCCCCACTCCCACTCTCACTCTCTAAACTGCTCATTTCAGACGGTGTATCATTTCCGGGGTCACTTCTACAAAAACTAAAAGAAAGACTAGCATAATTGTTACCGTTCAAGCGGTGTATCATTTCCGGTGTCACTTCTACCCACAGAAAAGGGAGGGCATTATTCAAATTAAACGTTCAAGCGGTGTATCATTTCCGGTGTCACTTCTACCACAGCTCCTGATCCCGTTATTCATCAGTTCACGTTCAAGCGGTGTATCATTTCCGGTGTCACTTCTATTGCTCCTATCGCTTCTATGGCTTCTATTGTTTCTATGGTTTTGGCAATTAAAAACCTAAGAGTTTGATAGTTCATATAGATGTCTATTCCGATGCCTCACTCCCACTCTCACAATCTAAACTGCTCATTTCAGGTGGTGTATCATTTCCGGGGTCACTTCTACACATTAAAGAGGCTCCAAAAAATATTACTGAAGGTTCAAGCGGTGTATCATTTCCGGTGTCACTTCTATT
>JANQGJ010000081.1 GCA_028277395.1 Bacteroidales bacterium | reverse complement strand
TGTTTGGGTTTATAATTTGCTTTATATAGTAGTACCGAAAGGATGCTGTATTTATACCATTTTTCTGAAATTTTTTGTTTAAATGTGATTATTTAGAATCAATCAAAATAAACAGTCATCTGTATTTTATCTGATTTACAGGCTAATAATCAAAAATACAGTAAAATCATGTATTTAATTCTGATATTAAAGTAAAAGTATCAGTATCGTTTCCACCATACTACAAACCCTGAAATAAGTATAAAAAGGATCAGGAGTCCCGACAGCGGAATGAAAAGGATATAAAACTTTCCAAATACAGGACTATACATGCGTGCAGTGTGTACTTCCAGTGCAACATTCCAGAGCGACATCGGCATATTGGCTATTTCTTCGGGCATTGGTTTAAATATTTTGCCCGTGTTGATATTCCTGCCGCCTATGTTAAAATCAAAGAATACTTCGCCACCATAAAAGTGATTTGAATATCCTGTAATGAGGAAATCTCCCAAAGGCGGGCCTCCACGTTTCTTTTTCTTTATAGGGGCTTTTTTAATATAGTCCAGTTTAAGACCGGTTTTAAGATTCCATAGGAATAATCCTTCAAAGGATCCAACCAAGATAGTGTTATTATCTACTAATTCAAAGGCTGTAACTCCCATTACACTTAATGGAGGCTGTCCATATATTTTTTTTAATGATGATTTGAAATTATCGTCAGAGTAATATATGCCGTCAAGTGTTGCCACCAAGTATGTATTTGACTCCTCAATGAACATTATCCTTCTTAATTTGTCAAACCATGGATTAGGTGAATCAAGTTCAGTATAAGGTATTTTACCAACTTTTGAATATGCTATTGCTGCCAGCAGCGGAGGTCGTAAAAACATACCGGTAACAGTTGTAATTATCAACAGGATCAGGGTGATCCAGCCAATTTTGTTATGCCATTTAAGTGAAAATCGTCTTACCTTATTATTTACAGCATTCGACCTTTTCCTGCGTCTGTTTCTTTTGGATGAAAACGGGATTATAAAATATAATAACCCGGTAATACTCAGGAATATAAAAACCAGTCCAATGGCATCCACCAGCAGTTTGCCCGGAAGTCCCCAAATTTCACCACTATGAATTATCCAGAGGGTTTTAAATAAACCTGCTTTATTGTCGAAATCTTCAGGTTCCGGCAACCGTGTTTTAATAAAATTTATACCATCCATTGATGTTAAGAGATATGATCTGCTTAATACCAATAATGTATCTCCCTTCTCAGCAATATCAACAATTCGTTGGTTTAAAACCGGCAATTCCAATTTTGTCCAGAGATTTGCAGAGTTATTATAGTGATACAATCCAAAAAGAGTACCCGCAAATATTCCATATTTTTCAGAGAGGTATATTTTGCTAATTTTCCTGTTATCAATTCCTCCAGGGAAACCATTGTTGAAATCTGTAAATTCAGAACATAAAGTATCTGTGAGCCAGATTCCTATGTTTCCATAGATAAGTACACTGTCTGAACCAATTATCGTAGTTCCGGCTACACCTGCGTTATTCCAGTCATTATACCTGTAATTATCCGGCAGATAATTTCTGTTTACATCAAAACCTGAAAATAATTCGCGATGGTTAAGTATAATTCCTGAGATGGCAAATAGCAATATAAAGACAGTTAATACAATGCTAACCCAACGATGATATTTCTTAAAAAAATTAACCAATTAAGTAACTTTTTACCGATTGCAAAAATAGTAATCATATGACATTAACCTATACCCTTTTATAGGTATATTGATAACTTGCAACACAACAGTATTGGATAGTGTTTTAATAATGTTTCTATGTAAAAAAAATCTAATTTTGAAGATTATTTAAGATAATATGAGAATAACAGATAAAGGATTTGCAAGTGATAACTGGTCAGGTGTGTGTCCTGAAATTATGGAAGCACTAAACGAAGTAAATACAGGTCATGTATTTGCATATGGTGAGGGTGATGAAGAGGTTTCGAAAGTAGCAGTTAACAAATTTAAAGAGCATTTTGGAGATGATATAGCTGTTTTTTTCGTTTACAACGGAACAGCTGCCAACGTACTGGGAACAGGTCATTTGATAAACCCATATCAGGCTATAATAGCTGCACACACAGCACATATGAATGAAGATGAATGTGGAGCACCTGAGAAGTTTACCGGATCGAAAATTCTTGAAATACACACAAAAAATGGTAAGATCAATACTGAACAAATAAAACCATTTTTAGGAAACATCGGATTCCAGCATCACAGTCAGCCTAAACTCATATCTATTTCGCAGGTAACAGAATTAGGAACGATCTATACAACTTCGGAAATTAAAGCATTGTCGGAGTTTGCTCATGACAATAATATGTATCTGCATATGGATGGTGCAAGGATTAGCAATGCTGTAGCAGCTTTAAACACAGATTTCAGAAGTATTACCACTGATGCAGGTGTAGACGTGCTTTCGTTTGGCGGGACAAAAAACGGAATGATGTTCGGAGAAGCAGTAGTGTTTTTTAACAAAGATCTTGCAGTTGATTTTGAGTATGCACGTAAACAGGGTATGCAATTGCATTCTAAAATGAGGTTTATTGCAGCACAGTTCACCAGATATCTTAGCAATGATTTGTGGAGGTCAAACGCTGATATTGCCAATAAAATGGCAAAAGCACTGGCATTGGAGATCAGCAAGATCCCTGAAATGCAAGTAAGTCAGGATGTTGATGCAAACGGAGTTTTTGTACTGATGCCAGAATACATTATTCCATTACTACAAAAAGATTATTTTTTCCATATCTGGAACGAAAATCCCACAGTTGATTCTGAAGTACCTATGAAAGAAGTCAGACTGATGTGCTCATGGGACACAACTCGTGATGACATTGCCGGATTTATTGATCTGGTTGGAGAATTACTTGGTTGATCGATTGGTACACTGCTCATTGATTGATGGTTCAAATTGCTCTATTGCTTGCCTGTCGTAAGGATGGAGGCAGGTTCGAATGCTTTATAGGGGGTGTACGGTATGCTCAGGCAATACAGGTTGTATTAACATTTTTATCCACGAAGCCATGAAGCACAGGCAATTATCCTGGTATTAGCCGGATTTGGCTATAATTATCAGACTTACTATTTGTGTACGTCTTTTATAAAGTCTTCAACTTCGGGAACTCCACCCTGATATACGAGATAACCGTTATATGGCTCACGAATGGTAATTTCATCGTTTATTGGAGTTAACATCATTTCCTTAACCTTCTCAGGGTCTTTGGTCTGGCCAAGAATCCAGCTTAGTTTTACCCATGCAACTTCGGGCAACATATTTCCGGCTGGTATGATTCCCTTAGCCATCATATCACGACCTGTATCGTAAACAAACATATGAACATATCCCCATAATGTTTGAAGTGTCATATACATATGTACACCTTTCGCATGTGCTCGTTCAATGGCAGGATAGAGTTCCTTATTAACATGGCCAAGTCCTGTCCCAACAATAATAATTCCTTCATAACCTTTTTCCACAAGGGCATCAAGTGTGTCGGGAGCCATACCCGGATAATAGTATAGCATGGTAACCTTATCACTGAAATATGGAAGTATTTTTACATTTTTATCATTACGGCGTCTGTTATAATTCTTCTTTATTGGAATTATTTCATTGCGGTTTATTCTTGCAAGAGGTGTATCGCCTATGGTCCTGAAAGTTGATCTGTATGAAGAGTGCATTTTACGTACCCTGGTTCCTTTATGCAGGAGTCCGTATTCATCTGATGTAGGACCAAACATACATACCTGTACTTCAGCAATATCGGATTGTCCGGCGGCTTTCATGGCGTGCATAAGGTTTAATGCTGCATCTGAACTGGGTCTGTCAGATGAGCGTTGCGATCCAACAAGTACAACAGGAATTGGAAGGTTTTGACACATGAATGTTAACGCTGCTCCTGTATGATGCAAAGTATCGGTACCATGACCGATTACAATTCCATCAATGCCATTTTCAATTTCTTTTCCAATTGCTTTGGCAAGGGCAATGTATTGTTTCGGCCCCATATTTTCACTAAAAACTGCAAAGATCTTTTCTGTGTCAAGGTTACAAATATCTGCAAGTTCAGGAACAGCACCGTAAAGTTCTCCCGGTGAAAAAGCAGGAATTACAGCACCTGTACGGTAATCAAGTCTTGATGCGATCGTTCCACCTGTTCCAAAAAGTTTAACGTATGGCAATCCTTCTGTTGTTGGAAATTCCTTTTCAGGAATTTTGTAATTCGCCTTTTTATAACCGGTTTCTTCCATGCATGTGATGGTGCCGGTGTCAATTCCTATGTTGTAACCGGTAATTATCTTTACTACAATGTGTTTATCATCATCATTTTCAGCTCTTGGTAATACCGTTCCTTCAAACGTACCGCGGGTTGTATCTACTTTTACGGTTCCCCAAACCCTGACTTTATACTTCTTCAGAAGTTCGAGAGCTTCACCTTTATATCCTTGAAATATATCGTTATCCATTTTAAATTTCTTTACTTAATTCAGTCAGATTAATATTACCCAGAGCAATATTTCTCAGGTTGCCCATTACCCAGTTCTTTAATTTTGTTTTTGAGATTTCTTCTTTACCCTCAGAAAACTTATCATACAATAGAGGTAGTTTTGAAAGTATTTCGTCTTTCGAATATTTCCTGAACTTAATACTTGTTAGGATTGATTCAAAATCCATTTTAGGATGTTCAACCATGTCGGGCAGCATTTTTTCTGCCAGTTCGTGTTTTATCCCTTTTTTATTCAGGAAGTTGAATAGTTCATAAACCTTATTGTAATCGAATTTCTCAGGGCCTTTATAGTGACCTTCAGCAAACTTAACCTCATGTCCAAAAAAAGTACCGGTATAAGTCGGGTTCACTCCCAATTCGTTTATTATTCTTTCGATAAGAGGGAAAAGGTTTTTCGAGAATATGTATGTAAATGTTTCTTCCGGGATTCCCCATTTTTTCAACTGACGATAGTTATCTATAACATCGGTTGGCAATTTTTCACTAAGTGATTTTATGTAATCATCATCAAGTGGAATTGGAGCTGAATCAGTGTCAGGGTACATTCTGTCTGCACCTGGTAATACCCTTTCAAAGATAGTAGTTCCGTCTTCAAATGATTTTCTGGTTTCTTCCGGAACTCCTTTAAGAGCAAGCTGACATCGTTCTTCAACAGTTTCAATTGCTGTTTGCATGTCCGATTCATCACCCCAGACGATTACCTGCGCATCACCTTCTTTAGAGTTAAGAAGTTTTCTTATTTCATCAAATTCTGCTATTTCTAATTGAGGTTCCAATTCCTCGGAATGGATCATATTTGGTTTTTCCAGACAGGCAATCACTTTAAGGCGTGTTATTATCTCATCTGCAAACATTTGTCCTGGTTGTGTGAAATAGGAAAGTGCCCCTTCGAACTTTGGTAAGTTGATGGCAATGATTCTACCATTTTCTGCAAGCCCCCGAAGGTTATCCAGTTTGCCTGTTATGTCAACATGGTTTGTTTTCCAGGATTCCGGATTGTCAATTCTGGTAAGCAGCATATCTCTGATCTGGAGTAATGCCCATTGCCTGAATACTTCATTGTGAGTAAGTTCAGGAATCCATTTGGTATGAGAAACTCCTTTTATTTCAACACGACTGCCACCTTTACAACTTACATTAACGTCCTGCCTGCCGGCTCCCATTCCGGTTCTAACCTTGCCTGTACTTCTGTTCAGAAAACGTATATAATCACAACCCTCTTTAACTTCATCAGGGTTTACAAAATCAGGGTAGGTAACTGTTTCAATTAAAGGCATCCCCAGTCTGTCGGTTTTGTAAACACGTACATGACCAATATCACTGATCTCTCTACATGAGTCTTCTTCAATACTTAGCTGGATCAGCCTGATCTTTTTGGTTGGCAACTCCAGTTCTCCTTCAACACCAAGGATTGCAGTTCGTTGAAATCCTGTTGGAATACTCCCGTCAAGATATTGTTTTCTAGTGATATGAACCTCACCAACTATGTTTAACTTCGACAAAAGAGAAATTTCCAGTGCTTTTTCCAATGCATCCATGTTAATAGGAAAGGGCGGAGTATCATCAACCTCGTATGTACATGCATTTGCATTGTTAATGCGATAGATTATTTCTTTCCTGGTTCGGAATTCCATAAGTGCCGTACCATCATATTCGCCCAATTCGCTGAGGGTTGGTCTCATATGCCTGATCAACTCGGCGTCATAATCGTTGCTGTCATTGTATATTCCCGCCGGACAATGGCAGAATAATTTCTCATCAGTTAACAGCTGCTGATGCACCTCCAGACCTGACATAAACCCAAGTGAATCATATGTTTCCTGGTTGGCATCAATCCTGTTTACGTAGCCAACTTTTTCCTTGCTGCCAGCATAATTTGATCTTGAATCAAAACTCATTTAATTGTGATTTTATACCTTCTCGAAAAATGCCCAAATTTAAGAAAAATGGGATGCTGGCAAGGTTAAAAACATTAAAAGTTTCAACCAATGATGATAAAGGAATTTCGTAGTATTTTAATCATTATTTTTGCATTGGAAATCACAATATTTTTATAGTGAAATTTAGATTTATTTTACTGATTTTAAGTGTTATTTCATTGCTTGATCCTGCTTTTAGCCAGCAGAAATCAAGAGTAAGCATTAAACATGCTGATGCATATAGGTACAATGCCAGGTTGGGTAAAAATATTCAGCGTTTGATTGGGAATGTAGTGCTAAGACAGGATTCGACTTTATTTTATTGCGATAGCGCTTATATTGATGAATCGAAAAACAGTTTTGAGGCATTTAGTAACGTACATATAAAAGTAAATGATACCATTGATGTTTATGGTAACAGATTATTGTACAATGGAAATACAAAAATTGCCGAACTGTTTGATAGTGTTAAACTTGTTGATAAAAACACTGTTTTGACCACCGATCACCTGATATATAATCGTATAACAAAAGTAGCTCTTTACGATGATGGCGGGAAAATTGTTAACAAGGATAATGTACTGACCAGCAGATCCGGATTATATTTTACACAAACCCGTACATTTCACTTCAGAAAAGATGTTGTACTTGTAAACCCTGACCAGGAGACATATTCAGACACTTTAATATATAATACAAATAATGAAACAGCTTATTTTCTTGGTCCTTCCATAATAAGGGGAGAAGAAAGCACAATATATTGTGAAAACGGATGGTATGATACAAAAAACGACATATCAAAGCTGGTAAAACGACCAATGATCTCCAATAATGAACAAACAATAACAGCTGACAGTCTTTTTTACAATAATAATACAATGTTCGGAAAGGCTATGGGTAATGTTCAGATTATTGATACTTTGCACAAAGTAATACTGTCAGGAAAGAGAGGTGAATTATGGGATAGTAAAGGATTATCGTATGTTACCGACAGTGCTTTGGCAATTTCATATGATGATACAGATTCCTTATTTATTCATTCAGATACTATGTGGATGAGTTTTGACGAAAACAGGCAGGCAAAAGTAATGCGGGCTTACTATGGAGTGAGGTTTTACAGGAAAAATCTGCAGGGGAAGTGTGATTCATTATCATATAGCATGTCGGATTCCACAATAAGATTATATGAAAAACCTGTTTTATGGTCTGGAAAAAACCAGTTAACTTCGGATTCAATAGCAATTGCTGTTTCAGGAAATAAAGTAGATTCACTGATGATGTATAATACATCATTTATAGTTTCGAAAGACTCTACCAACACTTTTAATCAGATCAGAGGAATTAATATGACGGCATATTTTACCAAAAATGAGTTGTCCAGGATAAATGTTAATGGAAATGCCCAAACTGTTTACTATGTCAGGGAAGAAGATGGATATTTAATAGGGGTTGATATTGCAGAATCAAGTAGTATGTCGATACGCATTAAGAACAATGAAATTCAAACAATCAGTTATCAGTCTTCTGTTGATGAAGATATGTTCCCTGAAAAAGATCTTTCTGAAAATCAGACTAAATTAAAAGATTTCTCCTGGCAAAAGGAATTGCGACCAGCTGATAAGTATGATATATTCAGAAAACCGGACCTGGAAGCAGAAGAAGAATAGTACGGATCCTTTATAGATATATTACCTGTAAATTGTTAACCATTAGAATAAGGAAAATTTTACATATCTTTTAGGATTCTTTCTTATATCATTAAGAAGTGAGTCAAGTGCTGTTGCCGACCTGTTTAGCTCAAGATAAAGGCTGTCACTATGCATTAACATACCCAGAGTACCTTCTCCGTTATTAACTTTTTCAAGAATGGTTTGCATATCATCAAGAGTTTGATTTGCTCTTGCAAATGTACCCGGAATCTCAGATTTAGCCAGGGAGTCGCTTATTATCTCAAAGTTTGCAATAATATTTCTTATGTTGTCCTTGTTCTGGTTCAACGCAGTTGTAAGTGAATCAAGATTTGTTAATATTGTAGATATCCGTGTTGATTCTTCAACAACAAGCGTATCAATATTTGAAGTAGTGCGTTGAAGATTTGAGAATGTAAGTTCAATATTTTGAAAACTTTCCTTGATATTTTCCCGAGCAGATTCATTAAATATCATCTGAAATGCAGTTACCAGGGTGTCAATTGAAGCCATCAGGTCTTCCGCCTTCTTCTTTATGGGTTGTACCTGTGCATTTACCTCAGCCATCAAACCTTCCTCAACACTGGTTGCCAGCGTGTCACCTTCCCTGAGTACCTCCTTTGAATCTCCTAATATAAGTTCAATTGCCTTGGAACCCATAAGGTCGGAGCTGAATATTCGGGCAATACTATTGTTCGGAACAGGAAAATCTGTAGATAAAATTATGCTCACCATAATATTTCCGGACATGTCAGGATTAAAGTACACATCTTTAACCTGCCCAACCCTTAACCCGTTTATTACAACGGGATTAGCTTTAATTAACCCGTTTACTTTGCTGTAACTTGCATAATAAACAGTTTCTTTGTTAAACAGGTCCTTACTTCTTAGAAAATTATAGCCCCATACAAATAACACAATTGCTGCTATAAAGCTTAATCCAATTATTATGGGTCTGGTTCGTTTTTTATTTGTCTCAGCCATTTGCTTAAAAACGCTAAGTTAATTAAAATGTTATTTGACTTTCAGATATTATATAAAATTAACATTAGGTATTATGTGCTATTTCAATAGTTTTTCAGCTTCGCTAATGCTTATTCTGTTGTTTTTATTAAATGCCACAATGAACGCATCAGGAAATCCGTTTTCCCTTATATTTTTTTGATGTGCTTTTGCCTGGGTTAAAGTTGAAAAATTTCCGGATGTGTATTTATGCAACCCGTTGTGTTCATAAGTTGAGATGTTTTCGATATTCCTGAATCTTGAATCTGAAACTGGCAGTTTTCTTGGGCTGGTGTAAAATTGTACTTTAAAAACTACCGGAACATCTGATTTTACCTCTGTAAGTTCGCTGTTTACTTCAGAATTATTCACATTTAGTATCTCTTTTCGGTATCCGTAAGCATCATTTTCCTTTTCAAATTCTCTTTTGTATTCCTTAAACGCTCTGTAAATTGCAGAAGCCATATAAACCTGTCCGTCTTTTGACCTTAAAAAGGCTTCTTCTTTTGAGTTGCTCAGATAACCTAATTCAACCAATACTGATGGCATTGATGTTTTCCAAAGTACCAGAAATCCTGCCTGGTAAACACTTCTGTCTTTTCTACCTACTCTTTCAGAAAATTGTTGCTGGATTTTAGCTGCTAAACTCAGGCTTTGCTCAAGGTTCACATCCTGAAAAAGAGTAAGGCTAATTAATGATTCAGGAGATTTTGGATCAAAATCTTTATAATTATCTTCTGCATTTTCTTCCAGAAGAATTGCTGCATTCTCCATCATAGCAACATCCATGTTCCTCTTGGTTCTTTTTTCTTCAACCCCAAGCACATAAGTTTCCGCACCATATATTTTTGATGACGTATTGGCGTTACAGTGTATAGAAATGAACAAGTCGGCATTATTCCTGTTGGCAATATTTCCCCTTTCATGAAGATCAACAAATTTGTCGGTTTTTCGGGTATAAATGACCTTTATGTTAGGAAAATTCTTCTCGATATAACCTCCTGTTTTTAAGGCTACTGACAATGCAATATCCTTCTCCATTGAATGCTTTCCCAATGCTCCGGGATCTCTACCGCCGTGTCCAGCATCAATAACTACAGTTTTTATCTTCGATCCTTTTTGGGCTATAGCAGGTTGTAAAACAAGCAGGCAGCCCATTAGAACAAATATTGTATGTAGTAATTTAGTTCTCAATTCAACGACAAATTATTCATTGTATTTCAATTATTATGCCATAATAAGATACAAAACTATGGATAAGTAAGTTTCAAAGAGTCATAGTTTTGGAAAATTATTAACATGGTTATTTTAGGTAATCGTCAGTTAACCATATCTTAAATACCGGATCTGTAAACTCAGCAGTTTTACCCCAAAAATCTAATATTTCTTTTTTCTCTAACGAAGTTCTTATTCTTGTAATATTACTCTGGGCTCCAAGATTATATTTTTTAAGTGTTTGTTTTGAAGAGAATTGTTTTACCCCTTCAATCATAGCAATTAAATAGTTTAACTGCATATTGGTTAAAGTATCCAATTCCCGTTGATACATTATGGAGTATTGTTCTTTAATATTTTCAAGTGCTGCATCAATTATCTCCTGATTACATTTCCTTTTGGTAAGTTTCCATGTTGCTGCAGCATAAAGCTGTACAAAATATGGGTGATCCTCCATTCTTTCTGCAATCATTCGTGCCAAATTCACATTTATTTCTTTTCCGGTAGAATTAAACTGCTTAATAATGAAATCTATCCAGTGATCCGTTGAAATCTTGTTTAAGAACATTGTATCTCCAAATTTGTAGAATGGCATTGATTTGTTTTCGAATATATTTGCCAGCATGTGTCTCTTACTTCCATACAAACAATATGTGCTTATCTGGTGTTTTTGCCAGACTGATCGCATTTTTTTTTGCATTATCAACGGTTCCTGGAAATGGCTGATATTTTGGAATTCATCGATACAAACAACAATATGTAAGTTTTTCTCAATTGATATTTTTTCAGATAAGTTAAGTATATCATCGTAATCTTTATTAATCTCCTCCCAATTAAAAGAAATACTAAAATCACTCATTGGATTGAGTCCAAACTGGAATTTTGGAGTAACGCGACTGAGAAATTTTTTGCCATTTTTTACCCAGTCTTCCCATTTTGTAGATGTTTGCTTTAATAATTCGGTTGCATATGTTTGATAAAACTCTTCTTCATCCCTAACTGAAAACAAATCAATAAAACAACACCTGATTTTTTTACTATTTTGTTGTAACTCAGATGATATATTTGAAACAAGTGATGATTTTCCCCATCTTCTTGGTGAAATTAATATGGTATTTATATGGCTCCTGATGTTTTGTTTTAAAGCTTCTTTTTCTTTGTTGCGATTTATAAAAAGTTCACCTGATACTAATTTGCCATAATTAAAAGGTGTTTCCATTTTTTTATTTTCAAATATATAACATTTTTGTGTAACACAAAAATGTGTAACACAAAAATGTGTAACTTTTGATTTATAGTAGCTTAGATTTTTCAGAAATTACCAGAAAAAATATTAGATACCACCTATGTTTAGTTGTTGTTTCAATGTTTTGTTAAGGTTACAGAAAATGATGTTATTCAATAATTGTGAAAAAATCACAAAAAATACTTGACATGCATAGTATTCATATATTATATTTGCAATGCATGCATAGTAAATACTGTTTTTATGTTTTGCAGAATTCAGTAGCTGTGCATGTTTTCAGAAAACTTAAGGATTTAAAATTCAATACTATATATGAATGTTGAAGATACAGTAGATTTTCATCTTAGATCAACATTGTTTACTATGAGACGGATGTACAACCTGATGGCTCAGGAAATAGGTATTACACAAGGCATTGGGTATGCACTAATTAATATTAGTGATGAGGGAATACCTGCAACCAAAATAGCACCGCTTATGGGTATGACAAGTTCAAGTTTAAGCCGGATGCTGAAAAATCTTGAAGATGACGGATTAGTTTATCGTAAACCTGACAGGGAAGACAAACGGGTTGTCCGAATATTCCTTTCAGATAACGGTAAAAAATTAAGAAGCAAAATTGAAGAAGTAGTACTGGATTTTAACAGGAAACTTTTTAAGGAGTTGAACCTTAGAGATATTCAGGCATTTGAAAGAGTGAATAATGTAATTAAGGAACGGGCAAAAACCGAAATAAACCGGCTCAGAAATGATTAAAAAACTACAAATACTTAATTGTACTATTATATGATACGAAGAATAAATAGGGTTGCAGTGCTTGGATCCGGTGTTATGGGCTCAGGTATTGCCTGCCATATGGCAAATGTTGGCATTGAAGTCTTATTAATAGATATTATTCCTCATGAACTTACCAAAGAGGAAATTGCGAAAGGTCTGAGTATGGAAGATAAGGTTGTGAGAAACCGTATTGTTAATAATTCACTTTCATCAGCTTTAAAGTCAAAACCTTCACCAATCTATAAGAAAGAATTTGCAGGCAGGATTACTACAGGTAATTTCAGTGATGATCTGGACAAAATTGCTGATTATGATTGGATAATTGAGGTGGTGGTTGAGAAACTTGACATCAAGAAAACTGTTTTGGCGAAAGTTGATGCCCGCAGGAAGAAGGGCTCAATAGTTACAACAAACACATCAGGAATATCTGTGGAGGATATGATTGAAGGCAGGAGTGATGATTTCAAGGCTAATTTTTGCGGAACTCATTTTTTCAATCCGCCACGATACCTGCAACTCTTCGAGATAATTCCAACAAGCCGGACTAATGAAAATGTGATCTCATTTTTAAAAAAGTTTTCAGAAAAGTTCCTGGGTAAAATTCCGGTAATAGCGAAAAATACACCTGCTTTTATTGCCAACAGGGTCGGAACATTCTCAATTATGGAACTGTTCAATAATGTTGATAGTTACGGTTTGACAATTCCTGAAATAGATAAATTAACCGGACCTGTTATTGGACGTGCCAAATCAGCTACTTTCAGAACAGCAGATATTGTCGGACTTGATACACTTGTGCATGTAGCCAATAATATCAAAGAATTAACATCTGATGAAAGTAACGATATCTACAAAACACCTGATTATCTTCAAAAAATGATTGAAAATAATTGGTTGGGATCGAAAACAGGGCAGGGATTCTATAAAAAGGTAATTAAGGATGGTATAAAAAAGTTTAAGTCAATCGACTTCGATACTCTTGAATATAAAGAAACACCAAAACCGAAGTTCACTGTTTTTGAGAAAACCAAAAGTATTGATAATCATGATGACAGGTTGCCGGTTCTGATATCCGATAAAGGCAAAGCAGGTGATTTCTACAGGTCAACATTCTTTTCACTGTTTCAGTTTGTGTCGAATAGAATACCTGAAATTACAGATGATATTTATAAGATTGATAGTGCCATGAATTCAGGATTTGGCTGGAAATCCGGTCCATTTCAGTCGTGGGATGCTTTAGGAATAGCCTCTACAGTGGAAGCTATGGAAGAAGCAGGAAAAAAGCCGGCTGACTGGGTTTACAATATGATAGGATCTGGTAAGGATTCATTTTATATTATTAAAGATGGCTATAAATACTGCTATGATATTGAATCAGGTGAATATAAAATAATTCCCGGACAGGAAGGAAAATTATCACTTGAAATTCTCAGGAGGTCGAATATATTGTGGGAAAATCATGATATAACCATTTGTGATCTGGGCGATGGTGTAATTAATGCAGAGTTTCATACTAAAATGAACACAATTGGTGCAGGAGTTCTTGAAGGACTTAACAAAGCTGTTGATATGGCGGAAGAAAATTACAAAGGATTAGTTATTTCAAATGAAGGAGATCATTTTTCGGCGGGAGCAAATGTTGGTATGATATATATGCTGGCAATTGAACAGGAATGGGAAGAACTGGATCTGGCTGTTCAATGGTTTCAAAAAACAATGATGCGAATGCGTTATTCTTCCATCCCGGTAATTGCTGCTCCCCATGGCATGACATTGGGCGGAGGTTGCGAACTTTGCATGCATAGCGATATGGTCATTGCTCATGCAGAAAGTTATATCGGACTTGTTGAGTTTGGGGTAGGGCTAATACCAGGTGGAGGAGGAACAAAGGAGTTCGCTGTCAGGTTATCCGATGAATTGAACAAAGGAGACATTCGTACAAATGCATTCCTCAACAGATATCTGAGCATTGGACAGGCAAAGGTATCAACTTCAGCACATGAGGCTTTTGATCTGGGGTATCTGCGAAATGGCACCGATCAGGTTATTATTAGCCGTAATCATCAGCTTGCATTTGCGAAAAATGCGATCCTTCAGTTCGAAAGTAAAGGATATACACGACCAATACCGAGAAACGATGTGCGAGTTCTTGGTAAGGAGGTGTTAGGTATGGTTTATGTTGGAGCAGACGGATTCACAACAGCGAAATATATGTCGGAACATGATAAATTAATTGCTGAGAAACTCGGCCTGGTAATGGCAGGAGGAGAAATATCCGAGGCACTTACAGAAGTCTCCGAGCAATATCTCCTTGATCTTGAAAGAAAAGCATTTTTGGAGTTGTGTTCGACACGTAAAACACTGGAGAGAATTCAAAGTCTTATTACCAAAGGTAGCATATTAAGAAACTAAACTGGAAATTTTAAACAGATGAAAGCATATATAGTTGGTGGATATCGTTCTGCAATAGGAAAAGCTCCCCGTGGTAGTTTACGGTTTACAAGGCCGGATGATATAGCTGCAAAAGTTATTACAAAGCTTATGAACGATTTCCCGCAAATTGAGAAAAATGTAATTGACGATGTAATTGTTGGGAATGCTTTTCCTGAAGCGGAATCAGGATTTAATATGGGAAGATTACTTTCTCTGATGTCATTGGATAATGTTGAGGTACCCGGATCAACAGTTAATCGTTATTGTGCATCAGGATTGGAAACCATTGCCATAGCATCGGCAAAAATATCATCGGGTATGTCTGACATTATAATAGCCGGCGGGGTTGAAACAATGTCAATGATAAATATGGGTGGCTGGAGAATGGTACCAAACCCTGATATTGCAAAGGAGCATCCAAAGTGGTTTTTAAGTATGGGACTTACATCTGAAATGGTAGCAAACGAATATGATATAAGCCGTGAGCAACAGGATGAATTTGCTTTGAATTCAGTAAACAAAGCATTATCAGCAATTGACCAGGGAAAATTTCTTGCAGAGATTGTACCAATAACAATTACTGAGAATTATTTTTCAAATGGAAAAATGGAAAGCCGGGAAAAAGTATTTGATACGGATGAGGGTCCTCGTCGTGGTACTACCATTGAAGGTCTTTCAAAGCTAAAACCGGTGTTTGCCGCTGATGGTAAATCTACAGCAGGCAATTCATCACAAATGTCAGATGGTGCTGCATTCGTTCTAGTTGTAAGTGAGCATGCATTGAATAAATATAGCCTGACTCCCATTGCAAGGCTGGTGGATTACCAGGTTGCAGGAGTAGAACCATATAAAATGGGGATTGGTCCGGTAGAAGCTATACCAAAAGTTCTTAAACATTCAGGGATCAACCTGCAGGATATTAGTCTTATAGAGTTGAACGAAGCTTTTGCATCTCAGTCGCTGGCAGTAATTAATGAATTGGGTCTTAATCCTGATATTGTAAATGTTAACGGAGGAGCCATTGCACTTGGTCATCCATTAGGTGCTACCGGTGCCAAACTTACTGTTCAACTTCTGCATGAACAAAAAAGAACAGGAGACAAATATGGAATGGTTACAATGTGTATTGGAACCGGACAGGGGGCTGCAGGAATCTTTGAGGTTTTTAATTAAATTTTTACAAAAACGAAACACATATGGCTATGAGTAAGAATAGTGTACTAAAAGGAGGGGAGTTTCTTATTAAAGAAACCAGTTTTGAGGATGTTTTTATCCCCGAGGAGTTCAACGAAGAACAACGAATGATGGCCCAAACATGTAAGGAATTTACAGATACCCAGGTAAATCCTAATATGGATCAATTAGAAAAACACGACAGGGAACTGCTCTCCAGCTTATTAAAGCAGGCCGGTGAACTTGGATTATTGGGAATATCCATACCTGAAGAATACAATGGATTTGCTCAGAATTTTGTTACTTCAATGCTGACAACCGAAGAAATGGGTAAGGGTTATAGCTTTGCCGTTACCTATTCGGCTCATGCAGGAATTGGGACATTGCCAATTTTATACTATGGTAATGAAAAACAAAAACAAAAATATATTCCAAAACTCGCCAGTGGTGAACTAATAGGAGCTTATTGTCTTACAGAAGCTGAGGCAGGATCTGATCCAAATTCAGGTAAAGCTGAAGCTGTGCTGTCTGATGATGGGAAAAATTATATTGTTAATGGTGTAAAAATATGGATTACAAATGGTGGAATTGCTGATATTTTCATAGTTTTTGCTAAAGTAAAAGGAGATAAAAACCTAAGTGCGTTTATTATTGAGAAAGATTGGGAAGGTGTTGGTATTGGTGCTGACGAAGAAAAAATGGGAATTAAAGGTTCCTCTACTGTGCAGCTTTATCTTGATGATGTTAAAGTTCCGGTGGAAAATATGCTGGGAACTCAAAATGAAGGTTTTAAAATAGCATTGAATATTCTTAATCTTGGCAGAATAAAACTGTCAGGTGCTACAGTTGGTGCAGCAAAGGCAACAATAGATAATGTACTTGGCTATTCTGCTGAAAGAAAGCAATTTGGCAAGTCAATTTCGGAGTTTGGTGCCATAAAGTATAAATTATCCGAAATGGCAATTAGGACTTTTGCTGCTGAATCACTCACTTACAGGGCCAGCCAAAACATTGACGACGCAATCGAAGGCTTTATCAATGAAGGGATGGATAAAGGAAAGGCAACTCTTGAAGGTATAAGACAATATGCCATTGAAGCATCAATTGCAAAAGTATTTGGTTCTGAGGTGCTGGACTATATTGTTGATGAAGGAGTTCAGATTTACGGGGGCATGGGTTACTCTGCAGAAACCCCTGTTGAAAGGGCTTACAGGGATTCCCGGATAAACAGAATCTTCGAGGGTACAAATGAAATTAACAGGATGTTAACCGTTGGTGAACTGATTAAACGTGGGATGAAAGGCGAACTCGACTTATTAACACCAGCAAAATCTGTTGCAAAGGAACTGCTCGAAATTCCTGATTTTGGTGCGCCAGGTCCAGGTTATTTTGAGTCTAAACATAAAATCATATTAAACTTTAAAAAATCCATACTAATGGTTGCAGGTGCCGCACTTCAAAAGTATATGGATAAATTTGCAGATGAGCAGGAAATAATAATTAACCTTGCCGATATGCTGATATATACCTATGCGGCAGAATCAGTGTTGCTACGAGTTGAAAAACTGAATAGTATGTATGATGAAGAAAAAACAGGCATATATAAAAACATTCTTGATATATATTTATACGATATTGCCCCGATTATTCATAAATCAGGTATTGATGCTGTAAACTCTTTTGCTGAAGGAGATGAATATATGGGAATGATAATGGGAATGAAGAGATTTACAAAAGTGCAGGGTGTTAACGTGGTTGCAGGCAGAAGATTGCTGGCAGACAGGATGTTATCCGAAGGAAAGTATAACCTGTAGATATCGTCATATAAGCCTTTTCGTTACTACTACTCTTTTTTGATGTTTGTTTAAATATTGATTTGTGCATGTATGTTTCACATTCAGTATAATCTATAATCCGTATTATGATGTCAGGGTATAAAAACATAAATAAAATATTATCAAGCCCTCTCAGACTAAGGTTGTTTATGCTGTTTAACCTTCCTCTCGCCTTTATGGCAGGAATAAGACCAGAATTTATAAGTTCGGATGAAGCGAAGGTTTCAGCACCTTACAGTTTTTTAACAAAGAATCCATTTAGATCATTATATTTCGCAGTTCAGTGCATGGCTGCGGAGTTATCAACAGGATTACTGGCTATTAATATGGTTGGAAATTCGTCAGAACAAATCTCAATGCTGGTTGTGAATATTCAGGCATCATTTATAAAAAAATCCCGGTCTTTAACTACTTTTAAATGCAATGATGGTGAGTTAATAAAAGCTGCAATAGCTAAAAGTATATCAACAGGAGAGGGTCAAATTGTTGATGTTGTGTCGGTTGGTGTTGATGCCAGTGGAGATAAAATAGCAGAATTTATAATAACCTGGTCGTTTAAACCAAAAAAAATCATTATTATTGGGTAACTTTTTTTAGAACTCAAATTCGAATAGTATGAAAGTTACCAGAACATTTGACCTTGTTGATCACTTAATGGAAGGACTCCAGCGTGATGATGCATTGACCGTTAAACGAAATGGCAAGTGGGAGCAATTCAGTACAAAACAGTATAAGGACTTTGTTGACAATTTTAGTTATGGTTTATTAGCACTTGGATTTAAAAAAGGAGATAAAATAGTTACCATTTCGAATAACAGGCCCGAATGGAATTTTATTGATATGGGGATGACGCAGGTTGGAGCTGTACATGTACCTATATATCCAAACCTTGGACCTGGTGAGTATGAGCATATTTTATCACATTCGGATGCAAGAATTATAATAGCTTCTTTTGAAGAATATTATTTAAAAATTAAAGAACCTGCTGAAAAAGCTGAAAATATAGAAAAAATATATTCGATTGATCCGGTTGAAGGAGTTGATTCATGGATGGACATCATTGAAACCGGAAAACAGAATGCTGATAAGTTTAAGGAAGAGTTAACAGAAATAAAAAAGAATATTGATGAAGATGAATTAATGTCAATCATCTATACTTCCGGAACTACCGGTTTGTCAAAGGGTGTTATGTTAAGCCATAAGAACTTTATCTCCAACGTTATGGGTTGTATTGAAAGATTGCCTGTTGAGTCTGATGGTAAATTCATAAGCTTCCTTCCGCTTTGTCATGTATTTGAACGTATGGTAAACTACCTGTTGCACTTAAGAGGAGTTGCAGTATATTATGCTGAGAGTATTGACACTCTTGGTGATAATATCAGGGAAGTTAAACCTGAAGGATTTGCTGCAGTTCCGCGTGTAATTGAAAAGCTCTTTGATAAAATTATGCTCAAAGGTAAAGAGTTGAAAGGAATAAAAAAGATGTTATTTTTCTGGGCGGTTAACCTTGGTTTAAGGTACGAACTAAACAATGTAAATGGTTGGTGGTATGCTTTTCAGTTGAAGATTGCCAATAAACTTATATTTAGTAAGTGGCGTGAAGCACTTGGAGGAAATGTACAGGTTATTGTGTCCGGAGGTGCTGCTTTGCAGGCAAGACTGGCCAGAATTTTCACAGCAGCAGGATTAACAGTTCAGGAAGGTTATGGATTAACCGAAACTTCTCCGGTTATAGCGGTTAATCTTGCCGAGTATCCGTATTTGAAATTCGGAACCGTTGGACCTCTTGTTGAAAACATAGAAGTAAAAATTGCTGGTGACGGAGAGATATTAATGAAAGGACCAAGTTTAATGCTTGGTTATTACAAGGATAAAGAGAAAACGGACGAAGCAATAGATAAGGATGGATGGTTTCATACTGGTGATATTGGTGAAATACAGGAGCATAATATTCTTAAAATTACAGACCGGAAAAAGGAAATATTTAAACTTTCAACTGGTAAATACGTTGCTCCACAGGTAATTGAAAACAGATTTAAGGAGTCAGCATTTATTGAACAAATAATGGTTGTTGGTGCTGGTGAAAAGTATGCTTCAGCAATTATTTGTCCGGCATTCCATTTTGTACATGGCTGGTGTTTTAAGCATAATGTAAAGTTTCAGGATAATAAAGACCTGATTGAAAACCAGAAGGTTATTGACCGTTACCAGAAGGAAGTTGATAAGATAAATATGGAGCTGGGAAATCACAGACAAATAAAAAAGTTTGAACTTACATGCGAAGAATGGACACCGGAAACCGGAGAGTTGTCACCCACATTAAAAGTAAAAAGAAGATTCCTTAAATTGAAGTACAAGGTTAAATTGGACAAGTTGTATGAAAATGCCGAATAGTGATACTTATTTTATAAATTAAAGATGAACAGAGCCAGGATAGTTCTTAACCATCAATTACTTCGCAAAAAAAAATAAAATCAGGAAACGATTCAAATGAATATTTCAGTCCGGGAGATGCTGCAAAACGACATAATATATGTTGTTGATTATTTTGTTAACGCCAGCGCTGATTTTCTTCTGGGAATGGGTGTTGATAAGAACAAATTACCTGATAGAAGTGATTGGATAAAGAAACTCGAAACAGAATTTACAAAGCCGGTTGGCCAAAAGGAGTTTTACTATATTATATGGCTGCTGAATGATAAGCCTGTTGGTCATTCAAATATTAACAATATTGAGCCTGGTAATTCAGCTACCATGCATCTTCATCTTTGGAATAACGTTAGTAGAAACAAAAGTCTGGGGTATGAGTTTCTTAAATTAACACTTCCATATTATTTTGAAAAACTTCATCTGAGCAAAGTTGTTTGTGAGCCATATTCAAAGAACATCGCCCCAAACAGGCTGCTGAAAAGATTCGGTTTTACACTAATCAGAGAATATGAAACAATACCCGGGTGGATTAACTTCAAACAGTTTGTAATTCGATATGAACTATCCAGGCATGAGTTTTACAAGTTGAGTAACGTGGTTTGATGTAAGATTTTATCAGGTAACTAATTAACTTTGAAATTGTATGAAGTTACAGTATTGGCTACTTAATATAGTTTCATTCTAAATATATAAATTTATAATCTTGTAATCAGTTTTAAAACAATATTATTATGATAAAGCAGATCATATTTTTAGTAATACTATTAATTACTTTAGGTGTATTTACCTACTCTACATTAAAGTATTTCAGGTACTTTAAATTTACTAAGAAAAAACCTCTGGGAGATATTGGAAAACGTATAAGAAAGACAATTACAGTTGCATTATTTCAGGAAAAGATATTACGCCGGCCGGTAATTGGTTTTATGCATGCACTAGTATGGTGGGGTTTTATCCTCATTTTATTTGGAAGTATTGAGATGATACTCGACGGTTTGTTTGGTACAGAGCGCATACTTGCAATTCTTGGACCTGTATATGATTTTATAATGGCCTCCGGAGATATTTCTGCTTTCGTAATAACACTACTTATAATCGCTTTTTTATTCAGAAGGTTATTCATGCACATAAAGAGGTTTTACGGACCTGAAATGAAACCAGTTTCGAAAATGGATGCAAACCTGGCTTTAACAATTATTTTTATTCTGATGATAACACTCCTGGGAATGAATACCTACTACCTGGTTTGGTGTGATGCAACAGGAGAAATTGTTCATGGAAGTTATCCGGTTAGCAAGTACTTCGTAGGATTGTTTAGCGGAATACCTGTAGAGCAACTATGGATGGGATATCAGATAAACTGGTGGGCACATATTGTGTGGATATTTATTTTTGCCAATATCCTGCCTTACTCCAAACATTTTCATGTATTTATGTCGGTGCCAAGTGTATTTGTCAGCAGTGTTAAACCAGTAGGTTATACTGAAAATATGGAATCCATAACCAAAGAAGTTAAACTTATGATGGATCCTGATGCTGCATTTGAGGATGTTCAGGAAAGTGAAGATGACCCGGAAAGATTTGGTGTAAAGGATATTGAAGATGTTAACTGGGTTAATTACCTGAATTCACTTGCATGTACTGAGTGTGGAAGATGTACATCAGTTTGTCCTGCAAATATTACCGGTAAATTACTCTCACCACGTAAAATAATGATGGACACAAGAGCCAGAATGAAACAAAAAGGCCCTGGTCTGGTTAAGGCGGGTAAGGATTATGATGATGGTAGTTCATTGGTAAGAACATTTATAACAGAAGAGGAATTATGGGCCTGTACTCAGTGTAATGCGTGTGTGTATGAATGTCCTGTTAGTATCGATCAGGCTTCCCTGATACTGGATATGCGCCGTTATCTGGTTATGGAGGAGTCAAAAGCTCCTGCCGGACTCAATACAGTATTCTCAAATATTGAAAACAACGGAGCACCATGGCAGTTTTCACCTGAAGACAGAATGTTGTGGTCAGAAGGACTGGAAGTACTACAATTAGCTGATGGTAAAACTCCTGAATATCTGTTCTGGGTTGGTTCTGCCGGAGCCTTCGATGACAGATACAAGAAAGTTACCCGTGAATTTGTGAAAATACTGAACCATCTGAAGGTTGATTATGCAGTACTTGGAGTTGAAGAAACAGACAGTGGTGATGTGGCCCGAAGATCAGGAAACGAAATGCTGTTTCAAATGCAGGCAATGATGAATATTGAGATAATGAATGGTTATGAGATCAAAAATATCATAACCTGTGATCCACATGATTTCAATACCCTTAAAAATGAATATCCTGATTTTGGTGGTAATTATAACGTAATCCATCATTCTCAGTTTTTGCAACAACAAATTAAACAAGGTAAACTGAAAATTGATGGAAACGAATTTCAGGGTAAGAAAATAACTTTCCATGATCCGTGTTATCTGGGAAGAGCGAATGATGAATATGATGCACCAAGATCTGTTCTTAATGAAATATCATCATCAAATGTTGAGATGAAAAGACACAGTAGTTTTGCTCTTTGCTGTGGTGCAGGCGGAGGACAAATGTTTAAAGAAGCCGAGAAAGGGGATAAAGAAGTATTTATTGAAAGAACAGAAGAAGCTCTTGAAACAGGTTGTGATATAATTGCAACAGCATGTCCTTTCTGTATGGTTATGATGACAGATGGATTAAAGTATAAAAACAAAGAAGAAGATATACTTAATTACGATATTGCAGAACTTGTGAGTAAGAGTATGGGGTTGTAGTTTGGTCCTCATAAATACATTGAGTATTTATTGATTGAGTGAGGTAGCTGATTTGCTTATAATCAAGTAATTATAAATGGCAATTGCCGGCTTAAATATTATTGATTATGTTCTGATTGCAATCGGAGCATTTCTGTTTGTATTGTTTGTTTATGCAGCCATTATTTCTCTGTTTGAAAAGGAAAAGAAGGCGTCATCAAATTTCTTTATAACAGGACTACTGTTACCAACGCCATTCCTTATCGTCGCAGTAACAGATTTCGGTTTTTCCAAAGTGATTTCGATTGTGCTGCTTACCATAGTGATTATTACAATTTTGATCTTCATTATTCCGGTAAGACTTAGAACAAAATATATGAATAGTATCCCTGAAGCCAGAATTGATGAAAGGGATACAATGTTCTCAAGGAACGAATTAAAAAACAATGAAAAAAGGGCGAAGGAGTATTACACAAATAACCCGGATAAAAAACCTGTTGACGAAAAAATAATGGAAAACCCCGGTTTGATGAGTATAAAATCATCAAATTATGATCCGGTACTGTTTAGTTCTGCACATGCCAGTTTCTTCACTATAGCTTCGTTAAAGTCCAAAGTTGACGGTCATCAAAATTCAGAAAAAAAGGAATTTGATCCCGAACAGATTACACAATATATTAAAAAATGGACAAAGAAACTGGGGGCTTTATCGGTTGGAGTAACAGAACTACACGATTACCACTGCTATACTTACAGGGGGAGAGGAGATTACTATAACGATAAGATTGAAGCAAAACATAAATATGCAGTTGCCTTTACAGTTGAAATGAACTACGATATGGTAAAATCCGGACCAATGGGACAGATTGTAATGGAGTCAGCTCAACAGTACCTGTCATCCGGGGTTGTAGCGGTACAGCTTGCAGAGTTTATTCGTCAACTGGGTTATCCTGCCCGTGCACATATTGACGGAAATTATGAGGTGGTTTGTCCATTGGTGGCAAAAGATGCCGGTCTGGGTGAGATTGGCAGGATGGGTTTATTAATGACTCCTGAATATGGTCCAAGAGTACGAATTGCTGTAGTTACCACAGATTTACCACTAATTCCGGATAAACCGGCATTTGATCCTTCTGTAATTGAATTTTGTACTTTCTGTAAGAAATGTGCAGTTAACTGTCCTTCACAATCAATATCATACAATGATCAGGAACAAACAGGTGGAGTAGCACGCTGGCAAATCGACCAGGAGTCGTGTTTTGATTTCTGGACTAAATGCGGAACAGATTGTGGAAGATGCATGAGCGTTTGTCCCTATTCTCATCCAAACAATTTCCTGCATAATGTAGTCAGGTCAGGGATAAGAAATTCAAGTATATTCAGCAGGCTGGCCTTACTGTTGGATGATGTCATTTATGGAAAAAAACCAAAAGTTGCCAAACCTGCCGGTTGGATGAATCTCACAGAGAAGAAATCATCTTAATCATATATCAGTTTCAATTATTCGATCTTAAACCTGAATCCTGTATATAGTTTCATACCTGATATGGGACCCCATATTATCGATGCATCAAAGTATTCACCAAATGGGTCGTCAGCAGCGATTATCGGATTCTTCTGTTTAAAATTCCCAAGATTTTCACCGCCTATATAGAGTTCAAATTTTTTGAAATACCTTGTAATTTGTGCATTAATTATTGAATAATCAGGTGCTTTATCCGATAATTGATATTCCGGTGGATAAAAATCTGTATTTGGAAGTCTTTGATTACCGAGTAACTGTAAGTTTGTGTCAAACTGCCATTTTTTCTTTGGTGTCTGGTATGAAATTGCCAGCAAACCTTTATATTTATTTACCAATGGAGCCACATCAAAATTTCCATTAATGGTCGTCTTCACATCATTATATCTAAATGCCATTGTAACTTCAAGGAATTTGACAAATTCATAGTTAGCTTCTACCTGAAAGCTATTTGAATAGGATTTTCCATCAAGGTTGTAAATAAATATCGTATATGCATCACTTTCACGGTCAATTATAACCTGATTCTCAAAATCAGTGCGGAAAAAATCCGTAGTTATACTTAATTCACGACTACCTACATTAAGGTATGTTGAATAGCTCAGTCCATAATTCCATGATGATTCAATATCCAGATCGTTTGATATGGAAAGTTTTTTCGAAGTAGTCAGCATATAAGTATTTTCAGCTATAATATTTGGCGATCGGTATCCCTTTCCCATACTTGCTCTTACAACATTATTTTCATTGATATTGTATTTAAAATGAACTCTTGGGGTGAATAATAAACCATATTTACTGTTATTATCCAGTCTCAGACCAACAATTACACTAAAATTGGAGTTGTTATTGTAAGAATATTGGGCAAATACGCCGGGAACCACCTCTTTGTGATCAAAAACACTATCATTCAGGCTCTCATTGTAATTATCATAGCTCAGACTAACCCCGGTAATGATTTGATTTTCATAACTTGATATCCATGATTGGTACATCAGGTTGCTGTAAAATGATGTCTGATTTGCATTATAATTATTCAATCCGAAATATGAATCCTGGTCATGATATATCAACTGATTTTGAAAACCAATGCTGGTTTTACGCCTCTGTTTAAATACATAACCTGTTTTTAAGATTCCTTCATATCTGTTGGTCCTTACACCAATTCCATAACCGTTCTCGGGAGTTCGCTCCATGTCGGGGTCAAAGTTCACCTGTCCTCCCTGCCTGTCTTCTGACAGGTATTTTATTCCCAGTCTTGCCCTGATCTGGTTTTTTTCAAATCTCCACCTGTTATAAAGGTTGATCTGACTTCTAAGTGGCATATCAAGAAATGAATCATTATTATCATCATGCTTAACCGATATGTTTTCACCATGAACCAGGAGTGCGGTACTCAGATTTTCATTTATCTGGATTCTTGTGTTCATATTCCCTTCAAACTTTCCTTTATTGTTTCCATATCCATTCAGGAAAAATTTCTCACCTTCTCTGGCTTTTTTGTATTCCACATTGATCTGACCTGCCATAGACTCGTAACCATTTATAACCGAAGAAGTTCCTTTAGATACCTGAATTGATTCCATCCAGCTTCCGGGTACGTAATCCAATCCCCATGGTGAAGCCAGTCCTCTGAGATTGGGAGTATTTTCGATTAACAGCTGGGTATAACTGCCATCGAGTCCAAGCATTTGGATTTTTTTTGCTCCGGTTACAGCATCACTATAGGTAACATCTACTGTTGAGCTGGTTTCAAAACTTTCAGCCAGTGTACAACACGCTGCTTTTTGAAGCTCTTTGTCGTTTACATTTACTACAGAGCGAATATCTGTTCTTGATATTGAACTTCCCTTTGTTCTGGATACTATTTCAACTTCGTCAAGATCTTTAGCTTCACTTAATACAATACTAATGTTATTGTAACCACTTGAGTTTAAGTTAATAGTGTCGTTTGAATAACTAACATAACTAACAACAAGTAGTTTATCATAGTTACTATCCAGTTTGATCTCGAAATACCCTTCCTTTGTTGTAATTGTTCCGTTTGATGAATTAAGTTGAATTATTGTTGCTCCCTCCAGAGGGACTTTATCATTGTTGACTGATTCATAAATATAACCGGTGGCTATCTGAGCGGTTAGGTTGTATACCTGAATCAGTATTGTGATTAATATTATTATATATTTTTTCATGATCATGTTTAGTGATAACCTTCTTTACCAGGATTATCCGGCAAATAAATAATGTAACAATTGTTTGATATTTAGTTTTGGTCATTTCTTCTTAATCAATAGAAGAAATATATTTAAATGTGCTGAACATCAGTATTTAACTGATGGACTGACATAAAACTAAACTAATTTCAGGAGTGTTAAACAACCGGATCGGAAGGAGCTATCTTCAGGGTATTTAATCTGAGAATAATTTCACTGCCTGTTAAAGGTGGAGGCAGGTTAAATGAATCAACCCTTGTGTTAATCACATCTTCAATGTCTTTGATCTTCAGAATAGACCCAGGTGATAGAACAGCACAGGTTATGGTTGGTGAGAAACCTGTTTCATCGGGTACAATATACTCTGTTTTGATAACCAGATAGTTTGAAATTTCTGAGCAACAGTCATTTGTGTCCTGATCGTCACAACCAGATGAACAGCAGTCTGTTGGCTTTTCCTGACAACCTGTTTCACAGCAATCAGAAGCATCAACATCAGATAAAGCTAAATAATTCTCAAGTTTGTTATTATTGGAACAGAAATGAGAATATACTGTAATACCGGTAGTTGACAATATCAACATTGAAATTACAAAAAAACTGAACGTATATTTTATCAGAGCTTTCAATATACTTTTCTTATAATGTCAGCAAAGATACAAGTATTATTGTTATTTGTAAACAGAATTCGGTTTATTAACATTATTTTGACAATAAGCATCAACTTAATTACCGCTATATATACTATCAATTAAGTGTTTGTTATTTTTAATTACCAGCTTTCGCTTTAATTTAAGTGTTGGTGATAACAACCCGTTTTCTGTTGTCCAGTATTCAGAAGTTAACCTGAATACTTTAATCTGGGCAACACGATCTAGTTGAGGATTATACTTATCAACTTCTACCTGGTATCTTGCAATAACTTTTGGCTTTTTTATTAATTCAATATTATCTCTGAAAGTTACTTTATGAATTGAACACCAATTGTGTAGAAATTCAAAATCAGGTACTATAATTGCTGAAGTGAACTTTTCATTTTCTCCAACAACAATAATTTGTTCAATGAATTGTGATTCTTTGAATAGATTTTCAACCTGCTGAGGTGCAACATATTTACCTCCTGAAAGCTTAAATATCTCTTTTTTCCGGTCAGTTATGGTTAGCATTCGATCTTCATCAAGAGTTCCGATATCACCGGTGTGGAACCAGCCATCTTCATCAATTGCTTCTTTAGTTGTTTCCGGGTCTTTATAGTATCCAATCATAAGATTAGGACCTCTTTCAAGAATTTCACCATCATCAGCTATTTTTACTTCAAGTTCATCAGGAACGCGTCCTACTGAACCAAACTTTACTCCAGGGTAGGATGGAAGTGTTGCAGAAATTAAAGGAGATGTTTCTGTAAGTCCATATCCTTCCTGGACAATAATCCTGGCAGCCCAGAAAATTCTGGCAAGTCGTGGTTGTAGTGCTGCACCTCCTGATATAACTCCTTTAAGGTGACCACCAAGAGCTTCCCGCCATTTGCTGAAAATAAGCTTGTTGGCAATAGCTAGTTTTAGATTATATATGAAACTTCGGTTTTTTGGATTTGGATCAAATTTGTCGCCGGTTTTAACAGCCCAGAAGAACAGCATCTTTTTTATAAAAGGAAGCTCTCTTCCCTTATTGATAATTTTGTCATACACTTTTTCGAATACTCTGGGAACGGTAATAAATACGTTTACCTTGATTTCTCTCATGTTATCACCAATAGTTTCAATGTTCTCAGCATAATAGATGCTTAGACCAATTGCCTGCCACAAATAATTACCTACTCTTTCGAGTACATGTGAGAGGGGAAGGAAACTAAGAGCTCTGTCGCCGGGTTTCAGATAATCAACCACCTTTATTGCAATTTTAAAATTGCTGACAACATTGTTATGTGTTAACATTACTCCTTTGGATAATCCTGTTGTTCCGGATGTGTAAAGAATAGTTAGCAGGTCATGTGGATCAACATCATTTCTTCGTTCTACCAACGTGCTGTATAGTTCTTCTTTTGCCGAAATTCCTGCTTCCGAAATATCACTCCAGTTTTTTACACCTTTTATCATATCGATGGTGTAAATCTCTTCCAGATTAGGAGTTTTCTTAAAAACAGGCAGGAGTTTTTCATAAAGTTCCTTATCTGAAACTATCAGAATCCTTGAATCGGAATGTGACAATATGTGCAGGAATTCTTTTTCACTGATAGTAGGGTAAATACCTACGTGTACACAGCCGATCTGTGACATGCCAAAATCGATAAAATTCCACTCCGGGCGGTTGTTACTAACAGTAGCAATTTTATCACCTTTTTTGAATCCCAATGCGAGAAGTCCCAAACTGAAATTATCTACTCGTTTTCGGTATTCCTTTGTACTGAAGTTTTCCCATTTTCCGTTACGCTTAACTGAAAGGGCTACATCTTTATTGAAATTTTCTTCTGCATTTGTAAGTACATCAAAAGTTCTGGTAATATTAGTCATGTTGTAAGATTAGTTCCACTTGCCAAAAGTATGATTAATTATTGACAATAGTTTGAATCTTACAATCTTAGAGGTAATAAACGATATTTATGCTGCTATCTTCTATTATTACGGCCCGAATTATCTCGTAATTTACGGAATTTGTTCCTGTTAAACCGTCTTTTCTTTTTTGTCCAGTATTCATCAAGTCGTTTAATCTGTTCCTCATTTAGAATTGTATCCAGGTCTTCTTTTAAACGGCTAAAGAGTTCCTTCTGATCATCATGAAAGTTGTTCATTAATTCATGATTTGAAGAAGCAAAGTTCCTGAAAGCAGGCATTAGAAGTTTTTCCTGTTCCGGTGTTGGTCGTACAACACTTTTAATTTCCCGTCCAAACCCTGTTTCAGAAAAATAGTCTTTCATCTTAACTATTCTTTGATTTACTAACCTGCCGTTAGTGAGAAACCCTATCACAAAACCAATAAGCAGTGTAATAATAAATATTAAGGAATATTTTAGTCTTTTTTTCATCTGTATAAAATTAGTTAAATATTTAAATTTCAATTAATTAAAAAACAAGCTTAAGAGATTAAATTTTCATCTTCGTACTCTCTTTCACA
>JANQGJ010000076.1 GCA_028277395.1 Bacteroidales bacterium | reverse complement strand
TTAATTTCAATGCCAACTATTCAGAGTTAAATGCTGCCACCCAATATCAATTTGGTCTTTCTGCGTTTTATTATCTTAACAAAAAAGCTACAATATATGGTTCAACAGGTTATATTTGGTTTAACCAGGAATGGGACCGAAGAAGTGATGAGTCACGAAACATATTTGATCAAAAACTTGGTGGTCGTATATTTAATGATCTGTGGTGTGAGGCAGAATTTGTTTATGGTGATTTAAATAATGTAAATGTTTATAAAGGATCGGTTGTATATAATAATGTTGACAAAATGAATTTTAAAAGTGGTATTAGTTTAAAATACAGGCTCGGATTACATTTTGAGTTAAATTTGCTGTATCAATATAATAGTTATGAAAGTATGTTCATTGAATTTAATAACAACGCCGAACGAACTATTTACAATAATAACTATCAAACGCAAAATATAATTGGAGGAATGGTATGGAAACCTTAAAAAGTTTTATTACAGCAGTTATAATAATTGGATTCACAATAAGTAACTACGCACAAAACAATGATATAGTAATTGAAGCGTTCAAAAAATCTCATCAATTTGAGAAAGAAGGAGAATACACCGAAGCAATTAATGTATTAAAAAAGGTTTACGATGAGGAATCATACGAAATAAACTTACGGTTAGGATGGCTAAATTATATGTCAGGACGATTTTCCGAATCGGTACCATATTACCAAAAATGCATTCAGCTTAAACCATTGTCAATTGAAGCAAAGTTTGGCATCATAAATCCCACAGCTGCAATGGGAAACTGGACCCAGGTTGAAAGCTCATATAATGAAATTCTGGAACTTGATCCAGAAAATTCACTGGCACTTTATCGTCTGGGATCAATTTATTACGGTAAGGAAGACTATACAACTGCCTCGAAATATTTCCAGCAACTTCTAAATCACTATCCTTTCGATTATGATTCAATAATTATGTCGGCATGGACATATTACCAGCTTGGAGAATTGAGGAAAGCTAAAGTGCTTTTCGTAAAAGCATTACTATATTCTCCTGACGACAAATCAGCAACCGAAGGACTTGGTTTAATTGAATAGTTGGACTATCTAAAATACAGTTTAGTGATGAAAGATATTAAACTGATATCAAACTCTGAATCAGGCATCTTTTCCAAACTCTGGTATATTTGCAAAAAACAAATGCTTTGAAAAAGATCCTTCTTATACGTTTTAGCTCAATTGGGGATATTGTACTTACAACACCAGTAGTTAGATGTATTAAAAGTCAAAAAAAAGTTCTTCTCCATGTGCTAACAAAAAATTCATACAAAGGAATTTACGAAGCAAACCCCAATATTGATAAGGTTCATAGTTTTAACAGGTCGGTAAATGAATGTATTCATGAGCTTATAACAGAGAAGTTCGATGTTATTATTGATCTTCAAAAGAATATCAGGTCGCGCAAGATTAAAAGCAGGCTTAAAGTCACAAGTTATTCATTTCCAAAAGTCAATATAGAAAAATGGATGCTTGTTAACTTAAACATAAACAGACTGCCTGATATTCATATTGTTAACAGATATTTTGAAGCCGTAAAATCCATTGGTATTATTAACGATGGTAAAGGTCTTGAATATTATATACCTGTAAATGATGAGGTTAATATAAATGAAATCAGCCCTCAGTTATCTAATGGGTATGTAGGATTTGTTATTGGTGGTCAGCACAATACAAAAATACTACCTCCTGAAAAATGCTCTAAGATCATTTCAGAGATAAATCTTCCTGTGGTACTTCTTGGAGGAAAGGAAGACAAGGGACGTGGAGATGAGATAATACAGTTTGCAGATAGTTCGAATATAATTAATCTTTGCGGGGTTTATAATCTAAACCAGTCATCATCAATTGTAAAACAAGCTAATGTCATTGTTACAAACGACACCGGATTAATGCACATTGCAGCAGCATTTCGTAAGCACATTGTTAGTATCTGGGGCAACACTGTTCCGGAATTTGGAATGTATCCTTATCTGCCAGATAACACCGAAAACTTTATTATTTCGGAAGTTTATGGTCTAAAATGCCGGCCATGCAGTAAAATTGGATATAACAGATGTCCTAAAAAACATTTCAAATGTATGCTGGATCAGGATACTGAAAGGATAATCAATTTTGTTAACTCGGTAAAGTAGTTCTCTGGTTACTTTCCTATTGCCACAAAAGGATTATTTACCTTCTCAAAACCAATGCTGGTTTCGGGACCATGTCCGGGATGAACTATTGTATTCTCAGGTAATGTAAAAAGCTTTTCCCAGATACTCTTTTGAAGCAGATCATAATCACCACTTGGCAAATCTGTTCTTCCAATACTTTGATTAAACAATACATCACCTGTTATTACAAAATTGTCGGCTTTCGAATAAAAACAAACACTTCCATTGGCATGACCGGGAGTATGCAACACAGTAAGCTTCGAATTACCAAATTTAACAACTGTTTCTTCGTTAATGAAATCATCAATTTCTTTAACCTTATCCATTGTCAGTCCAAATGTTGCAGCATATGAAATTGCATTCGTAAGAAACGGAACACAATCTTTATGCGCTGATAACCTGAGGTTGTATGTATCAGCAATAAAACTATTTCCTATTATATGATCAATATGAGCGTGAGTCAGCAGTAGCATGACTGGTTTAAGCATATTATCAGTGATGAAGCCGACTATCTCTTCTTCTTCTCCTTTACCTTGCATTCCGGCATCAATAATAATACAATTCTGTGTTTCGTCCCACAAGATATAAGTGTTTACCTGAAATGGATTATATGCGAATTTTTTGATCTTGATCATAGCTCTTGTTGGTATGTTGATACTAAATATTAATAACGAATGTCAAAAATAAGACAATATTACAACTACATCTATCATGGTATAATAAATTGGCTTGGATTTTGTTATAACTTAGCATTCTAAAACAAAGCTGATTTTTGTGAGCAAACTACCGGGTAATATAATAAGAAGTTACCACATTGTGCTAATTGTGTGTCTGTTAATCATTTTATCCCAGTTCAGGTTAGTTGCGCAGTTTTATAATGGATCTAACCAAACATTTGGAAAAAATCGTGTACAGTATAATAATTTCCTGTGGACATATTATAAATTCAGGGATATTGATACATATTTCTACCTGAACGGTAAAGAACTTGCACAATATACTGCCAGATACGCTTCTGAACAAATCCCGAAAATTGAGACGAAACTTGGAAGTTTACTTGATAAAAAAATACAGTTTATAATATTCAATAATCTGACAGATCTGAAACAAAGTAATATTGGCCTGTTAACCAACGAAGACTACAATGTTGGTGGTATTACCCATATCATTGGTTCAAAAGTGTTTTTGTATTTTGATGGAAATCATGTCAATTTTGAAGAACAAATCAGAGATGGAATTGCTGAAGTGTTGTTCAACCAGATGATGTTCGGCGGATCGGTAGGCCAACAAGTAAAAACATCTACATTTTTTTCATTACCTGACTGGTATAAAGTAGGTATTATCTCCTGGCTTGGAACCGACTGGAGTGTGGAATATGATAACAGGGTCAGAGATGGAATTTTGTCTGGAAGGTACGATAAAGTAAATAACCTCACCGGTGAAGATGCTGTTTACGCAGGACATTCACTCTGGCGTTTTATAGCACAAAGATTTGGCAGAGCAACAGTAAGCAATATTATTCATATGACAAATATGAGTAATAGTATCGATAAAGGATTTATGTATGTTACCGGATTGCCTTTCAGGCAAATTACTACTGAATGGCTTGAGTTTTATAAAAATCAATATTCTAACTTTACCAGAAATGATAATATTGATGGAGAATTACTGGACATTAAATATAAATCCGATATAAGATACGGACAACCACATGTAAGCCCTGATGGTAATTACCTGGCTTACACAACAAATGAACTTGGTAAATATAAAATATACCTGTACGATTTGTCAACCGGTAAGAAGAAAAAAATCTTTAAACGCGGGGTTACAATCGATACAAAGACAGATTATTCGTACCCGTTGCTTTCATGGCATCCTACAGGAAAGCTGCTTGCATTTATAATTGAAGATAAAGGAATGCCATGGTTTTACAGATACAATATCGAAGAAAAGGAATTCACAAAACAGATCATTTACAATGTTCAAAAGATAACAGACTTTGGTTTTAACAATAATGGCCAACTTCTTGTAATGTCGGCAGTACAAAACGGGCAATCTGATATTTTTGTTTACAATGTGGCAGCAAGTTCATTTTATAAAATTACTGACGACATATACTCTGAATTAAATCCCAGGTTTATAAATAACTCGGGCGAGATTGTATTTAGCTCAAACCGTGAAAATGATACCATTGGTAAAGAACCGGAGCTTCTGGTAGGTGTACCTGAAAACTTCGACCTGTTTGTTTATGATTATGCAAACCGGGAATCCGTATTGAAAAGAATTACCAATACACCTTTAGCGAATGAGATCATGCCTGAATCATACGCTTACAATACAATCAGTTATTTAAGTGATGAAACCGGGGTTTATAACTCGTATTTAGCTGTAATTGATAGTTCTGTAAGTTCTGTTGACACTGCAATTCATTACAGGTACTATACTCACAGCAAGGCTGTTACAAATTACACAAGGGATATTACAAGTCAATATATCAGTCCGGTTGCCGGCAGGAAAACAACAGTAATTTTCAAAGATAATCTGTACAAAATTTATGTGGGTGATACTCCTGACTATTCTTCAATTCGGGCATTAAGTCCTGACACAACGCAATATATGAAGCAACTCGTAAAGTCGTACAGAAAAGAGTTGAAAAAACAGGAAAAATTAGTACAACAGGATGATTCCGGGTCACCTGCCGAAGAACAAAAAACCGAGATTATAGAAGCTCCCAGGTACAAACGATTTGTAATGGTTTACAAAAATGAAAAGGGTGAAGAAATACTTGGAACGGGAAATCCTGACACACAGGGAACAGGTGATGGAGATTATATATACATGAATAACGGACAGGTTACCCTGAAGGATGATGGTGAGATAAAAATTCCGAAACGTTTAAATTACAATGTTAGTTACTTCATAAATGATCTTGTTTCACAGGTTGATTTCAATTATATAAATTACAGCTATCAGCCCTTTACCGGAGGTGGTGGCCCAATATATCTGAATCCCGGATTTAACCTGTTCTTTCAGGTTGGAATGAATGACCTGATGGAGGATCACAGGCTTGTTGGAGGTGTAAGACTTAATCTTAACCTCGTAAACAATGAATACATATTCAGTTATGCTAACTTAAAAAAACGACTTGATAAAGAAATTGTTTTTCACAGAAATACACTTGAGGGTACCAATGGATATACAATACAAAGAGTACATACCCATGAGGCGTTTTATATTCTGAAATGGCCGTTTAATGAGGCCTTGAGTATCAGGGGAACTGCTATGTACAGAAATGATATGTATGTTACTCTGGCAACCGATCAGATAAATCTTGAAACACCAAACAGGTACAATAACTGGGCAGGGTTAAAAGGAGAACTTGTTTTCGACAATACCCGCGACCTTGGAATAAACCTGTTATCAGGTACCCGGTATAAATTCTTTGCTGAGTATCACCAGTTATTGCAAAACAGTAATAATAATCTAATTGTTATTGGATTTGACTACAGGAATTACCAGAAAATACACAGAACTTTCATATGGGCAAACCGCATAGCGGGAAGTACGTCTTTAGGTAGTGATAAACTGATTTATTACATGGGTGGTGTTGACAACTGGCTTTTCCCTAAATTTAATTTGGACACACCGATTGATTTTACTCAAAACTATTCATACCAAACTCTTGCTACTAACATGAGAGGATTTAATCAAAATATAAGAAACGGGAATAGTTTTGCTGTAATAAATACGGAACTTCGTTTCCCTATATTTCAATATTTCTCAAAAACACCGATAAGCTCGGGCTTTTTAAGGAGTTTTCAGTTTGTAGGTTTTGGCGATATCGGAACAGCATGGACAGGTATTAGTCCTTATTCTCCCGAAAACTCACTATTTACCAAATATATTAACAGCGGACCTATGCATATATCAGTAGAAGTTCAAAAAGAACCAATTGTTGGAGGTTTTGGTGTTGGAGCCAGGGCTGTTATAATGGGATATTTTGTCCGTGGTGATGTATCCTGGGGAGTGGACGATTACAGAGTAAGAAAACCTGTATATTATCTATCGCTTAGTTTGGATTTTTAACAGTTCAACCATGCAGTGTTTTTACTACGATCATATTATTTTGTATCCCGAAAATTTACTATAAGTTAATACTGTTTCTTAAAATATTCAGTTATGAATTTTATCATAACCAATTTTCACAATTAAAACTATGCCAAAATGCAAGAAAAAAAAATTTAATTACAATTTCAAGGATAACAACTTAATTTTCCGTAATTTATTTTTTTTCCACATAGCATGTTAATAAATAATACTCCCTCCTCACAACTATCTGTTGTATATTGCATCAGCAAAAAGAAAGACTCTTCCTTTCTACAGAGCACTCATTTACAATAACATAGTCAAGTATAATTTAATCAAGGTATAGCTAATGGAAAATAATTTATACTTAAAATTCGAAGATAAAACAGAAGAAAGCACCAACCAACAGGAAAAAGAGAAGAAAGAGGAGAAAAGTTTTTATGACAAAGTACTAGAAGAAAGAACGAGATTGGAAAAAACAGATATCGCTACAGAACCTGTAGCTAAAAATAAATTGAAATTAAGTGATAAATCTGAGGATTTAACCAAAGAGCAGGAGCCGAAAAAATATTATGATCATGAGCAGGTATTTGAAGCTGCTACATATTATTTTGGTGGTGATACACTTGCGGCAAATGTATGGATGAATAAGTACGCACTGAAAGATAGTGACAATAACTTTTTTGAGCTTACACCTGAAGAAATGCATTTGCGAATTGCACGCGAAATTGTAAGAATTGAAAAGAAGTACAAAAATCCCATGAACGAAGAAATGGTGATGGATGTACTCAGAAACTTTAAATATATAATACCTGCAGGTAGTCCTATGGCGGGCATTGGAAACGACAATCAGATATCATCGCTTTCAAATTGTTTCGTTATTGGAAATGAAGGTGATTCAGACTCTTATGGAGGAATACTTAAGATTGATCAGGAGCAGGTACAATTAATGAAACGTCGTGGTGGTGTTGGCCATGACTTAACCCATATCAGACCAAAAGGCAGTCCTGTAAAAAACACTGCTTTAACCTCTACCGGAGTGGTACCTTTTATGGACAGATATTCAAATTCAACACGTGAAGTTGCACAAGACGGACGTCGGGGTGCATTAATGTTAAGTATTGGGATAAAACATCCTGATTCTGAAAGTTTCATTGATGCAAAAATGGAACAGGGAAAAGTTACAGGAGCTAATATTTCAGTGAAACTTGATGATGAGTTTATGAGGGCCGTTAAAGATAACACAATCTATAAACAGCAATATCCTGTAAACTCTGATAATCCTAAATATGTAAAAGATATAAATGCGCGTGAACTGTGGAACAAAATAGTTCACAACGCATGGTCATCTGCTGAACCTGGAATACTTTTCTGGGATACAATAACAAGGGAGTCAATTCCTGATGTGTATCCTGAATATGGATTTACCACTGTTTCTACAAATCCTTGCGGAGAAATTCCTCTTTGTCCTTACGATAGTTGCAGGTTACTGGCCATTAACTTATTCAGTTATGTTGAAAAACCATTTACGAAAGAAGCATATTTCAATGGTGATCTTTTTACAAAACATGCCAGAATTGCTCAACGTATAATGGATGATATAATCGACCTTGAAATAGAAAAGGTTGACATGATCTTATCAAAGATTGATGCCGATCCGGAATCTGCAGAGATTAAACAAACTGAACGTACACTCTGGGAAAAAATCCGTGAAAAGTCTATCCAGGGAAGAAGAACAGGAATTGGTATAACTGCAGAGGGTGATATGCTTGCTGCCTTAGGTCTTCAGTACGGATCAGATGATGCCATAACATTTTCAACCGAGGTACATAAATTACTTGCCATTGAGGTTTATCGTGCTTCTGTTGATCTTGCAGAAGAAAGGGGCAGCTTTGAAGTATTTGATGCGAAACGTGAGGTTAACAATCCATTTATTCAACGTATTAAAAAACATGCACCACATGTTTATGATAAAATGTTGAAAGTGGGTCGCAGAAATATTGCAATGCTAACAATTGCACCTACCGGAAGTATTAGTATATGCACACAAACAACTTCGGGTATCGAACCTGTATTTATGGTTTCATACAAACGACGCAGGAAAGTAAACCCAAATGATAAAAACGTTGTTGTAAGTTTTGTTGACGAAGTAGGTGACTCTTGGGAAGAATACAATGTATTCCATCCAAAATTTGAAACATGGCTTGAAACAAATGGTTATAACATTGAAGAAGTGAAATCATTAAATGATGAAGAGCTCAACAGAATAATTCAAAAATCACCTTATCATAAAGCAACATCAAATGATATAAACTGGGTTAGCAAAGTAAAAATGCAGGGTGATATTCAAAAATGGGTTGATCATTCAATAAGCGTAACTGTAAATATTCCTGAAGATACTACCGAAGAGCTTGTTAGTGAAATTTATCTAAAAGCATGGGAAAGTGGTTGTAAAGGAATGACGATATATCGTGATGGATCACGTTCCGGTGTACTGGTAAAAGATGAGAAGAAAGAAGAAAAGAATGATTTCAGGGATTCAAAAGCTCCGGCACGTCCTAAAACAATTGAAGCCGACATAATCCGTTTCCAGAACAACTATGAAAAATGGATAGCTGTAATTGGTAAAATAAACGATAAACCTTACGAGGTATTTACAGGTAAATCTGAAGACTTTTATCTGCCTCCTTATGTGGAAACCGGCTGGGTTACAAAATTCAAGAAAAAAGGAGAGCGTACACGTTACGACTTCGAATTTGATGATAAACAGGGTTACAGAATTGTAATACCTGCATTATCAAGATCCTTCGAACAGGAATTCTGGAATTATGCCAAACTCATATCAGGAGTGCTTCGTCATGGTATGCCTTTAACTTATGTGGTTGATCTAATTTCGAATTTAACAGTTCCTGAGGATAATATCAACACCTGGAAAAATGGTGTGGTAAGAGCATTGAAACGTTATGTGCCGGATGGAACTGTAGCAGCTGAAAAAGTCTGCCCTTCATGCAAAGAGGAATCAGTAGTTTACGAAGACGGGTGTTTGATCTGTAAATCATGCGGACATACAAAATGCAGCTAACGATATTATAGAAATTATTTTATAAAAAGCCGTTTTCCTGAAAGCGGCTTTTTTTGATATTGTGTCCCGTCCTGAAATAAGTTGACACGAAAACGACTCAATATAAATGAAATAACACTTTTCAAGGAGTACTAATATCTGATATACTGAATTAAAAATAATTTCATACTTTTGCCATCCATTTTCCGAATGGAACTTGTCCACAACGGAGAGGTGTCCGAGTGGCTTAAGGAGCACGCTTGGAAAGCGTGTGTACGCCAAAAGTGTACCGCGGGTTCGAATCCCGCTCTCTCCGCAACCTGCCTGACGGCAGGAAGGAAGGAAACCTGCAACGTTAGTTGTGGGTTTCTATGATTGCAAAGGATACAAATTATGGGATCATAATTATAATCCCGCTCTCCCTGAAACTAATTATACCTTTTCAAATTGAACAGGGATTTTACAATTAATCTATGTCATTACTATACTCAACTCTCCTCCCGGAAATGAAAAGAATAAATACTTTCATGACACCAAAATCATTTTTTTAATTATAAAAATATCCAAAACTGGCCATACAAAACCAGATTGCTATTAATTCAACTAATTCAAAATGGAAAGCTGTCGTATCAAATAATTAATGTTAATTTAACAAACTGTTATTTCCTAGATATCAGGCATTAAACAAACATTCAATTTTAGCAAATATCAATTATTTTTATCAGGAATATTAGTTAATCTCCGGGCGTTAGTAACTGAAAACAAATAAGTAAAACTATTGTTAATAAAGAGATACAAAATATCTTGCAGTAATATCGGCTTGTTTAGAATCAATATTATTTTGAATTATTTTTTACCGGACTATCATATATTTCTATATTTGCCGTTTGATTTATTAGGATAATTGGTTACGAATGTATTATTAAAATATATTTTTAACTTTGTTCTTTCGTAAAAGTAAAATAAAAACTGAAAATAATTTTTACAATCATGAGAAAATTTATTGCATTACTTTCATTAGTTATGTTGATTTCCGCGGGGATGTCTAACTACACTTATGCACAAGAAACTGTTGCTGATGATAGCACTTCAGTTGCTGAAGCAACTGCTGGTGATTCAACCACTGTAGCAGAAGAAATTGTTGAGGATGTTGCCGAAGTAGCAACTGAACCCGAAGCACCTAAATCATTTCACCAGATTTTAAAGGAGAAATTTATTGAGGGTGGTCCTGGATTTATGGGAATTGTTTTATTAGCCCTTATCTTCGGATTAGCTATTAGTATTGAGCGTATTATTTACCTCAGTATGGCATCAATCAATACCAAAAAGCTATTGAAAAATGTAGAAGAAGCTTTGGAAAACGGAGGTATTGACAATGCTAAAGAAGTAGTACGTAATACAAGAGGACCTGTTGCCAGTATTTTTGGTGAAGGCTTAAACCGTTATGATGACGGAATTGGTGAAGTTGAGAAAGCTATTATTGCTTATGGTAGTGTAGTAACTGGAAGACTGGAAGCTGGTGTTAGCTGGATATCACTTTTCATTGCTCTTGCTCCTATGCTTGGGTTTATGGGTACTGTAATTGGTATGATTAAAGCATTTGACGATATTGCTGCTGCAGGTGATATTTCACCAACAGTTGTTGCTGACGGTATTAAAGTTGCGCTTCTTACAACAGTATTTGGATTGATCGTAGCGATTATCCTTCAAATTTTCTATAATTATATCATATCAAAAATTGAGAGTCTTGTAAACGACATGGAAGACAGCTCAATTGCATTTGTCGACGTACTTAACCAATTCAGTAAAAAATAAGAATCATGAAAGATAGTATTGCCAATATTACAAAATGGTTGCTATACCTGCTGCTGGCTCTTTCAGTGATTCCCGGAGTATTGTTTTACGCCGGTATGCTCGAAACAGAACTATTTATTAACTGGGCAAAAGTTCTTTTAATAGTTGCTGTTGCAGTAATGGTTATTTCACCCATTTACGGAATTATTACTAATCCGCAAAACATAATAAAGCTGCTTATCAGTCTTGCTGTTATGGTTGTGGTTATTGTAGTAGCTTACTCCCTTGCGGGTAACGAATTTTCAGAATACAGACTTGAAGAATTAAAAACAACTGCAGATACCTCAAGATTGGTAGGTATGGGTTTATATGCTACATATATAGCTTTTGGACTGGCAATTGTAGCAATTCTTTATGCATCAATAATTAAAATATTTAAATAATTAAGTTATGGCTAAAAGAGCAGCCCCTGAAATTAATGCAGGATCAATGGCAGATATTGCCTTTCTGCTGCTAATCTTTTTCCTCGTGACTACAACGATGGATGTTGATACCGGTATTACCCGTAAACTGCCTCCACCTGTTGAAGATAATGTTGATGACATTGTTGTAAAAGACAGAAACGTACTTAAAGTACTTATTAACAGTCACGATCGCCTGCTTGTTGATAGTAAACCAGGCGACATCAGCCAGCTTAAACAAAAGGCTATTGATTTTATGTCCATTCATCCTGGCGATGAATCCTATCCTGAGTATAAACTTAAGTTCATTGAAGAATTAGGAATGGAAAGGCAAATGTCGCAAGGTATAATTTCATTGAAAAATGATAGGGGAACATCATATGAGATGTACATTAAGGTTCAAAACGAACTTGCCAGTGCATTTAATGAAATGAAAGATGAACTATCAATGGAGTTATTCGGACTTAAATACAGCCAGCTTATTGATGACAAAAAGATTAAGGGAATTAATAAAGCAATCCCGGTTCGTATTTCTGAAGCTGAACCTGAAGATATAGGAGGAAATTAGCATGTCAAGATTTAAAACGAAAAAAGGAAAAGGCGCTAAAGCGATCAATACTTCTTCACTGCCTGATATCATCTTTATGCTGTTGTTCTTTTTTATGGTTACAACGGTTATGCGTGAAGTAAGTCTGAAAGTTAAACTTAAGCTTCCCCAGGCTACTGAAGTTCAAAAACTTGAGAAGAAATCGCTGGTAAGTTATATCTATATCGGACCTCCCGTTAAATCAAATTTGTATGGTACAAATTCACGTATTCAACTTAACGATACATTTGCAAATGTTGATGATATCCAGGAGTTCGTTACAAAGGAAAGAGCTGACCGTGAGGAAGCTGACAAGAAGTTTATTACAACATCATTAAAGGTTGATGGTCTCACAAAGATGGGAATTGTAACCGATGTGAAACAGGAACTTCGTAAAGCCGGTGCACTTAAAATAAACTACTCTACCCGAAAAGGAAGGGATAAGTAGTTCTATTATACTTATAAAATATTTTAAGGCTGTTTCTTTGGAGGCAGCCTTTTTTTGTATTGGTATCGTATTACATTGGACGAACTTCAGTTTAGCTAATTCCATGCTGTTTGGTAACAAAAGGAATTAAAGTTCCAATCACGGAGTCATAAACTGAATATAATGGAGACAATAATTGAAAGCTCAGTAATTGCTAACCTTTTCAGAACAGGTTTTTGGATACAAAAGATGACATTAAACCACTAAATCTTTTCCTTTAACCTAAGGTTTACCCCTTCTTTCTGATAAATAATGGTTACTAACCAAAGTGATATAAGAAGACTGCCGATTATATAAACTATGTTTGGAGAGTTTCCAAACTCTTCGAGCTTTACATTAATGTAACCATTATAGTGAAGATAGAAAATAATAGTTGAAGAGGCATTATTAACAAAATGAACAAAAACAGGAACCCATAAATTGCCGGTAAAAACAAACAAATAACCCAATAACATTCCTAATACCAATCTTGGGAAAAACCCATAAAACTGCAAGTGTATTGCACTAAATATAACTGCAGAAATAAATACAGCAAGGTGAATATTCCTTGTTATCTGATTAAATATCTTTAGCAACAAACCTCTGAACAGTAATTCTTCGCCTATTGCAGGAACAAGTGCAACAATAACAATATTTATAAATAAACCGTTTATCGAGTTGGTTTTTAAAAATGCTTCGGTTAATCTTTTTGCCTGCATTTCTTTGTTTTTCATCCATGTTTCCAGTCCCTCCATAAACCCAGGCAGATCCATTTTCTGATTCAATTCATCAATAAACCCATTTGCAGGAAGGATGGTGTAAACAATTAATCCACTAATTAATATGCTAATCAACTTTGGAGTCTTATTCAACGACAAATACGAAAATGTACTGTCACTAACAAGGTATGAAAATAATAATGCAGGAATGATAAATAACCCTATTTGATTCACCAGTTGATAAAATTTCAGAAAATTAACAGCTCGGACTGAATCCGGATTTTGGATAAATGAAGCAATTTCATCGAATGAAGAGCTAAACAGGAAAGTACCAGCCAGCAGACCTCCCAAAGAGCTAACAATTCCTAATAGCAGTATAATCCCAAGCAGTAAAAGTAGTTTGCCAAAAGGCGAAAGTGAGCTTAAAAATGCCGTTCTTTTCATCATTAGCTTCAAATTTTCACAGAAGTGCAAAATTAATATTTTTGCAATCTAAATAATTATCGATACAAGCACATATGATAATTATTCAAATACTCAATAAAATAGTGATTAGTTGATTAAAATAGGAAATATAGATCTTGGTGAATTCCCAATTCTTCTGGCACCAATGGAAGATGTTACAGATCCTCCTTTCAGGTATGTATGCAAAATGTTTGGAGCTGATATGATGTATACGGAGTTTATTTCATCGGAAGGATTAATTCGTGATGCTGCGAAAAGTGTAAAAAAACTTGATTTTGATGAATTTGAACGCCCTATCGGCATTCAGATATTTGGTCATGATATAGCCTCGATGGTTAAAGCAGCACAGTATGCGGCTGAAGCAAATCCTGATCTGATTGATATAAATTTTGGTTGCCCTGTAAAAAAGGTTGTTGCAAAAGGGGCAGGATCTGGTATATTAAACAATATACCAAAGATGGTAAAAATGACAGAAGCTGTGGTGAAATCAGTATCACTTCCCGTAACTGTTAAAACCAGGCTGGGCTATGATGATGAGCATAAAGAGATTGTTGATATTGCAGAGAGGATACAGGATGTTGGAATAAAAGCATTAACGATACATGGCAGAACCCGAACTCAAAAACCAAGGATTCCTGCAGACTGGACACTTATCGGTGAAGTGAAAAACAACCCAAGAATGCATATACCGATCTTTGGAAACGGTGACGTTGTTGATGCAAAATCCGCTAAACATTTTAAAGATAATTACGGAGTAGATGGGTTGATGATAGCAAGAGGAGTTTACGGAAATCCATGGATTTTTAGAGAAATCAAACACTATCTGGAAACCGGTGAAATAATTCCACCACCAAATATAGAAGAAAGAATAAGAATAAGTACAATTCAGCTAAACAGATCAATTGACTGGAAAGGTGAACGACGTGGAATCCTTGAAATCAGAAAACACTGGGCAGATTACTTCAAAGGTTATCCAAATTTTAAACCATTCAGACTGAAATTAATGGAAACCACATCACACGAGGAAATATTATTCATACTCAATGAAATAAAACAGTACTACTGCTGAGTAAAAACCAGGTATGGTAAGGATGCTTCTTAACCAGAGATAATAATGGCACTGTTGGGATTACTTAATATTTAGTCCTGAAACCAATTCCCCGTCTTTAAAAATATCCCGTATTCTCTCGGGTTTCTCAAGTTTATATGTTCTTAAACCAAGGTATCTGGCAGCTTTTATGTTCTCCTCCTTATCATCTATAAAAAGTGTTTCTTCCGGTGCCAACCCATGCTGATTTATAACAAATTCATAAATCTCAGGATTAGGTTTCATTAAATGCAAATCGAAAGAAAAATATGCCTTATGGAACAACTCATCAAATTCGCGATAACCAAATCGCAATTGCAGATCGCGAACAAACAAATCGTAATGAATCTCATTGGAGTTGCTTAACAGATAAATTTTGTACTTCTTTTTCACCTGCTCAATCACTTCCACTCTCTCTCTTGGAATATCATATAACAAAGAGTTCCATGCATCATCAAGCTGCTGATCTGTTATTTCAAGTTCTAAAAACTTCTTTATTCTATCTCTAAACAACTCAGGTGTTAGAATTCCACGTTCAAATTTCCCGATTATTTCTTCTGAAAATGCAGGGTCCATCAACTTCTCAAAGCTTGTAAAACCCAGCTTAACAAACTCACTAACTGTTAATTGCGGATCTATATCAAGTATTACACCACCAAAGTCAAAGATTATATTTCTTATATTCATCTCAATAAATTCTAAAGCGAATAAAAATAATAATTAAATTAGTACCAACTAAAATTAGTTTGTTTAAACAGCTATAAATTATAAATTGCTGAATATTAACTAATTTGACAAATAACAGCCAATATTAATAAAATTATGAAGCAGTCATCCATATTGTATTCAATTTCTCTTCTTTTCCTGGTTATCGTTTCTAATTCGTGTACTGTAGAATGTGATTGTTACAGTGATCCGGAACTTAACATGGTTAATGAATATGAGTTGAAGAAATCAATAATCCAGATTAACTCTGTAAATTTTGCAACAGGATTTGAGTCATTATTCAGTAACGCAGGAGGAATATTAACCAGGTCATTCGACAGCACCGATCAGGCCCATATTTGCCAGTCTGTTATAAACCCTGTTAGATTTTTTAATGATAAATCCGGATATTTTTTTGTGGAAAGTAACAATGCATGGATGGTTGCCCATGCCTTAAAACCTGAATTGATTGGCACTTACCGATTTAACATTGAAGACATTAACGGAAAGAAGTATGTTCAGGACATGGTTGAAACTATAACCTACAAAGGATATGGTTTTGTTGATTATTATTTTGAGCATCCCGAAACAAAAATTGCAACCAAAAAACTCGCGTTTGTGAAAGAAATACCTGCTGCAAGCTTCTTTATTGGTACCGGTTTTTACGAATATGATAATGATAACAGGTTCACAAAAGAAGATGCTTCTTTGCAAATTGTAGAAAATGCCGTTAAAGCTATGGCAGAGGGAATAGCTGGTGGCAGGGATTGGTTTAGTGATTCAACAGACTTTGTAATGTTTTGCCGTGATTTTATAAATAATATCAGGTTTTTTGATAATCAATCCGGGTATTTCTTTATCTATGATTTTAATTGTGTAAACGTTGCTCACGGAACACAAAAGGATCTGCAGGGAGAAAACCTATATAATTACCAGGATTCACATGGCAACTATGTTATCAGAGAACTTGTTGACATCGCTAAAAACTCAGGTAAGGGTTACTATGAATACTACTGGAACAATCCTGTAAATGGACATGAGGAACCTAAAACTGCATATGTATATAAGCTACCCGATTATGACTATTTGATCGGAAGTGGTATTTATATTGAATAATTTGAAATTATATTAGTTGATTAAAATCTAAACAAATGAAAAAGTCAGTTATATCACTATTAGCAATTCCAATATCTGTAATATTGTTAACTATATCATGTTGTGATGATTGCGAATGTCCTCATCCGGGGGGTGAATATGTATCCCAATACATTGTTGATAAAACAATCGTTGAAGTAAATACTACAAATGTTGCAACGGGAATAGAGTCTGTTTTTTCACAAACGATCATAGACAGTACTGAAAGAGCCGTATTTTGCCAGACATTTGTTGATGCTGCCAGGTTTTATAATGATGAATCCGGTTATTTCTTTATTGAAACTTTAGATGATGCCTGGGTAGTAGCTCATATTAATCATGACATAATTGGCACTTCAAGGATAGATGTAGTAGATGAATATGGGAACTATTTCATTAGAGACATGGTTGAAACCGTTGCCTATTCCGGTTTTGGATATGTTGAGTATTACCGGAAAAATCCGGCAACCGGAAACATCGACAGAAAGTTAAGTTTTGTGACTTCAATCCCCTCTGCTCAGTGGTTTATCGGTACCGGGTTTTACGGAGATCCTGTTGAGTATTATTATTCATACTACGATGCTAACAGAATTGTATTAACCCAGGCTACAAAAACTATGGCTAAAGGTATAGGAGGTATAATTGAAAATATATATCCTGATACAGATGAGAGTATAAATTTTTGCAGATCGTTTATTGATCATATCAGGTTTTTTGATAATAGTTCAGGATATTTCTTCATAAATGATCTGGATGGTATTTGTATAGCTCATGCAACACATCCTGAATTTGAAGGACAAGACCAAATTGATCTTCAGGATACTCATGGATCATACATTATCAGGGATATGATAGATATAATCAACAATAACGGTTCCGGCTATTACAGTTATTACTGGAATAATCCGGCAACCGGAGAAGATGAACTCAAGACTACATTTGTTATTGGTATTCCCGGAACTAACTACTTTACAGGTGCCGGTTTTTATATTGATTAATTTGTATCAAAGCACCTGGTATATCATCAACAGGAAGCCTACAAACCTTATTTTTACAAACGTATATTAATGTTTCATTAATCACATATTTTTTCTTTAACAACGGCAGGTTTTCCTCAGCACCTCCAAGAAATAATGAATTAGGTAAATAATCATCCTGCATCTCTCTGGCAACAGCAACTGCATGCTTACCAACTACAACAACTTCAGTGGGCTTGTAACACATGTTCCCGTATAATATTGCCCAGTTGGAATACCATTGACCTGATGATTTAATGTTTTCAATCTGGTGGCTTATCATTCTTACTGACATCTTCTTAAACTTATCATTACTATATAAATGACCTAATTTCAGAAGTACATTTGCCATTATTGAGTTCGATGATGGAATTACATTATCTGAAAGTTCAAATTTACGGGCAATCAAACCATCCGATAGATCAGAGGTATAGAAAAACAAACCTCTATCATTATCATAAAAATGATCTATACAGTAATTAACCAGTGCTTCAGCCAATTCCAGCCAATGTTTATCAAATGTAACCTGGTAAAGTTCAATACATGCATTGGAAAACAGGGCATAATCATCCAGAAATGCACCGATTGATGCCTGACCGTCCATATAGTTTCTCATTAGCTCACCATTCTCTTTCATAATCCTGCTTTCAATAAATCTGGCATTCTTAATTGCTCTTATTAAATAAGCATCTGTATTTATTGCTTTATATGAATCGATATATGCCACAATCATTAACGAATTCCAGGCAGTGAGTATCTTATTATCAATACTTGGTCGTTCACGTTTCTCCCTGTATTGCAACAATTGCTTATCAGCCTCCTGCAGAATTGACATAAAATTTTCCGGTTCTATTTTATGTTTTGTAGCGAATTCTATTTTTGATGAAACTGGGAGAAGTATATTATTACCATTCTCCCAGTTTCCATCTTTCGTTAGTTGATAATAATCAACAATAATATCACTATTATTCTCATCAACTATTGAGTTTATTTCATCCAGTGTAAATATATAGTGCTTGCCTTCCTCTCCTTCACTATCAGCATTTAATGAGGAATAGAATCCGTTTTCAGGACTTGTTAACTCCCTGTCAATAAAACTTAATGTTTGTTCAACAATTTCTCTGTACCTGCTACTTCCCGTAATTTGATAAGCATGAGAATATAAACTAACCAGCTGGGCGTTATCGTAAAGCATTTTCTCAAAATGAGGTACTTTCCAATAGGTGTCAACTGAATATCTTGCAAAACCTCCTCCAATCTGATCATAAATACCTCCTTTAGCCATCTCATCAAGCGTAACTTTCACAGCTTCCAGTACTTCAGGATCATCAGTAAAATAGTAATACTGTAATAAAAATTCCCAGGCCACTGGCAATGGAAATTTTGGAGCTCCCGAAAAACCGCCATTTTTAAAATCAACATGATTTAACCATGCATCCTTAATACCAATATAGTCATCAGTAGTAAAGTCAGTATCTTCATTTTTCAGGATTGCCGGAAGCTGATCCTTGTTTATCCCTGATGTTAATTCACCAGCATAGCCAATAACCTTCTGCTCATTATTATTATACAGTTCGGCAATGTGTTTCAATATAACCAGCCAACGTTCTTTTGGATAATAGGTTCCTGCATAAAAAGGTCTGCCATCAGGTAAAGCAAAAGCATTTAATGGCCAACCACCACTTCCACTGATCAACTGAACTGCTTCCATATAAATTTTATCGATATCAGGTCGTTCTTCACGGTCAACTTTAATACACACAAAGTTCTCATTCATAAAATCCGCAACTTCCTTATCTGAAAAACTCTCGTGTTCCATTACATGACACCAATGACATGCTGCATAACCAATACTAATAATCAGGGGTTTGTTTAACTCCCTGGCCATGTCTAATGCTTCATCTCCCCACTCCTGCCAATGAACAGGATTATCAGCATGTTGTTTAAGATATGGACTTGAAGAATTTGTAAGTTTATTCATAAGTTTATCATTTAAATCAGGATGTTGCCTGATACTGGATAATAAAATAGACAAAAGTATAATCAATATTGAGAAAAATTGCATATTGCAAACATAAATCAATATCAAAACTATTTTATTTAACTTAGCATCGTTAACAAATAGTTATGATTTGAGCAACCAATGACAGATATTAACTATTCTTAAATTACCTTAACTATGAAAACTGTTTCAAAAAAGAATTTCCTATTACTTATTTTGGTTTTATTAATTTTTAATTCATGTGCACCTGGAAATGAAGAATTTGTTCAGGCACCTGCCGGATTCTGGATGGGATTATGGCATGGGTTTATTTCTCTGTTTACATTTGTGATAAGCTTGTTTAGTGATACCGTTGAGATTTACGAATCAAACAATAACGGCGGGTGGTACAATTTTGGTTTTATAATTGGTATCTCAATATTTTATGGAGGAAGTTCAAAGGGGACATGCAGAGGATAGTTAATATAGATTATAATTGTATCTTAAGGCTCAATTTGTTCTTCTGATTTAAAATGAGTATTCTGTAGTAAACATTATTCTTATTGCATCACCGTTTTGCCCTTCCAGATCTTTATGGGTACCGTATTGAAGTTCAAGAAATGAGCTAATATTTTCGGTTGGTGTCCAGTTTATGTTTATTGATGAGTGAGTTCCGATAATTGCATCATCAAGGTCCTTCAACCAGTTATTATTAAAAACAACCCAGCCAAGAAGCAGGTTTGAGCTAAAGTCACTATCTCCCCAGTAATGATGGTATGAAAGAAATCCTCCCCATGTTGGTATTAATCCTTTTCTCCCGTCATCAAGTGTAACTACATCAAGTCCCATTCCTCCAAATGATGACATAAATGATGCTATTCCTTCACCTCCGGATATCTGGTACATAACATGATCCTTCTTTCCAACATTATGGATACCACTCAGGGACAATCCGAAACCTGTCAGATACTTAAATGAGGAATCAACATCCTGATATCTGATATTCCTGTAGATACCACTCAATGCAATTTTGCTTCTTCCCCATTCCTTTTGAACCTGTGCAGTCAGATTAGGAATATTTTGATTAGGCTCAACAACTATCATACTGTCAACCACACGGGTATACTCAGGAAGTGAAGTTTCAACAGCAACAGCAAATTCAAAACTGTTGTCAAATTTCTGGGTAAATCTTATCTGGGGCATTCTTTTCCAGATACCTGTTGGCGGGCCATCGAAATCGGCAACATTTGGCCATACCCATGGTACTGTGTATGCAGACCAATACTGCCCTACAAGCAGTTTATTACCTTTTATATACGCATGACGCAATCTAAATCCTGCGGTACCTACTCCATAAAAATCACCCTCAATATACGCTGTAATTTCTCCAAGTTTCATACTCCTGTACCTACTTAGAAACTTTAAACGCGATTGCTTCATATCACCGGCAAACTGAGGATTATGTTCCACATTGCCTGTAGGAATATATAATGGATTTAAGGCTGCAGTTGTTTCAATTCCCTCACGGTCATAAATAAGGCTCATTTTAATCCATCCACCAACACCAACCTCAAGTCTGGGCTTACCAAGTACACTATCCTGTGAATGTAAAAATAATTCCTGCGAATAAGAATAACCACTTAGTAATATGGTAATTATAAGAATAATATATTTTTTCAAAACAACTGTAATTGGTTAATAATATGACTATTATGTTGTGACTTGTAAAGATAAAACAAATAACTCTTACTATTAAACAGTAATTAATGTTGCAATGCATGGAATACAGGCATTCTCAGAAATTAGTTTTTTACAGTTAAACTATTGACAATTGAAGAATTTTTCATATTTTTGCAGCCCGAATTTGAAACCGAATTCGGCTATTTAAAAAGCGGGACCTATAGCTCAGTTGGTTAGAGTCCCTGACTCATAATCAGGTTGTCCCAGGTTCAAGTCCTGGTGGGTCCACTTAAGAATCAGGAGGTTACAGACACAAAAACTGTAACCTCTTTTTATTTGCAAGCCATTTGCAAGCGAAAAAGTTTAATATTTACCGCTGAAAGTACCTGTCATTTTTTTTCAGCCCAATCCCATCAAATGAAAATAAGTAATCAATATCTCCAATCAAGCATGAATTGTCCTGTTGATATTTTTTTCGAAGAAGCGAGATCATTTGTTTGGAGGCACACCGTAAAAAAACAGTTGCTCCTATTCCCACCTCTGTTTCTTCTGCATGGATTGTTTTGAGGACTTTTACGCGGTATTTCATGAAAAAATGGGGTTAAAAAAAGCCCGACAACAAGACAACTTTGATAAACTACAAGTGCTTTATTGACG
>JANQGJ010000072.1 GCA_028277395.1 Bacteroidales bacterium | reverse complement strand
CACCCATGGAACCACTCCGATAAATCTCCGCTTTCGCAAAAATTTTAATCATCCTCGGTTGGTATATTAGGATGCTGAAAATTTATGCTCATTTCATATTATGTTTTAATTAAGTGACTAATAGCAAATAATTGCAAGCATCACGTCAGATTCCTTTAAACCAGATTACAGGAAAAGATTTCTGTTTTAATAAATGACCAATTATAAAGATAATTTATTATGTTAACAGGTGTGCTTGTTTTTATTAAGACTTAACAAAAATACTTTTTTTTAATAATTCACTTGTTTCGATTTTAAGTTAATCAAAGTTTAACAGGTTAATAACCTATATGGATGTTTTAATTTCCTGAAATGCGATCTCATTTTTTAAGCGCATATTAGCTTAACTATCAAGAATTTACTTTTTTTGCAACACACTTGTTTAGCTTTCAATCTTAAGTAATGCAGGATTACCTTTAATGCAATAAACTTAATAATACCCTGTATGTATTAGTTAAAAGTTGGTTATAATACCAGGTTTTTAATCTTAATCAAGCATTAATAGTGACTATTGTAGTACATAATAGCAGATAATTAGGTCTGATTTGGTTTTAATATTAATTTTTTGTGTAATTTAGATTTTTTAACAAACATGTTAACATGCTGTTAACAAAAAAGATAGCGCGCTATTTAGAATAATTCAAAATAAATGTATTATTTTGCATTATTGAAACAAACATAGTACAGGCAAAGTGATAAGTTCGGTATTAATATTATTACTCCTTTTGGTTTTTATTGGACATTCGGGTTATTCCAAAAAGAATGAGGAATGTGCTTATTCAACGGATTTGAATTATTGTGTGGATAATGATATTATTGCTAAACCATCTGGTTTTGCATCAATTTGTCTTGCTATTGTATCATAATTATTTAAAATGATAATTAAAATAAAAATAATATTACTAGTGTTTCTGATTGTTTCAGGAATTACTATTTCAGCGCAAAATGAGGGAGAAGTTATTGATGCTTCGAAACCTACTAACTTTTATTCATTTATTGACAATACTCTGGAGCTTTCAAATCAACCTAATCAAAATATTTTTGGTTACAGAGGAAAGGTAACTTATTCGCCATCCGGTTCTCATTTATTACTTGGAGAAGTTCCATTGTTATACAATGATCGAACATCAAAATTTGGATTGGGAGATCTGAGGGTCAGATACTTTTATCTTCCTTATAAAAACTATGATAACTTAATTGGAGCATTTGGTCCGTCGGTTGATGTTTTTGCACCAACAGGTAACTTCAACGATGGTCTTGGTTCGGGAAGGTGGATTATTTCACCTGGCGTAACCGTTGGGATTATGGCAGCAGAAGTGATCCAGTTTTTTCCAATATTATCATATCAATATGCCAGTGAACCAGTGGTTGATTTTCCTGATGGAATGAACACAGATGCAACACATGGAATAACATTTCAGGTGATAACACCAATTGTAATTTCCGATAGTTTCTTTGTTCAGGTAACACCTGTTTTCAAAATGAATAACATCGGGGATGAACGGGAGGACAGATATATCCAGGAATTATTTGCTGCATATAGTATTAACCCCGGAATGCAGATAACCGGTTTTTACAACGGGAATTTTGAAGATAAAATTCATCAGATATCTGCAGGACTTACAATATTTTTCTAATTTAACTTTATACCTTTAATCCGAAAACTCTTTTAACAAAAATAACTAATATGAAAACTACAATTAAATATTTGATGATTTGTGTTATGGCAGGAATGTTTTTTTCTTGTCAAAACACTAAAGAAAAGGCCGATATGGTATTCACCAACGGTAAAGTTTACACAGTAAATGAATCTGAACCCTGGGCCGAAGCTGTTGCTGTAAAAGGAAATAAGATAGTTTTTGTGGGATCCTCTGATGATGCTGAAGCATACATTGGTGAAAACACTAAAACAACTGACCTTAATGGCAAAATGATGCTTCCGGGGTTTGTTAGCGGGCATGATCATCTGATTGCTTCCAACTGGACCAAGGCAGGTGTAAATTTGTTTCCGGCAAAAAGTAAAAAAGAATATTTGGATTTAATCAAAAAATATGCTGATGAACATCCTGATGATGAGTTTATTTATGGATATGGCTGGAACTACACAACTTATGGCAATGAACGACCAACAGCCGCTGATCTGGATGCTGTTGTTCCGGATAAGAAAGTTATATTATTTGATTACACAATTCATGATGCCTGGCTGAACTCAAAAATGCTGGAAGCAGGAGGCATCACTAAAGAAACCATAGATCCACAACCGGGGTTTAGCTACTGGGAAAGAGATGCCGATGGTAATCCTACAGGAAACTCGATAGAGCTATCATGGATGGAAGCATATCTGAAATCAGGAGCATGGAACAAGGATGTTCTGCTCGTAAACAGTCAGAAAGAATTGTACAACAGAGCAGCATCACAAGGATGGACATCGGTTTTAAACATCGGTTTGGTTACACCTAATATTAAAAGTCTGGAAGGATACAAGAGCGATAATGAGTTTGCCATGGAATTATTGAAAGAACTGGATGAAAAGGGTGAATTAAAATTGAGAACATTTGCTCATTACTTATATAAAAACGGGAAGATCCCTGTTAATGATATCGTTGATGTTGCAAAAGAATTCCGGTTGAAATATGATTCAGACATGATACGAATGACCGGTATAAAGATACATCCGGAAGCCAATTGGGGAACTCATACATCATTAATGCTAGAACCGTATACTGACAGACCTGACTACAAAGGTATTGATGGTATAAGACCTGATATTGTAAAAGATATGATATTGGCTGCAAACAACGAAGGTTTTGATGTTTCAGTACATGCTGATGGTAGTGCAACTATAAGATCTACCATTGATGCTATTGAAGCCTCTGCCAAAGCCGGTAATACTGATGCAAGAAATTCATTACAGCATTTTGCAGTTGTACATCCTGATGATATGAAACGTGCAGGAGAATTGGATATTGCAATTAATATTACTCCAATCTGGAGAACCGACTGGGGTAATGGATATAAACTGGCACAGGATAAACTTGGACAGGAACGAAGTGAGAATTATTTTCAGCAACTTCGAACTGTTTTTGATATGGGTAATAAAGTGAGTATATCGGCTGATGTGCCTTCTACTCCTTCAGAAGAAGCCGGAGCACTTTTTCAAATTGAAGCTGCTATTACTCAAATGAATCCTAATGATCCCGACTCAAAACCATGGCCTCCGGCATCACAGGCAATTACTCTTGAGCAGGGGATAAAAGGTGTTACTATTTATCCGGCATGGCAGGTAAGAATGGAAGATAAGTTGGGATCGATTGAAGCAGGTAAATATGCAGACCTGGTTATTCTTGAAAAAAACCTGTTTGATGTTGATGCAGAAGATATTGCTGATGTAAAGATACTTGCAACTATAATGAATGGTAATTATACTTATGAGTATGACGAACGGGTTGCAATGAATAATAACAAACAATTGACATATGTTCCTATGCCTGCTGCATTAAGTTGCTGTGGAAATCATTAACACATACAATAGTAGTACTTACTGTTGACTACTGAAAGATCATAACAATTTTTCTCTGTCTGACCTCCTCCAATTAACCGTAGGAGGTCAGATTTAATCATATTTATGACTAAATTTATACCTGGCTTCCAATGACCCATCGTATATGTTTTCAATAACAGGGCTATTATAAATTCTGTCCATAGGAGTGAAAATTAACTGCTCACTGTTACCAATACCATTTTCATATACATAATCAATACGTACACCGATACTAATATCTTCTTTAACTAAATTTTTCTGGTCATATTGGAAGGTAATTGAGTAGTTGCGTTTCCAATAAAAATGCCAATCGTATAATATTGTTTTTTCGAGAATATTATCTGAATTATATTCGTATTTTTCTTTATCAATATTCTTCCATGTATTTGTAACGATAGAGTTTTCAGACGAAATCCAGTTATCCAGAACACCATTTTCATAAACAAATTCCTCATTGTAGAAATACATATCATAAAACAAATCCTTAATCCTGAACCTGATAACGTTTTGATTATCATACGTGTATTCACCCAGGCTGCACTTATGCAATATGCCGTCATCATATAAATCATAGAAGTAATCGAATGACTCAAGCAATTCTCCATTGAAATTAAAGAAGTATTCAATCCGACTTATCATCTGACCATCAACATATTCAAAGAATTTCATTCTGCCCATACGATTATTGATAAACTCATATTCCATCATTTCAGCAAGATGTAACTCACCTTCATTATCAAGATATAACATTGCTGTGACAATATCACCTGAATATGTGTAATTGCATTTATTTATAGTATCCCAGGTATTATAACTTGTACTGGATTTAACAACAACCGTTCGGTTCACCAGCAGGTTATTATCATAGCTGTACAATATTTTGGTTGAGTCCACTCTTGCATCATTCGATAATATAATTTGCTTTATGCGCCTGTGGTGTGCCGGAATGTTGTCATTGTCTTTTTTACAGGCAACTAAAAAAGGAATGCAAAATAAAATGTAAATAAACTTTTTAATTATGTTCATAATGGTTTATGTTAATATGTTTTCAATAAATATTTGAGTTTATGGTTAGTTAATATTAATTTATTCTGAGTTAAGTATAGTACTGCAAATGTATAACAAAAAATGAAATACCCTCATCCTCTCTCTCATTTATAGGTTATTTAACCTAAATTGAAATTCCATGTAGTTTTACATGATCACATTTCTCTGCAAAGACATTGGTTACAAAAGATGCCGCTTTTTAGGATAGCGTTATTCAGGTCTTGTTGGCCTGGTTTTATTTGGTATTTATAATTTATCCAAAAATGAGATTCCTGTAATAAAATCCGCTATACAAACATAGGTATACTGGTCATTACAAGGTAAAGAGCAGCATTTTTTGATATTCAGTTACCGGTACATGAGAGTAGCTCTTAAACGTTTAAATTTTAATTAATTAATAATTTATTAGATTTGCAATGGAATATAACACTTAATTATGAACATTAAATCTAGAACAATGGGAAAAAAAACTTTACTCAGATTTACTTTGCTATTATTATTACCGTGTTTATTTGGCTTTAATAATAGCGTTGCACAGACTATCGTAGGAACAGATCCTGAAAACAAAAATGTAGTACTTGAAGAGTTTACAGGTATTCATTGTGGCTATTGTCCTCAGGGGCATCAAATAGCACAAGGGATCCAAAATGGAAACCCTGATGATGTTGTACTTATAAATATCCATACCGGAAGTTATGCTGTTCCAAGTGGTAACGAACCTGATTTTAGAACTCCATGGGGAGATGCTATTGCAGGTCAGTCAGGATTAACCGGATATCCTGCAGGAACTGTAAACAGGCATTTATTTCCTGGTATGTCACAAGGTAGTGGTACTGCCATGAGTCGTGGCAACTGGTCTTCTGCCTCGAATCAGATATTAGCTCAGGCCAGTTATGCAAATGTTGGATTGGAATCTTATATTGATGTTGAAACACGTCAGCTTACTGTTAATGTAGAAATATATTATACAGCAGACAGCCCTGAATCAAGCAACTTTATTAATGTAGCTATCCTTCAGGATAGTATTTACGGACCTCAGTCAGGTGGTGGTGCCGGTAATAATTATCTGCATATGCATATGCTACGTCATTTGGTTACCGGACAATGGGGACTTGAAGTAACAGAAACAACAGAAGGGACATTATATGAAAATACATTAACTTATACAATTCCAAACGATTACAATGATGTTGAAGTAATATTGGAACATCTGGAAATTGTAGGATTTTTGACAGAGACAACTCAGGAACTCATTAGTGGCAGCCGTGGTACTGTTTCATTTAGTGGTGGACCAGATCCGTTAGCGGCAGGTTTTGAAGCCGAAGAAACCGAAATTTGTGATGCAGGTACAGCGCACTTTGAAAGTACAAGTACTGGTGATATAATTCAGTATCAATGGACATTTGAAGGTGGCTTGCCAGAAACTTCTTCATTAATGAATCCTAATGTTTATTATTCGGAACTTGGTGAATATGATGTTACTTTAATTGTTAGAGATGTTGATGGTAATACTGATACTTTGGTGAGTCCTGATTATATCCAGGTTATTACTTGCGTTGGTGTTGAGGAAGAAGCTGATAAAATTGCTTTGGATGTATTTCCAAATCCAACTACTGGAGTGGTGAACTTGAATATCGAAGGTAATTTATTCAACGCTACCGGACTCAAAGTAATTGATGTTTTGGGTAAGGTGGTTTATGAAAGAAATAACATTATAGTTAATGGTTCATTAAATACTCAAGTTGATCTTACAGGATATCCGGAGGGTATTTATTTTATCACTGTATCAGGTGATGATAAACAGGTAAGTAAGAAGATATTCTTACAGAATTAAGATTATAAGTTTAGAGAATTAACTTCCTGATTATTTTGGCAGGAAGTTATTTGCTAAGGATATATACAAATACAAAGAGGCTGTCTCAAAAGTACTGAGACAGCCTCATTTTTTCATGAAAAGGTTGGTTCTTCATTAATTTATACACACTTTTCTCAAATAATGCACAATCTTAAATGTAATAAGCAAATACTCTACAAGTTTGAATACTTTTCGTCAGACTTCACATAGTATCCTTTAAAAAAGTAAAATGTTTCAATTGCTAGAGTAGGAGTTTGAAAATATCCTACCAGATATTGATTTCCAGGCTCGTTTGGTGTAATTATGAAAGACAAAGAGTCTGGTAATATAAAATCTGTTTTATGATAGACAGTGTCAGTACAAATTAGTGAACTGTTAAAATCTCCAATTAGAACAGTCGAACTATCTGCTTTTTCAGGGCAAGTAAACGTGATAATTACTTTAGCTTCTTGAAATAGACTGATGGTATCATTTATAATGATATCTGCATAGAAACCAGTGTATGTTCCTAAGCTGAGCTCTTCTTTATCTGTTACTATGTACTTCTCTCCTGCCCATTGATTTCCTTTGGCAAGAAGAAGATTATACATTGTTTTTCTGTCAACTGGTAAATCAATATTAGTTTGTATTTTCTCGAACAGAATTTGTTTGCCATCTATGAAAAGGTTTCTACCAAGAGGCTTACCATTTTCTGCAAATTTTTTTGCAAAACCATTGGCTAAGTTCTTTTTATAGTTCATAATTCTATGTATTTTACCATTTTCGAAATAATAGTCAATAGAAGTTCCTTCAATCCTGCCATTAACATAAGGAATCTCAGAGAGAAGTATCGAATTATAAAAATCGTACCTGGGTACTATTTAAAGTATCAAAACCATACTTACATTTAAACTTTGATACAATACCGTTTGGTTTTCAATGATCAGATCGTATCTGTTGTTTGTGCAGGAAAACAGTACTAAAATAATCAGGACAAGGTTAAATTTCAGATATGACTTTCCCATAATAATTAATTAGACGGATCAAAATTATTAAAACTTAATCTTTTTAGAAAGGTCTAACAATTCAGACAGACCATAATCTTCAGTTGCATTTATTATTAGATGAAAACCTGGATCTTTATACTCAATGATAAGAAAATATTTTAGTATCCCTTTCTCAAAAATGTGTCCATGGATCATTAACTTACCTTTATAGTTCAGAAATTCAATATCGTTGTATTTATTTTGTAGTGAACTTAACTTAAATGAAGATGTAGCTGTTACTTTTATTGACGATGCATGTTCTCCCTGAAATAATGCAATGTAATTTCCTTCCTCCAGCACGGTTTGTTCTAATATTAAACCGGAAGGTTTTAATCTCTCAATAGCATCTTCGAAGGATGAAAAACTATAGTTAACCGGAGTAATTGAAACAGTATCTATAATATATTTTTCAAATGTCTTTTCTTTCTTTTCATCTTCCTCAATTTTTTCAGCAGCTGCCAGAAAAACATCTAAAAATGCATTTATTGATTCAGTATTATCTTCTAATTGAATACCATTTGGAGGCATAAATATTTCGGCCGGGATATCAATATTTTCCTGGAATTCTTTTGCCTTAAAGTACTCCATCGAGCCATCAGGTGACATACTTTCATGTTTTAAATATATACCTTTATAAATCCATGATTTTGAAAAGTAATCCTGTACAACTGTACATTTCCTTCCCAGTATCTTTCTGTAACCAATAACAGGATGTTTTAATGAGTCAATAATCCGGTTAGCAATTTCTTGTTGCTCAGATTCTGAAAGCAAGATTTTAAAACTTGTGTCGATATCTGTTTTACCTGTGTTATAAATAGTACCGGTACTATCTGTTAAATTAATATTTATTGTTTCCAACCCATTTCTAATGTAAATACTGTTAAAAGTATTCTTGATTGTTTTTCCACCCAATTTATAAAAAGAAGTATATTTACTTATTCTACAATATTTATGTCCATAATTATCCCAATAGGATTCTTCCATGCCAACAACACTTCCGGTATATTTGTATTTAATATATCCTGATTTTACAGCGTAACGATAGTATTCCTGACCACAAAATGATTTAATAATGATAAGTAATATGACAGTTAATAATGTTTTTTTCATCTGTATAAAATTAGTTAAATATTTAAATTTCAATTAATTAAAAAACAAGCTTAAGAGATTAAATTTTCATCTTCGTACTCTCTTTCACA
>JANQGJ010000069.1 GCA_028277395.1 Bacteroidales bacterium | reverse complement strand
TCGTCAACACAACAGGTGTCAACAGGAATATATGTAAAACTGCCTGTGGGTACTGAGTCAATTGTTAAGATCATTGTCGAGGTGTCGTTGCCGCAGGGATAATACCCATATGCAATTAGTGACATTTCTAAATCTCCTGTTTCATTTACATCAGGAAAATATGTAGGATGAATCAATCCAGGGTTATCGAAGGTACCAATTCCGTTAGTTACCCATAATACACTATCACAGTTTGTTGTATCCGGTAAAATAATCGAATTAGCAAAATCATACGGAGCTCCCTGACAAATTGTATCATCAGAACCAGCTGTTACTGATAATTCATCTGAGACTTTTATAAACATTGAAGCTGTATCGCTACACCCACCATCATTGGTAGCTATCAGAACACAATTATAATAACCTCCAGTATAATAATGGCTAACTATCTGATTTGCTGCAGAATTACCATCGCCAAAATCCCAATCCCAGGAAGTTATTGTAGTTCCGCTAATATCATTACCGGTAAAAGTTACAAGTTCATTAGAGCAAATTGTATCATTAACATCAATTGTAATACTAATATCCGGTACAGCAGAAATTTCAACCAATGTAGAATCAGGTGGACTTGTATTCCCTCCTTCTGTTATTTCAAGATAATAATAACCTGCATTTGCAAGGGTTGAATTTAAGATTATCGGGTTTTGTTGTGTTGAAGAAAAGCTGACAGGTCCTGTCCAGCTATACGTTGCACCGGCAACAAAATCAGCATACAACTTGAGTGTATCTCCTTCACACAGCGGGCCGTTATTACTAATGGGAGGGGTAACTATACCACAATCGGTTTCACCAGTACCAGATGTCTTTTGGAATGTAATATCACAAGGCTGGTTTGAATAATTAGTTATAAGTAATATATAGTATTCACCAACTAAACCACTCGGGATGTAACAATCCTCTGTTGGATTACCGGAATAACTACAATCAACAATTTTATCTCCTGTTAACTGAGCTGTACACGGAGTATACGGATCGGTAAATGGTCCCCAGCAAATAAAATCAATATCTACTAAAGGGCTCGATTCCATATAAATGTTAATATCACCCGATACTCCGATTCGCATATGATACCATGCAGGATTTGGTTGTGTACTCAAACAGCCATAATCCGGACCTGGTTGTGAAGAGGTATTTGTACTTGCAGGAAACGTATAAACATCACTTGTACAAAAAGGTTCTGATGATTCACATAATCCAGCCTGACTATACATATTTGATGAAAAAAGCCAGAGTGAAAAAATCAATAATAATCTAAAAATTATTGTTGTCTGCTTTAGATATTTTCGTGACATGAGCCTACTATTTGTGATTTTGAGTTTAGGTATAATACAATTGTAATAGAAAAACATTTCATTTACCCAAGCCCCCTTACTAGGACACAAATTTAGGCGATAAGTTGCTTTAATTACTTTTCGTCATTCAATTTAGACGCCTTCCAAATTGTTAATAAAATGTTCAACAGCAACTAAAATCAACAATAATAACTCACCGAAAAAGCTGATAATAAAGAAATTAGCATTAGAAATGAAAAAATCAGTTTGAGACACTTTTATTATGAATTTTTTCATAACTATCAATAAATTCTGCTATTTTACCAGCACCTATTCGCTTAGCAATAATGCGTTTATTTTTATCCAAAACATAAATTACAGGAGTCCCGTAAATGTCATACAGGTCATGAAAATCTTTTGTAGCACTTCTTGTTCCATTAACATTAATACCGGGAAGTTTTTTTTCAATAACAGCTTCTTTCCATTTTTCAAGGTCACTATTAACATTTACAGCATAAATTTCAACATCATAATCACTATTTCCATACAATTTGATAAGCTCGGTGATTTCTTTTCCACAAATACCACATTCAGAATCCCAAAAGAATATTACAACATAATTACTATTAATTTCAGAAAATGACCTGAGGTTGCCCAGAGTATCAATAAGAAGCATATTTGGTGCTGGCTGTTCCAAAAGTATTGGACGTAGTTTATCGGCTCTTTCCTGTAAGGAAGTTAAAATAGAAGGCGTTGTGTTTTCAATTTCCTCTTTACTAAAATACTCATCTACAAGATGCACAAATACTTTATCAAATCCCATAAATTTGGGATTTTGGTATTCAGAGATGAAATGCCATACCAGATAACCTATTGTTTCTCTGGAAGGTCTTGCTTCTTTCAAAATATAATCAATAGCAACTATAACAGAATCAGGGTTAAACACAACTACCTGATCAAAGTATTGTTTGACCTTTCGCATATAAACGGGTGTTCTAAGCAAACTGCTATCGCTCAAATCAATATTTGTAAAGAAATTATCCCGGTAATACCAAAAAGCTAAAGTTGAATCTGTTGAATTATTTATTGAATCAGGAACTTCAATATCCCTCATAGCCTTGAGTAATGTTGATACAAAAGTTCCTTCATTATTGTTAATGACTTCCAGTTTATAATTTACAATATTATCATTCAACGAATCTCTTTTTTGTTCAAGTGACTTAACATCCATTGATGCACTCTTTAAAGAATCAATCCTTTCTGTTAGTTCCTGATTCAGTTTATACTGTTTTTCGTTATTTCTTAAATACGAATAAAATATTTTATTGTCTTTTGATCCTGAAACCTTCATGTTTTGAATAAAATCAGCCGTATCAGTTTGTAAAATAAACTTCTGATCTTCTCCGATAATAAATTCAAATAGTTTTTTCTTATCGGAACTCACTGCCATGTAAATACCACCGGGCAATTTTTTTTCACCTGTGAACAAATACTCACCTGACTTAATGGAATATGTTGTATCAACAAGTTTAATTTTTTCGCCAAAATATGAAGTCAATAACATGGTAGAATCAGAATATCCCCTGATCTTAATTTTAATTTCGTAACCAGATTCTGTTCCATAAGTATAAAGAGACAGAAGTATAATTATAAAAACTGATAATATTTTAATGGATTTTAGCATAAAGTATGACCTCCTTAAATTATTGCAGGAGGCAAAAATATTAAAGATAAACCCTTAAAATGCATTCTATTTTGAATAAATTTGAAAAAAAAGTAATTTTTTTTTTGAAAAATGGTAGAAAAAAAAATTTTTTCGGTACTACTAGATAAAGAATAACAATTTTTCATCATATAAACCACTTTGTTATGAAACATTTATTTAACAAATTATCTTTAATAACCGCCTTAGTGCTTGTGATTGGTTCTTTATCTGCTCAAAATCAAATTACCGGAACAGTTTTATATCATAATGATGTAACGAACCCGCTTCCTGATATTGTAATAGACCTTATTGATTCAAATAATAATACAATAGCAACAACTACTACCAATAATATTGGTGAATTCGAATTTACGAATGTTCCTTCGGGAGTCTTCACTTTGAGGGGATCCACTTCTATTCCCGTAGGAGACATTAACCTCATTGATGCTTCTCTGATTTTACAGAACATTAACGGAACATATACATTTGCAGATGAATCTGAATCAAATGCTGCTGATGTAAATGGTAGTGGAAATATTACTTACGGAGATTATATATTAACTGTAAATGGTTATCTGACACAGGGAAACCCTTTTCCTACTGATGAATGGCAGTTTGAAGAGGTTTCTATAGAATTCACATCAAGAAGTTCAGGACAAACCGCAAATACAACAATGTGGGCAACTGCCACTGGTGATGTTGAAGGCGAATGGTTGCCCGGAGGTAGAAATATAGATGATTTTTACAGTTCAGATCAGGCTGTAACACAAGTTGCTGATCAGGAGGTTGAATTAGTAATCGGCTCAGACTTTGATGAACTTATTGGTGGATTTCACTTAAATTTTGTTTATCCCGTTGATAAAATCGACATAGTTGATATTTACGGTCCAGATGAAAATTTCTATTACGACATTGACAATCAAACTGGTGAATTAACTGCTATATGGCTGGATGAAAATGAAATTCCCGGACAAAAATTCTTTGGAGAAACTTTATTCAGAGTTATTGTAAAACAAAACGGTGATTTTAACAGAATTGATGAAGGAGTGTTCTCATTGAAAGATGAAGGGATGGTACTTGACAGTGACCTAAATGTTATTGAGAATATCCAGATTTCATTACCAAAAATAAGCACAGTTGCAAATCAAAGTGAAGTACTTGTAGCAACCAGTTACCCTAATCCTGTTACAGATATTCTTAACATTAAAATTACAAGTCCTGAGAGTAAAAATGCTGAAATACATATTTACAATATCCAGGGTCAATTAATCCAAACCGAAAATACCAGGATATATGAGGGAACTCAGTTAATCAATATTAATACTGACAATCTTCATTTAGGTCATTATTTTTACATGATCAAGTTACAAAATGAAAATATATTACATGGACGTTTTCAGAAACTGAATTAGTCATATTATATATAAAATATTCCTAACAAAACAAAGTGGTTATTAACAAGAAGGAGAGGTAATTGTGCCTCTTCTTTTTTTCCTGTATCAGAACCTGAACTATAAGTTCTACCGTATCAAGCATATCAATTTTCAATATTAAAAGGAGAGTTATTTTCACAAATATGTGAAAAACCTAAATATTTCATTGCGAATTTAACAAGATTGCTACTTTTGTTGTTTAAATCACCAATCCTAATGAGGAGTGTTCAATAAAATCGTCTATAAAATTTCATTTCATGTGTTAAAAGTGCTTGTATCAATTTTGGTTACAATGATTTGTTTTTACCCAAATTATTCCAATGCATCGCAGTATGATCCTGAAAATGAGCAGGATATTAATATTCCCGGAACTAATATATTAAGTTTCAACGATTCACTAAGACAATTAATAAACCTTAGTGAAGATTATTGGGCAACGAATAAAAACAAATCTGACTCCTTAATAAATCAGGCGTTTCGGTTAATGTCGACAAAAACAAAAATTGACAGTGTATTACTTGTGGATGCATACCATATATTGGGTAAATCTCTTGTAAACAAAGCTGAATATCAAAGAGGAATAGACACTCTGAAAAAATGTAATATTCTGAAGAACAAATATATAAAAACAGATTATAAATCAATTTCAAAAACATTAAATTACATTGGGATAGGGTTTCTGTTCCTGCAAAAATTTGATAGTGCTATTTATTATTGCCACAGGGCTAAAACACCTCTAATTGAAAATAATATTTCGGATATAAATCTGTACTATGCATATTTGAATATTGGTATTAATTATTCAAGACTAGGCAAATATAATTCAGCAATCGACTACTTTGATACCGCTTTTCTCGTATTAAACGAAAGTGGATTAATAAACGATAATATTATTACATCCGGTTACTACTACAATTATGCGCTTTATACAACTCTTACGGGAAAACTAAAAGAGGCTAACAGATATTTTGAAAACGCTGAAAAGATTTACCGCAAGATATACTCACCCAATCACATGATATTTGCAGGTATAAATAACAATAAGGGTATCAATTCATATTTCGGGTATGAATTTTCAAAAGCTGAACTTTATTATAAAAAAGCACTTGATATTTATCTGAGTGATACTAATACGAAAGGTGACAGAATTGCCAGAACATATAGTAATTTATGCAATGTCAGTCACGATCGTGGTGATAATGTGTCTTCATTGGAATACTGTTTATCAGGATTAAACTATTCCCAGGATAATGATCTGAAATTATCTCTAAATAAGAATGCAGCTATATCAAGTGCGGCTTTGGGTGATATTGATAAAGCAAACAACTATTTCAGAGTTTCACTGGATCTGCTCAAACAGGAAAATATTAACCCGAAAAGAGCGCAGGAATTATATTCCAGCTATGCAGATTTTCTTAAGTCAATAGCAGATAATTCTCAATGCATACATTACTATAAACTGGCTTTACAATCAGCGCATGTGCTGGTCGGTAATGATTCTGATCAATATGCGAATATACTTGCCAAAATCGGTTCATTTTATTTGGAAAATAAAAAGGATGCCGACTCAGCTATATACTATTTTTCTATATCCATAGAAATATTCAACAAGAATAAAAACAGTCTTGAAGGTGACAACTTAAATATCATCCAGGAAAAGAAAGCCGAAGTAGGTCTGGCCTCTGCTTACCTTCTGAAATATTACCAGACTGATGATGGAAGTTACCTGAGTAATTCTGATTCGGTGTTTACAAGGGCTTTAATAAAGATGGAAGAAATCAGCAGTAATTTAAGCAATGCGAACAAATTATTGCTCATCGAATTAATGAATCCGGTTTATATTCTTGCAGTAGAGTGCTCTTTCGAACTTTATCGAAAATCACATAACATAAAGCATCTGGAAAGAGTATCCAATCTTATTGAGAGAAGCAAATCATCTGCCTTATTAGCTGAAGTAAATAGTGAGTATGCACTTAAAACCTCTGATATTCCTATAGAAACTTTTAACTATGAACATCAGCTGAAAGATGAGATAAATGGATTAAGGCAATTACTGGGCAATGAAAAAACAAAAAACCAGCCTGATCCAAAAAAGATTCATTTCTTTGAATCGAAACTACTTGAACGAATAAATAAACACGATAGTCTGATAGTTGATATTGAAAACAGATTTCCTAAATATTACTCAATAAAATATAAAAACGATGTAATCAGTTTGGACGATATTGAAGATAATCTGCTTGATGACGAGGTTATCCTTGAGTATCTGTTAACTGATTCGGTTTTGTATATAATGGCTATTTCGGATTCAAAGTTTGATATTAAAGAAATTGAAATTGATTCAGCCTTTTTCAACTCTCTAAATTACATTATATCGCTAAAATATGTAGATTTGAGCAAGCAAAACCTGACCAAATTCAATGAATTTAAGTACCACTCACACCAACTGTGGAAAACTCTGATCGAACCTCATGATGAATTAATAAGTAATAAACGTCTGATTATTATACCTGATGGCTTATTGGGTTACCTGCCATTTGATCTGCTTATTGAATATGATTTTGAAACAGACAAAATAAACTACAGGGATTTACCATATTTATTAAAGAATCACCCTCTGTCTTATTCATATTCAGCAACATTAAAATACAGCACATATTTTGATAAGTCGAAGAAAAAAGCAGGTAATAAGATTCTTGCATTTGCACCAAAATATGATAATAGATATGATGATGCGAATGATGAACAATTCAATTTGTTTGACCTGCCATTTGCAAAATCCGAAGTAGAACAAATTATTAGCAATCATGGAGGCAAATCCTTTGTTGATGAGGATGCCACAAAAGGGAACTTTAAAAAATTTGGTGATTCCTATAGCATATTGCATCTTGCAATGCACACAATTATAAACGATTCGCTACCTTATCAGTCAAAACTTGTATTCTATAATGATGATATTGATACAAATTCCAATTTCATGTTTACCCATGAGATATATAACATGGATATCAATGCTTCAATGGTAACCCTAAGTGCCTGTAATACCGGAACGGGTAGCTTTAGTAAAGGAGAAGGTATAATGAGTATGGCCAGAGGTTTTGTTTATGCAGGTGTACCTACAATTGTTATGACTCTGTGGGAAGTTCAGGATGCCATGGGATCTAAAATAATGGATAATTACTATAAATATCTGGTGGAAGGTTATACTAAAGATATTGCACTTCAAAAATCAAAACTTGATGCATTAAAGGATGCCAATATGGCTAATGCTCACCCATTCTTCTGGTCAGCGTATATTATTAATGGTGATACTTCCGAACTTGGTTTTGACGAAAAGTCAAAGTTATCTGATCCTATAGTTGTGACCTTTTCCGTATTATTAATTCTTTCAATAATAATACTTGTTATCCTGGTAAGAAGAAACAAAAAGAATAAAACTAGAACTGTTTAATCTTCCTGAATATCCGGTTCATAAATATTATTACTGTTTCTGTAACCGGACTTATCTTTCCACCAATCATTATATAATGAACCATTACTTTCGGCCCATTCACCAAATTTCAAATAGGCTGTAGTAATTTCCGCTTTCTCAACCGGATATTCAAATTCCTCAATTATATTGATCGCCCATGGAAGATTTTTAGCAGTTTTATAGTACCTTCCGGATGCCGGATCACTGTTATCAGCATCTGTTCCAAATAATTCAGGGTTGGCCAGATCTGTTGGAGTATTATCAACCAGGTGAACCTCTACATCCCTTTGTCTATCAATAAAAATAAACGGGTTATACGGTGGAATTCCTGCATCTGACAAATCTACCGGTGAAGACAGTTTAATTGATAATTCAAGTAATTGAGGGGTAACATACGGAATACCGGGAGTAGTGTTAACACCTACACCCCCACCCGATTGTGGAAGGACATCGTATGCATCTTCCCAAACTATAACAACAGGCAAGCTTTGATTTGATTCAAGATTTTTACTATCAAGGTTTACAACTTCACCATCAACAAAAATATCTCCACTTACACTTTCAATAAGGTTTTTATTAAATGGTAACTGGAATCCAAAACCATTATGAAAATAGGCCCCATGTGCTTTAAGTCTCAGATAGCCAATAATCTCAACAAGATCATTATCAGCATTTGTGATTTGGTTAAAGTTATAGTCTATTACAGCATCATTAAAATCATAATCACCTATGGATGGCCACATGTCCTCAAAGGCAAGAGTTCCATAACTTCCTTCATTAAAGAAAAAGTTATTGAACGCTTTATCTGAATCGTCAGGGTAATCATCAACATTATCAGGGATACCATCTCCATCTGTATCTGTACCTGTGTAATCAATATTTGGAAACTGGCTTTGATCGATGGCTTCAATAGGGTTGGCAGTTACATAAAACACTGCATCATTGAAATCATGATCGCAATTTCCACGATCACGCCTGATATCTTCAATTCCCAGCAATAACAGGTTTCTGCCATTATCATTCAATAGTACAAAATGCTGTCTCAGATCAGGATCAGCTTCTGGATTTAAATTAGGATTCGAATAAACTATCCAATTACCATCCGTAACATTTCCATTTCTCCATCCATTTGCCATTAATGCAAAACTAACAGTTGTACCTGCCTCGAATTGTCCGATATACACTTTATTCCCTGAATATAATCCACCGCCGGAACCTGAATATGATACATTTGGATAAATTACTGTGATCTCATCAATATCACCTGGTGTTACAGGAGCGCTACCAGTTTCATAAGTGTAGAATCCAAGCACATTCTTATAACCGGCACCTTCATGTACAAAAGTAATCCATACATCGCAGTCCTCAATTAGGTTCAAATTATAATCCCACTCCGGTTGTAAATATTCAGGGTGAGACACAAAAAGTGGTGATCTCTCAGGAAGTGTATTGTTTATATCATCAAGCAACTCCTGCGTTATTATATCATTTTCCGGTTCAAGGTAGTCCGGAACTCCAATGGAGTTGTAACTGCCAAGATATCCATAACCTGCAGCAAATTCAACTTGTTTTAAGTGATTTCTATTGGACCGGGGTTGTTGTTTACCGCCCAAAGTAATATCAAACCCGTTATTATCAACTGCGATCATCCCGGGAGAAATAATACCAACATAGTCAGTTTGTAAATAAATGGAATCGTAATATGCCGGAATTTTATAATCCAGTTCGTACTCTCCGCTATTATTAGTAACTCCGCTAACTATTAACTTTCCTTCTTCAAGAGGATCTTCTGTAAATAGTGCAACCTTTACACCCTGTAAAGGACTTCCTGTATTACTAAGTAAAGTTACCTTAAAAGTTACCTCATCAGATGTTGACCAGTTGAAATCCTCACTTATTATGAGGTCATTAATGCCGGTTTTATCATCAGTCGGATTTTCATTATTCTTATTACATGATGTCAGAAATAAAACACTGAGCAATGTTAACACAATAATTAATGGTAGTCCTGTTTTATGTAAAGTTTTCATAATTAGTAATAGTATTAATTAAACCACTCAATAGTTGTCAGTAATTTGGTTAACAATTCTTATACCAACAATAGTTACAGTCTGTATTACAGCTATTTCACGATATGCAATTGACAGACAAATTACCATTTATGGAAATTTATTCCGTACTTACATCAAATGAGTTAAACGTAAAATAACCAACCAACCTGTCGTACTCAGGTACTCTTTCTCTATAATACACATAAACTGTATACCGGTTCTTTGTTTCCCAATGGTCACCTTCTATTACAGCAACACTTCCACGTTGCTTACCTTTCGGAACAACAATATAGAGATAATTGTAGTATCCCTGTTTAAGAAAAAGTTTTCCTTTATACATATGATAACGTGAATCGTATTTCAATTTACTTCTGCCGTCAAGTTGCCAGTTATTGAGAGCACCTAATAAATATATATCAGCATCCTCTATTTTTGGTTGCTTTAACCAGAATTCAACCAATGCATATTCACCCTCAGTACTTGTATCTTGTCCTGATCTTGCTTTTATAAGCCTTCGTCCTGATATATCTTCAACCACACTGTACGGTTTTTTGTTTTTTGGATGATCAGTATGCAACACAACAATATATCCATCAGGATCATTAATTATCTCCTTAATATACATTGATTGGTACCAAAAACTTTTCATATCAAAATTCCTGAACTGATTTCCTCCTTCAAATACAATTCCTTCCCTGAAATCAAAATTAAGCTGATTAAGCATTACTGAAGTTGGTTTAATGTTTTCTTTGATATTATCCCACCTTCCATTCTGTTGTATGGTTACATTAACACGCTGTTCAGCCTCAGCACTAAACAAATCCGGTGTATTGATTTTGAGGTCTATTTGCTGCTTTTTTCGCACAAACTCCAGGTTCTTTGGATAATAAGGTATTTTTACATCAATCTGAACCAAAGGTTCTATTACAAAAAATCTTCTGGTAAATATCACATTTTCATCATCAGGGTTATCCAGGTAAACTTTTAAGATATAATTGCCTGATAGTTTTATTTTCATGTCTTTCGAAGGCAAACTGACATTGTAATGCACATATGGAGGTATTGCATTAAGCGAGAATTGGTAATTAATAATATCTTCCTCAAAAAACCCATCAATATAATCCATCTGATCAAGATTGGAAGTTTGCCAGTCATCAGTACAGTGTATGATAGTGTATTTAAACTGATAAGATTCCGGGCTTAAATCATCAAAAGATAATCGGAGCTTGTCGGTGGTATTTAATCTTATTACCGGAGGAGCAAGCTGATCCCCGGGAGGATGCAACAGTACAGTTTGAATGTTTTCATCATAAACCAAATCCTTGTTTTGCACTTCCGTTGCCAGGGTAGTCAGTAATGAAAAAAATAAAATATTTGTCAGGATCAAAAATCTTTCTATCATCAGGGGATATTTAATTAGTATTTCACAAAATAATATCAAATTTAATCAATTATACAAGACCTGACCTACAAGAAAAAAGTTGTATCAAAAAATCATGCATAAGATTATAATGAAATACATCAAAAATATAATAAAATCACCGCAAATGTTATCATATAATACTGAATAACCGTATCTTAGCAACGCCTTATTATTTAGATAGGTTAAAAATAACATGATAAATGATTATTTCATAAAAAGACACAAATATTATTGCTTAATTTGCGCTTTGAAAAACACATGAATTTATATACATATGTCAACTAATTTTATAATTAAGAAAGGTCTGGACATCAAGCTTATAGGAGAGGCTGAAAAGACCATCGTTGACTTAAATGCTGAAAAATTTGCCATTAAACCACCAAATTTCATTGGTTGTTTTCCAAAAGTTATGGTTAAGGAAGGTGATTCCGTAAAAGTTGGAACCCCATTATATTTTGATAAATACAGGGACAATATAATTTTTACTTCACCAGTCAGCGGTAAAGTTGATGCTATTAAACGTGGTGCAAAAAGACGGTTACTTGAAATCATCATCGATTCCGACGGAAAAGATGAAGCTATTGATTTCGGAGTATCAAAAATTAATGAACTTAAAAGGGATTATGTTATAGATAAACTGCTGAAAAGCGGCGTATGGCCACTGATAAGACAACGCCCCTACTCCGTTGTTGCCAATCCTGAGGAAACACCAAAAGCAATATTTGTTGCTGCATACGACACTTCTCCGTTATCTCCTGACTATGACTTAATTGTACACGGACAAGGTGAAGCATTTCAGGCTGGCTTAGATATATTAACCAAACTTACCGAAGGCAAAGTTCATTTAAATGTTGATGCCAACAGAACAACATCCAAAGTATTTTTAAATTCCAAAAATGTACAAATAAATACATTTTCTGGTCCTCATCCTTCAGGTAACGTTAGTGTTCATATCAGTAAAGTTGATCCCATTAATAAAGGTGATATAATCTGGTACCTGTATCCTCAGGATGTACTTACAATTGGGAAACTATTTTTGGAAGGCAGGTTTAATTCTACCAGAGTAGTTGCTCTGGCCGGTTCAGAAGTTAAAAATCCAAAATACTTCAAAACATACATAGGAGCATCCATCAGCAATATGGTTAAGGATAATGTATCTGAATACGATAACAGGTACATTAGCGGAAATGTACTTACTGGTGAAAAGATTGAAAAAGATGGATTTGTTGGTTTCTATGATTCAGTGGTAACAGTAATTCCGGAAGGTAATTATCACGAATTTTTTGGATGGCTTGCTCCGGGATTTGGTAAATTCAGTTTTTCGAAAACATTTACATCATGGTTAACACCCAATAAAAAATATCGCCTTGACACAAATTTACATGGTGGAGAAAGAGCTTATGTTATGACAGGTAAATTTGAAAAAGTATTTCCTTTTGATATCTATCCATTGCAACTTATAAAAGCTGTTTTGGTAGAAGACATTGATCAAATGGAAAATCTTGGGATCTATGAGATAGATCATGAAGATTTTGCACTTTGTGAAGTAATTGACACATCAAAAACCGAGATTCAATCGATAATACGAAAAGGCTTGGATTTGATGCGAATTGAAATGAGTTAATAAAGTATAATTTGAAGTATATCGCATGAAAGCGCTAAGGAAATTTATTGATAAACAAAAACCACATTTCGAAAAAGGAGGAAAGTTTCAGAAGTTACATTCAGCTTTCGATGCTGTTGAAACACTTTTTTATGTTCCCGATAAAGTTACTACTACAGGATCACATATAAGAGATGCTATTGATATGAAAAGGACTATGATCATTGTTTTCATATCACTGATTCCTGCGTTATTATTTGGAATGTGGAATATTGGATACCAACATTTTTTATCAGTTGGAGAAGCACCTGACCATTGGACAATGTTCGTGTATGGGTTTTTAAAGGTATTACCAATTATACTGGTAACTTATGGTGTTGGTCTTGGATTGGAAATAATATTTGCACAAATAAGAAATCACGAAGTAAACGAAGGTTTCTTTGTATCAGGATTATTAATACCAATGATTGTACCTCCTGAAACGCCACTCTGGCAGGTGGCCATTGCTGTTGCCTTTGCAGTAATATTTGGCAAAGAAGTTTTTGGTGGCTCAGGAATGAATATTGTTAATCCGGCATTAACTGCCAGAGCATTCTTATTTTTCGCATATCCCAGTGATATGTCAGGAGAAAAGGTTTGGATTGCAGAAATGGCAGATACCTATTCAGGTGCCACCCCACTTGGAGATGCTTTAGTTGGCAACTTTGATAACCTCCCTACAACTTTTGAGCTGTTTATGGGTACAATTCCGGGATCAATTGGTGAGACATCAACACTGATGATACTGATTGGAGCTGTTATTCTGCTTGCAACCGGTATTGGTAACTGGAGAATTATGCTGAGTGTTTTTGCAGGAGGGTATATAATGGGATTGCTATTTAATTTATGGGGACTTAACGATTACATGCTAATGGATCCGGTTAATCATTTATTGCTTGGTGGATTTGCATTTGGAGCTGTGTTTATGGCAACTGATCCCGTTACGGCAGCTCAAACTAATAAAGGTATGTATATCTACGGATTCCTTGTTGGTGTAATAGCCATTTTGATTAGGGTTTTCAACCCTGCCTACCCTGAAGGTGTTATGCTTTCCATACTTCTAATGAATGTTTTTGCTCCTCTGATCGATCATTACGTAATTGAATCGAATATAAAGAAGAGGCTTAAACGTATGAAAGCTGTTATAACTAATTAAGAAATAATAAATATATAAACATATGTATAGTAACGCTTATATATTCAGATATTCTGCAATAATGGTTATTGTAGCAGCGGCTCTTCTTTCAACAGCTGCAATGTTGCTAAAACCATTTCAGGAAAGAAACATTGCCATAGATAAAATGGGCGGAATACTTGCATCAGCAAAAATACCTGATGTTAGTGCTGATAATGCCATGAAGCTTTTTAACGAGTATGTTGAAGAGGAAATAGTAATAAATCAGGATGGTGAAGTGGTTGACTCTTATAGCGATGGAAAAATGGAAGATGGAAAAGCTTTCAAAATAGACATGAAAAAAGAGCTTTATAAGAAATCCAAAGGTGAACCTTACGAACTACCACTATATGTCATTAACAAAGATGGGAAAAAACTTTACGTAATTCCGTTCAGAGGAGTTGGATTATGGGGTCCTATCTGGGGGAATATGGCATTAAGCGATGATCTTAACACCGTAGTTGGTGTTACATTCGACCATAAAGGTGAAACTCCGGGTTTAGGTGCTGAAATTACAACCGAAATGTTTACAAAACAGTTCATCGGTAAAAAGATATTCAATGATAACAACGAATTTAAATCAATTGTAGTTGTTAAAGGAGGCATATCCAAACTTCCTGAAAATGAGAGAATACATGGTGTAGATGCTATATCAGGTGGCACTATAACATGTAATGGTGTAAACGATATGATTAACGATATTCTGGTAAGCTACTTACCATATTTACAAAAAAACAGATAAAAGATGAGTGCAGAAATTAAAGAAAAAGAGCCTCTGTTTTCGGCTAAAAATATAAAGTTAATTAAAAATCCCATTAACTTTAGTAATCCAATTACTGTTCAGGTATTGGGTATATGCTCCGCTCTTGCTGTAACAGCAAAACTTATGCCGGCTATAGTACTGTCAATTTCTGTTGTTGTGGTAATGGCTGTATCAAACGTTGTTGTATCACTGCTTAGAAATGGGATTCCTCCCAGAATCAGAATTATTGTACAACTTGTTGTAATTGCATCAATGGTAATTCTTGTTGATCAAATATTAAAAGCCTTTGTATATGATGTTAGTAAACAATTGTCTGTTTTTGTTGGACTTATTATTACTAACTGTATTATAATGGGACGTTTGGAAGCTTTTGCTATGAGTAACAAACCATGGCCCGCATTTCTTGATGGAATTGGAAATGCTCTTGGATATGGTATTATCCTGATAATAGTAGCATTTTTCAGAGAATTACTGGGATCAGGTACAATACTGGATATCCAGGTTATACCGCAATCATTTTATGAGTTTGGTTACAAAAATAACGGTCTGATGATATTACCACCAATGGCATTAATTACTGTTGGAGTAATCATTTGGGTACAACGTTTTTACACACGTGACTTAATTGAAAAGAATTAAAATTTAACTACCATGCAAGAAATATTTAACATATTTATAAAATCCATTTTTATTGACAACATGGTGTTTGCCTATTTTCTGGGCATGTGTTCATACCTTGCTGTTTCTAAAACTGTTAAGACTTCAGTCGGGCTTGGTTTAGCTGTAGTTTTTGTGCTTGGAATAACAGTTCCGGTAGATTATCTCCTTAATGAATTTGTTTTGAAAGCGGGAGCTTTGACATGGCTTGACCCTAGTTTTGATGATGTTGATCTCAGTTTTTTAAGTTTCATTCTTTTCATTGCGATCATTGCTTCAATGGTTCAGCTGGTTGAAATGATAGTAGAAAAATTCTCCCCTGCATTATATGCTTCACTGGGTATTTTCCTTCCACTAATTGCAGTGAATTGTGCAATACTCGGAGGTTCATTATTTATGCAGGAAAGAGAATATCAGAGTCTTGCCCAGGCAACTTCATTTGGATTAGGTTCTGGTGTTGGCTGGTTTTTGGCAATTGTTGGTATAGCCGCAATACGCGAAAAGATAAGATATTCAAATGTTCCTCCTGCCCTGAGAGGCCTTGGAATTACATTCATTATTACCGGACTTATGGGAATTGCATTTATGAGTTTCCTTGGAATTAAATTATAGTTAGAGAAATTAAACAAATTATAAAATGACTTTACTACAAGTTGGAATTGGTATAGTTATAGGTGTCAGTATCGCCATATTTTTATTGGTAACCCTACTACTAGTGTGGCTACTTCTGTTTGCAAGAAAAAAGCTAATGCCACAGGGCAAAGTAAAAATTACTATAAACGACGAAAATGAACTGGAAACTGACCCCGGTTCAACATTGTTATCTACACTTTCAGCGAATAAAATATTTATTCCTTCTGCATGTGGCGGAGGCGGCACATGTGGAATGTGTGAAGTACAGGTAAATTCAGGGGGAGGATCAATACTTCCGACTGAAAAAGGATTTTTCACACGTAAGGAGCAGATGAATAACTGGCGTCTGGGATGCCAGGTAAAAGTTAGAGAAGATATGGAAATAAATGTCGCTCCTGAAATCTTCGGTATTAAGAAATGGGAATGTGAAGTTGTATCAAATCATAATGTAGCTTCCTTTATTAAGGAATTCGTAGTTAAACTGCCTGAAGGTGAAACACTCGACTTTAAATCTGGTGGTTATATCCAGATCGATGTACCAAAAGTAATAGTTGATTTTAAAGATATGGATGTCGAAAAAGAATATCACGATGAATGGGATAAGTTCAATATGTGGGATCTTCAGATGAAGAACCCCGAACCTATCTACAGAGCATATTCAATGGCCAACCATCCTGCTGAAGGTAATATTGTTATGCTTAATATTCGTATTGCTACTCCACCATGGGACAGAAAAAAAGGAGGCTTTATGAATGTTAACCCAGGTATTTGTTCATCATATATTTTCTCAAGGAAACCGGGTGACAAAGTAACAATTTCCGGTCCCTATGGTGAATTCTTTATTAAAGATACCCAAAGGGAAATGATGTTTATTGGTGGTGGTGCAGGAATGGCACCTATGAGATCGCATATTTTTGATCTGTTTGATACTAAACACACCAAGAGAAAAGCAACTTTCTGGTATGGAGGAAGATCAAAGAGAGAGTTATTTTACCAGGACCATTTTGAAAAAATCGAGAAGAACAATCCAAATTTTAAATTTGAAGTTGCACTATCAGAGCCTCTGGAAGAGGATAACTGGAAAGGATATACCGGATTTATCCATCAGGTTATTTACGATAATTATCTTAAAAATCATCCCGAACCTGAAGATATAGAATATTATCTGTGTGGTCCGCCAATGATGAATGATGCAGTACTTAAAATGCTTGACGAACTCGGGGTACCAGAGGAAATGATAATGTTCGATGATTTTGGTAGTTAGATATAAAAAGGTGATCAGGATGGTCACCTTTTTTTATGTAACCTTAACATAATTCATTATACCAGCGATTCGTTTACTGCTTATTAACTACAATGATCTTGGAATATCGGAATTAAGCTGTACAAATGATAAATTCAATTAACTATTTTTACCAATTAAATTTTAAGTGATGAAATGAGCATAAATTTTCAGCATCCTAATATACCAACCGAGGATGATTAAAATTTTTGCGAAAGCGGAGATTTATCGGAGTGGTACCATGGGTG
>JANQGJ010000057.1 GCA_028277395.1 Bacteroidales bacterium | reverse complement strand
ATATTTGGATTCCATTTTCTGCGCAAATGACCAAAATGTACACCTGCGTCAAGTAATTCGTCGAAACTTACTTTTGTCATTTTTTTTTAATTTTTTGCTTGTCCGGCGACAAACTGTTTACATTCTCTAACACAATTACTGAATAGCTCTGTCATTTTTGAGATTACAGTAATTTGGATACTAAACTCATTCCAATAATTTGAAAGATTATCGTTTACTGAATTGGAATTTCTTACGAGCCTTAGGTTGTCCTGGTTTTTTACGTTCAACCATACGTGGATCTCTCTTCATCATGCCTTTCTCTTTAAGTGCAGGACGGAATTCAGGGTCAACCTGTACAAGAGCACGGGCGATTCCTAATCGCAGTGCTTCTGCCTGACCTGTATAACCTCCACCTCTGAGATTAACTTTTATGTCGTATTTCCCCATATTATTGGTAACCTCAAGTGGTTGTTCTACAACATAATGTAAGATAGCAGTAGGAAAGTATTCTTTATAATCACGATTGTTAATCATAATCTTTCCTTCTCCATCCTGAAGATAAACCCTGGCTACTGCAGTTTTTCTTCTGCCTAGTGCATTAACTACTTCCATGGTATATTATCTGATTGATTTTAAATTTATTTTCTTTGGCTTTTGCGCTTCCTGATTGTGTTCGCTTCCGGCATAAACATATAAGTTACGGAAAAGAGCCGAACCCAATTTAGTTTTTGGGAGCATCCCTTTAACAGCTTTTTCAACCATTGCTGTTGGTTTCTTTGCCATTAATTCTTTTGCTGTTAGTGATCTTTGACCTCCTGGATATCCGCTATGACGAATATACTCTTTTGCATCCCATTTTTCTCCTGTAAGCCTTATCTTATCAGCGTTTATAATTATAACGTTGTCACCACAGTCAACATGTGGAGTGTAGTTTGGCTTATGTTTTCCACGAAGAAGTACAGCAGCTTTTGACGCCATTCTTCCTAATATTTCGTTCTCAGCATCAATCAATACCCATTCTTTCGAAACGGTTTCTGGTTTTGCGCTAACTGTTTTATAACTCAATGTATTCATCTATCTTATTGTTTCTTAAGCAGTTTACTTACTACGCCGTAAAATCGGGCTGCAAAAATAGAAACTATTTTCTGATTAACCAAATTTGTAAACAACTTATTGTGAATAAAGTTTTAGTTTTTACAGTGTGGATGTTTGTACTTTGTTTTTCTGTTTATTTCCGGGTTTAATGAAAGGTTTGCAAATTAAACCTGGCAAATGCCGAATAAGATTTTAACTATATTGCGCACCAAAATTTAATCTTAAATCAGAAATAAAATTATGAAATGTAAAGTATTCTTATTTGCCGTACTGGTTTTTACAATAACGCAGGTACACGGACAGAATAATCCGGGGATAATTAAGTTAAGTACATTTGATATCGAATTGAATGGTAACATTGTGGATATGGACACTGTAATTGAAGCACGTATCGTGCCGAATATCCCAACAGATATTATTATTTACAGATCGGATATTGTTACTTATGGGGTTGTTTTTACATATAAATTTAAGGGTAGAAGGGCAAAGTTGGTTCGACGTACATATGCTGAATTACCTGATGGAAATAGAGTTTATAGTAAGCAAAAGAAAGATATGCAGGAACTTAAGGTTTCAGTACCCGGAAGTTTTTCCGGAAAATGTGCGGAAAGTATCCTGTATCATAAAAAATCTATGAGTAGTATTTTCGTTACCTTTAAATACAACTATGCATACAAAAACTAAGATCATGATCGAACAGGTTAAAATGCTTGAACCTGTTATTTTAACATATAATTAATACAGTTCAAAATGAATAAAAAGATTTATTATCGAATAGCAATTGCTTTAATGCTAATTAGTATTGTTGGATTTTACGGATTTAAACAAAGCGATGAGCAGAAACGGGCAAAATGGTTACAAATTACTGCAGTTGAATCAGTGGTTCCGGGCGGGCTTGGCAGATCAAGAATGATTTCCATCGACGATAAAGGTAAAATGGAAGAAACAAAAATGAAAAACTTTTTTAGCATGGCCGGAATCAATTTTGGAAATATCAGAGAAAACGATTTAAGTATTACCACAAAAATTCAGGAATTGAGTGCCGATGGATGGGAATTGTATGATGTTACTTCAGGTGTTTTTTCAGGTAATGAAAATAACTCTACAGGTATCTTTATAACCAGATATTTGTTTAAAAAACAGTAGTTCAGGATTGTTGTAGTGCTTTTTGATGTTGATACTTAATTGATTGAACTGTTCATGGTTTAATTTTTTAACTATTTTTGCACTTTATTTAACTATCCTGACCTTAACGGGTCTTTAATACAGAGTAAACTGATGGAATATAATACTGCGCGTGACCATCTTATTATTCCTGAATATGGCAGAAATATTCAGAAAATGGTGGATTATACAATTACAATTGAAGATAGAGAGAAAAGAACAGAGTCTGCCAATGCAATTATTTTGTCGATGGCACAGATGAATCCTTCGATTAAGGAAACCAGTGATTATACAAGAGTTTTGTGGGATCACCTTTATATTATTTCGGGTTTTAAACTTGATGTTGACGGACCTTACCCAATGCCGTCTGCAGCAGAAATGAATAAGAAGCCTGAACGGATTGGGTATAGTGATAAAAATATTGTGTTACGCCATTATGGTAAACATCTTATTAATATGATAGCAAAGGCAGCCGAATACGAAGAAGGAGAGGAGAAAGAGGCATTGATTGTTGCTATTGCCAATCAGATGAAGAAATCCTATCTGAAATGGAACAGAGAATCGATAAATGATCTTACCATTGGTAAGCACCTTAATGAATTATCAGGGGGAAAACTGGTATTACCTGAAGAAGTTAAACTTATTGCAATTAGTGAAGTAATACAACGTCCTAAGAATAAAAAGAAAAAAACCGGGAAAGGCGGACAAAAGAATAAACATGATAACAGCAAAAGAAGAAAGAATAACCAGAATAGAAAATAGGTCATTAGGTGATTTTTCTTTCTGATATATTATCACTACGCATTGCTTACAGGTGATACATTTTTCTAAAAAATATTACGAAAAAACAACCATAAATTGGTTGTTTTTTCGTTTATTTACTATACTAATTAGTTGAAAAATGGGAGCTTTTAAAATAACCGGAGGAAATTCTTTATCAGGGGAAATTGTGCCACAAGGTGCAAAAAATGAGGCGTTGCAGATATTATGTGCTGTTCTTTTGACCGATAAGGAGGTGACAATTAACAATGTGCCTGATATCAGGGATGTAAATAAACTAATAGATCTGCTAATCGGACTTGGAGTTATTGTTACAAGGACCGGAGAAAACAGTTATTCATTCGTGGCTTCTGATATAAACATTGATTACCTTGCAACTGAGGATTTTTTCAACAAAGCAACCAGTATAAGAGGAAGTGTAATGATACTTGGACCATTGCTTGCAAGGTTTGGTAAAGGATATCTTCCTCAACCCGGTGGGGATAAAATTGGCAGAAGAAGGCTTGACACACATTTTATTGGTTTGCAAAAACTTGGTGCGGAATTTAATTATGATTCTGTTAAAAAAAGCTATATAGTTGAAGCTGCAAAGCTTAAAGGAGCATATATGCTTCTTGAAGAGGCATCAGTAACAGGAACGGCCAATATATTAATGGCATCAGTGCTGGCAGAAGGTATAACCACTATATTTAATGCAGCATGTGAACCTTACATTGTTCAGTTGAGCAGGATGCTTGTAAGAATGGGAGCAAAGATCTCAGGTATTGGTTCAAACCTGTTGACCATCGAAGGGGTTGACTCACTGAATGGAACCGGGCACACTATGCTTGCTGATATGATTGAAGTTGGAAGTTTTATCGGACTGGCAGGAATGACCAGTTCTGACATATTGATCAAAAATGTTAATTTACAGGACCTGGGACTAATACCCGATGTTTTTAAGCGTTTAGGGATATCAGTTTTTCAAAAAGGTAATGATATCCATGTTCCTAAGTATGACAGTTATTCTATTGAGACATTTATTGACGGATCAATTATGAATATCTCGGATGCTCCGTGGCCCGGATTTACACCCGATTTAATTAGTATAGTACTGGTTACAGCGATTAATGCAAGTGGGAGTGTTCTGATTCATCAGAAAATGTTCGAAAGCAGGTTGTTTTTCGTAGATAAACTGATTGATATGGGAGCACAGATCATACTATGCGACCCTCACAGGGCTACTGTTATCGGACTTGATCATAAGTATCCGTTAAGAGGTATTAAGATGAGTTCACCGGATATCAGAGCCGGGGTAGCACTGCTTATTGCTGCTTTATCTGCACAGGGCACAAGCATCATTGAGAATATCGAACAAATTGACAGAGGTTACCAGAATATTGACACCAGGTTGAGGATGCTTGGTGCTGATATTGAACGAATCAATTAAAACATTACCAGAGTTTTTTCAATATTTTTATTACTTCCTATAAATGATGACAATAAAGAATTGACATAGTTATAAGCCTTTCCAATTTTTCACTTAAAATTGTGAACAACAATCTGACCTTAATAAGTGAGTAATATAAATAAATTTACCTTGTTTGTTATCAGATAAAATAAAATTACCCTCAGGAATGATTTCTATTATCTTACTGAGGGTAATTCGAAAGTATTACGGTAGTTATAAATTTCTGTTATTTCCGCTTTTCAAAATTTTCAAGACCTGTTTCAAGGAATTTCACAAAAGCATTTATATCAAGGTCATATGCCCTTGGCTGTGTAAGTAGTTCTCCGTTTGGATCCAGAAGAACATAAAATGGCTGAGCATTTACACCAAACATTGCCTTTTGACGATCAGCATATTTCTTACCAATGGTTTTCTTTTCCTTACCATCAAAATCACTTATATACCAGTCTTCTTCAGGCATGGTTGTTTTGTCGTCAACATATAGTGCAGTTACTATATAGTCGTTACTCAATAAACTCAATACTTTGGGATCTGACCATACATTTGATTCCATTTCCCGACAATTTACACATCCATGCCCTGTAAAATCGATAAACAGAGGTTTGTTTTGTGCTTTTGCACATGCAAGTGCCTGTTCATAATCAAAATATCCTTCAAGGCCGTGAGGCAGATGTAAGAACTCACTATATTTCGGTGTTTCACATAGTTCTTTCTTCTCTTTCGTTCCGGACGATATGGCATGTGCCTTCACATTTTCTCTGATAACTGTATTTAAGTCGAAGTCATGAGTAGTCTGTGGAGGTAAATATCCTGACAATGCTTTTAGCGGTGCCCCAACCATGCCGGGTATCAGGTACGCAACAAAAGTAAAAGTTATTATGGCAAGAAATAGTCTTGGTACGGATATAAATGGAACGTCAGAGTCGTGGGCGAACTTTATTTTTCCAAGGAGGTATAATCCAAGGAGGAAGAAAATAACTATCCATGATGCAAGATAAACTTCTCTGTCAAGAATTCCCCAGTGATATGTTTGATCAGCAATACTCAGGAATTTTAATCCCAGTGCTAATTCAAGAAATCCAAGTACAACTTTTACCGAGTTAAGCCATCCACCTGATTTGGGTAATCCTTGCAGCAAGGTTGGGAAAAATGCGAAAAGTGTAAAAGGCAATGCAAATGCAAGTGAGAATCCCAACATCCCTATAATTGGTTTAAGAACCTGACCGCCAGCTGATTCAACCAAAATGGTTCCCACAATCGGACCGGTACAGCTAAAGGATACCAATACCAGTGTAAGAGCCATAAATACAGGGCCTAAAAATCCACCTCTGTCGGCTCCCTGATCAGACTTGTTAATTAACCAGTGAGGAAGTGTAATTTCGAACATCCCGAAAAATGAAGCGGCAAATATTACAAATATCGCAAAGAATAATACATTTGGTAACCAGTGGGTACTTAACCAGTTTGCAATATCCGGACCGGCAATAACTGCCAGTACCGACCCAATGAACACATAAATTGCGATTATACTAAGTCCGTAAATAATTGCCTGAAGTTTTCCTTTGGCTTTGTCTTCACCTTCTTTCATGAAAAATGACACAGTCATGGGTATCATCGGAAATACACAAGGTGTAAGTATAGCAGCCAGTCCACCTAAAAATGATAATATAAAGAAACCAAGGAATGATGCCTTTTTACCGGTAATATCAACATTTTCGTCAATTGTATCTTCTGCAATAACTTCAGCATCTTCAATTAGTTCACCTGAACTTCCGTCTATTTTCAATTCAAAATCTTCATAAAGTGCTACACAGCCAACTTCATTACAAACCATATATGCTATTTCTCCAATAACCGGGATTGTACCATCCGCCTTATTGAGTTTAATTGTTTGTTTAAATGATGCATTATCTTCAAAGAACTTTATATCCATTTCAAAAACATCATCGTACTCCTCAATAGGTATGATAGCTTCCGTTACATCTCCGGATAAGCTAAATAATTCTGAACCTTCAAATGTAAATACAGTTGGTAGCGGACCGTCTTCAGGGATTGTTAAGGAATACAAATGATATCCCTCATCAATGGAAGCATCAAATACAAGCTCAAGTGTCCCGGGATCAATTTTATTGACATTTATGTCCCATTTAACCGGTTCCAGTATTTTAGATACAGTCCCACCTCCGGGAGATGGTGTGCCAAGGGTAAAGTTGAAATCCACCTCGGTCGGAGGAAGACATTTTGTGTCGTCGCAACACATAAACTCAACATAACCTGCAATTTTAGCACCTTCACTGTTCAGCTTTACTTTTTGCTTAAATATTGCTTCATTGGCAAAGTATTTAAGCTCCATTTCAAAATTAGGGTCATATTCCTCCACTACCTGACTTTCTTCAGAAACATCACCTATAATTGTATAATCAGCATTTTCTTCAAATGTAAATTTTGTAGCAGGTGGTGACATAGGTATATCCTGTGAATAGAGATGCCAATGCAGGTCAATTTCTGCTTTAAATATTAACTCATATTCATTCTCTCCGGTTTTTTCAGACGAAAATGTCCAGCTTACCGGTTCTAAAATCTGCGCATTTAAGCCTAAAGTAAATAATAGTAAAAATGATATTAATGTGAAACTACGATTCATATTTCCAGTCTTAAAAAAATAATTTGCAAAATTAATTAAATATCGTTGCATGCTTTTCTGACAGCCTTTAATCAATAAATGTTGCTTATGAGGATTTTATTGTGTCAGGTTATGTTCATTATCTACTGACTATCTGAACAATTCCAGATCAAAACCTGTTTTACTGCTAATAAGCTCCATAACCAGGATTTCAGATGTTGATTCCTTAACACGAAAATCATTTGACGATCTGTATCCTATAAGCCAAATTATTTTTTCGCCTGACATCATAACATAAACATTTTCCTTTTCAAAGGAGTTAACTTTAAGGTCGATCAGTATATCACTGATAAGTTTACTTCCTGTCATCCCAAAGGGTATGATTCTGTCTCCAGGTTGCCATTTTCGGAGTGTAAGAGGGAAAGCTAGTTTATCTGCATCAAAATATGCTATATGTTTCTCTTTGCTAAATACAAAGTCCGGTTGATTTTTAAGCCTCTCAAAGTTGATTTTTAAAGGGTTCGTAATGTAATGTTTACTTTCAGGAATATTGTATTTCCTTTGTGTGCTTTCATTTACAGCTTCTCTTATGATAAGGTGTTCACGATCTATTAAAAGTTCATGGTCGGTAGAGTTAAAGCGAAGTCCTGTACAATTACCTTCAATCAGAGCCACACAAATGTTATCAGTTATCTGTCTGATAAAACCAAATTCATTTAACAGGTAAAAAACCCAGGTGTTGAAAGGTTTAATTTCTTTAATCTCCCTAATTGGTATTTTTTTTGTTCCATCACTACTGGAAATTAACAACTCTTTTAGCTTTTCACCAACAATTGAATTCAGGAAGTTGTCGGCATCAACTATATTTTCTATACTTTTTTTGATTGAGTTTGAACTACCGGACGATATTTCTTCCATTTTTGGAATTAGCTGGTGTCTGATTTTATTACGTAAATAATAATCTTCACTGTTTGAGCTATCTTCTCTATGTTCCAGCATATATTCCTTTGCATATTCTTCAATTTCTTTTCTTGTTGCAAATAACAAAGGACGAATAATGTTCTGTCGTTTCACCGGAATACTTTTTAAACCTTTAAGTCCGGCTCCCCTGAAAAGATTTATTATAAACGTTTCTATTTTATCATCCTGATGATGGGCAACTGCAATTTTACCATAGTTGTTGTGAGAACAAACCTGGTTGAACCACGCATACCTTAATTCTCTTGCTGCTTCCTGTATTGAAAGTTTGTTCTTTTTGGCATAATCCTTCGTATTGCACCAGTTTACATATACTTCAACATTATATTTATGTGCCAGTTGGCGAACGAAGAGTTCGTCGTCATCGGATTCGAACATCCTCAGTTTGAAATTGCAATGCGAAATTGCAAACTTCATACCTGTTCTGGAAAATAAATCAAGCATAACAACAGAGTCTATACCTCCGCTAATTGCGAGTAGAACTTCCTCATCTTTGTTAATCAGTTTATGCTGTCTTATATAATCTTTAAATCTGTTTATCACTTTTAGTCTTTGTTTTGGTAGATTTTGGTAGTTATTGTTCTTTAGTTATTTTATCCCGGCCTTCTGCCATGAGACTTACAATAGTAAAACTAAGGTCAGAATACATTATTCCTGCATGTGCGTTTCGCTCAACATGGTAAATTGCCTGGTTGAACGCTGAGTACATTTCTTTTTGGTTAGCCTTATTGATAAACCGGGCAAACTTTTGAGTAAATTCGAGCTCTTCACCTGCTTTTTTGATCAGACTTCCATTATCGTTGTTTTGAAGAATTGAGTTATGTATTACTTCAAGTCCGTAACTGAGAAAGCTTTTCTGTTTTTCTCTGCCTGCTTTGGCCATCTCCTGGTTGAATTTGAGAAGTCCGGTGTAATCTTTTGGTTGAAAACATAGCCTGAGCCATTTCCTGAAATTAAGAAAATTTGCTTGCGTTTCGCCTGCATCCTGTTCAATTTCCTGTGCAAGGTTCCAGTTTCCGTTTGCAAGAAGAGCAATATCTTTAGCTTCATTGGTATCAATCCCATTTTCCGTCAGTCTTGAGCTAATATTTTCATTAGTCAGTCTGGGAACTTTGATAAGTTGTGCCCGTGACCTGATTGTTGGCAACAGTTGTTCATATTTTTCACCAATCATAATCAGAATGGTACCATCTGGAGGTTCTTCAAGGGTTTTCAGCAGTTTGTTGGACGCTGATTCGTTCATTTTATCTACCATCCAGATTATTACGACTTTATAACTCCCTTCATATGCTTTGAGAGATATTTTACTGATAATGTCATTTGCATCATCTTTTCTGATATACCCCTGTTTGTTTCCTACTCCAAGGTGTTCGTACCAGCCATTTAGAGTAATGTAAGCATCGTTTTCAGATAGGTAGTTTCTCCATTCAGTTAAAAATAGTCCTGCTTTCGGATCTTTTTTAACAGATTGGTTAGTCGCAGTTGGAAAGTAAAAATGCATATCGGGATGTGCATATTTTTCATACTTCAGGCAGGAAGCACAAATACCGCAACTATCATTATCTGACTTGTCGGGACAAGCTAAAAACTGAGCATATGCAATAGCCAATGCTAAGGCTCCGCTACCCTCATCGCCTAAAAACAGTTGGGTATGAGCCACCCGGTTTTCTTTGTAACCGGTAATAAGTTTGTCGATCAATTCGTTTTGACCAATTATATATTTAAATTGCATTGGTTTTGGTATTGCGGTTCAAAATTAAATAAAATCTTCTTTTTTTCGCAATCCGGATTATTAGTTTATAACAAAAAGAGGGTGATAACTTTTAGAAAGCTATCACCCTGATTAGCAGCTATGTTAACATAGCTTATTTCATTACTGTCAGCAAATCTTGGCCATCAGGAATTCTCTATTCATCCGTGCTATGTTTGCTATGCTGATATCTTTCGGGCATTCAGCTTCACAGGCATATGTATTAGTGCAATTTCCAAATCCAAGTTCATCCATTTTTGCCACCATATTTTCAACTCGTCTTTTGGCTTCAACTCTGCCTTGTGGCAATAATGCGAACTGACTAACTTTTGCAGAAACGAAGAGCATAGCAGAAGCATTTTTACAGGCAGCAACGCATGCCCCACATCCAATACATGCTGCAGCATCCATTGCAAGATCAGCATTTTCCTTTTTAATTGGTATTGCATTTGCATCAGGTACTCCACCTGTATTAATTGATACATAACCTCCGGCCTGAATTATCTCATCAAAAGCAGTTCGGTCGACCATTAAATCCTTTATAATTGGAAAAGGTTTTGCTCTCCATGGTTCAATTACTATTGTTTCACCATCCTTAAATTTACGCATATGTAGCTGACATGTAGTTATGGAATCATCCGGTCCGTGTGGATGTCCGTTTATGTATAAGCTACACATTCCGCAAATTCCTTCACGGCAGTCGTGGTCGAATGCAACAGGTTCTTCACCATTTGCTACCAGTTCTTCATTAAGAATGTCCATCATTTCAAGGAATGATGCGTCTTTAGATATATTATGAACGGGGTAATGTACAAATTTACCTTCGGCATCCGGTCCGGCCTGCCTCCATATTTTTAATTTTAGATCCATTGTTCCCTTTTTTACATTAGTTAAATTATGCTGTTTTGTAGTTACGTTGTTTTACTTCGATATTCTCGTAAACAAGTGGCTCTTTATGAAGTACCGGTTCCTGGTCTTCACCTTTGTACTCCCATGCAGAAACATACATATACTCTTCGTCGTTACGCATGGCTTCACCCTCTTCGGTTTTGTATTCTTCGCGGAAATGACCTCCGCAAGATTCGTTTCGGTTTAATGCATCCCGTGCCATCAATTCTCCAAGTTCAAGAAAATCTGCTACACGCAATGCTTTTTCCAGTTCTACATTCATTCCTGTTTTATCACCGGGAACACTAACATTTTCCCAGAACTCTTTTCTAAGAGCTTTAATTTCCATTATGGCCTTCTCAAGTCCTTCCTTATTCCGGGCCATTCCAACATAATCCCACATGATAAGACCGAGTTTTTTATGGAATGTGTCAACAGACTTGTTGCCTTTTACAGCAAATAGTCTGTCGATAGTATCCTGCACATCTTTTTCCGTTTCACTAAACTCAGGTGTATCAGTTGAAATATGGGGTACATTTATCTGATCGGCAAGATAGTTCTGCATAGTGTAAGGTAGTACGAAATAACCATCGGATAATCCCTGCATCAGTGCTGATGCACCCAGTCTGTTTGCCCCATGGTCGGAAAAGTTTGCTTCGCCACCTACAAATAAACCGGGAATAGTACTCTGCAATTCATAATCAACCCATATTCCTCCCATTGAGTAATGTATAGCCGGATAGATCATCATTGGAGTTTCATAAGGATTCTCATCAACAATTTTTTCATACATCTGGAACAGGTTTCCATACCTTGCTTCAATAACATTTCTTCCAAGACGTTTAATCGCATCTTTGAAATCAAGATAAACAGCTAATCCCGTGTTTCCAACACCATATCCTTCATCACAACGTTCTTTAGCTGCGCGTGATGCAACATCTCTTGGAACAAGATTTCCAAAAGCAGGGTACCTTCTTTCAAGATAATAATCACGATCTTCTTCAGGTATATTAACAGGAGAAAGTTTACCTTTTTGTATCATCTGGGCATCTTCTTTTTTCTTTGGAACCCAGATTCTGCCATCGTTTCTGAGGCTTTCACTCATAAGAGTAAGTTTGCTCTGGTAATCACCGTGTACCGGAATACAGGTGGGATGTATTTGTACGAAACTCGGGTCACCAAAATAAGCTCCTCTTTTGTATGCTTTCCAGGCTGCACTACCATTTGATGTCATTGCATTGGTGGAGAGGAAAAATACATTACCATATCCTCCGGTTGCAATAAGTACAGCATGGGCACCATATCTCTCCAGTTTTCCTGTAACCAGATTTCTTACGATTATTCCCCTGGCCTTGTCATCAATTTTTACAACATCAAGCATTTCCCGCCTTGTGTACATTTCAACCGAACCCTTATTGATTTCTTTACTCAGTGCACTATAAGCTCCCAGTAATAACTGTTGTCCGGTTTGTCCACGGGCATAAAAAGTACGGGAAACCAATGCTCCTCCAAATGATCTGTTATCGAGGAGTCCGCCATATTCTCTGGCAAACGGTACACCCTGTGCAACACATTGATCTATGATGTTATTACTTACTTCTGCAAGACGATAAACATTTGCCTCACGTGCACGGTAATCACCTCCTTTGACGGTATCGTAAAATAGTCTGTAGATACTGTCTCCGTCATTTGGATAATTTTTGGCAGCATTTATACCTCCCTGTGCTGCAATACTGTGAGCACGTCGTGGGCTATCCTGAATGCAAAACACTTTTACATTAAATCCCAGTTCTGAAAGGCTGGCAGCAGCAGCGCCTCCGGCAAGACCTGTTCCTACTACGATTATATCAATTTTACGCTTATTCGCCGGATTTACCAGATTCTGGTGTGCTTTATAATTGGTCCATTTTTCAGCCAATGGGCCTTCTGGAATTTTTGAGTCTAACTTTGTCATGTCTTCCTATTTTGAAAAGTAAATAAACAGAGGAATAATGATATATCCTGCAGTAATAACAATCGTATAAAAATGCCCAAATCCTTTTATAAATGGGGTGTATTTCCTGTGATTAATACCAAGTGACTGGAATGCAGATTGAAATGCATGATCAAGGTGGAATCCAAGAACGAGGAGTGCAATTATATAACCAATTACATATTCGGGTAATTCGAATAATTTCATAACAAGTATCCCCATATCTTCCATCCCTGTTGGTGTACCATCAAGTACGAACTCTGGAATGGAATGAAATACCTTAGCCTTAAAAAAGAAATTCGCAAAATGAATTATCAGGAAAACAAATATTATTATCCCGGTATGAATCATGTATCTCGAAAACACCGATTCTTCAGACGAGGCTTTTACTTTGTAACCTTTTGGACGTGCAATCCAGTTTTGGATTTGTAGTACAACTCCAAGGAACATATGAATTACGAATCCCGCAAAAAGCACCCATTGAAACATTTGTATAACAGGGTTGGTTCCCATGAAATGGGCAACTTCATTGAATAGTTCTCTTGTCGGGTCGAACAAAAGCAATAAATTTATGCCCAGATGAACCACCAAAAATATCATCAGGAATAAACCCATCAATGACATCCATATTTTCTTGGTGATCGAAGAATACATAACACTCATAATATTAACGATTTAGATGTTTAATTATAGCAATGATTTAATCAGTTGGCCAGCATATTTTACTGGTACCCCACAAATATACTAAAGAATATTATGTGTACTTTGCAGTTATACTATTTAGAATTATACTAAGTTGTTGAAGGATTATTTTGTATTGCGATAGTATGGTTGTGTATAATATTGTATAACAGATAGTAATACCGGCACGGGTTTTTGTTTTTTATTTGCAATGAAATTTCATGACATATATTCATTGTTTGTTATTTTAAACTATTCTCAATTATTTTCCATTAACTTTGCTTCCGGTTTGCTTAATGAAATTTATAATCATGAAGAATTTATTATTCGTTTTGTTTATGATACCTGGTCTTCTGGTTACGGCACAGGTGAAGGAAGATTTGGTAATACCAGTTGATTCTGAAACCAACAGGGTTAAATTCCAGGGTGTAATTGATGAAGAAGGTAGTAAATATGAATTATTTAAAAGAAGTATTTACTGGCTTAATTCTACATATAAAGATCCTGTAAGGGTAACCTCGGTAAGAGATAAAGAAACCGGTAAAATTGTTGGGCGACACCGGTTTAGAATTTACTATTGGGATCGGGACAGTATTAAACATATTGGAGGAATGATAAATTATACATTCACGGTAGAAATGAAGGATAACCGTTACCGTTATACCATAGATGAGATTGTTTTAAAATCCAAAACCAACATTCCGGTAGTAAAATGGCTTGATAAGGACGATCCTGCTTATGATCCAAGATGGGACGGCTACTTGAAACAAATCAGAGATTTCGTGAATAACTGGAGCAATAATCTTGAAGAGAAAATGAAACCGGAACCTGAAAAGGTTGAAGATGAATGGTAACCGTATTTTAGTAAGGTAATTTTAGTTTAATGCCAAAAAGAAGAAAACGTGATTTCTTGATCAGGGGTTTTTCGAAACTTCTGAAAGAAGATAAGGTAAAGATCGTATCCGAATTAATGGATAATCAGGTAGAAGCAATGGAGTTATTGAAAAGTTTTTGGCATTCGGATAATTCCAAGCAGAAAATCTTTGATGAATTTAGTGAGAATACAATTTCCAACTACTATATACCATATGGTGTAGCACCCAATGTTGTTGTTAATGGCCGGACGTATCATGTTCCTGTTGTTATTGAGGAGAGTTCGGTTGTAGCTGCTGCTTCTTCAAGTTCAAAGTTTTGGTCTGAACGTGGAGGTTTTAAAGCAAAAGTTGTTGATGTTGAAAAGATAGGTCAGGTTCATTTTTTATGGAGCGGAACGAAAAGTAAACTCGAAGAAGTATTTGACGAACTTAAATATTATCTGAGAGGTGCTACCAAGGAAACCACCAAAAACATGGAAGCCCGGGGTGGTGGTATAATTGATTTTAAACTGGAAGATTTTACAGACGAGATAGAGAATTATTACCAGCTTAAAGTTACTTTTAATACTGCTGATTCAATGGGGGCAAACTTCATTAATTCCTGTCTTGAAGAGTTTGCTACTGCTTTACAGGATTTTTTTAAAACTCATGATATTTTCAAAGATGATGCAATGGAATGCGAGATAGTAATGTCAATTTTGTCTAACTATACTCCAAATTGCCTGGTAAAAGCCTGGGTTGAATGTGATTTTGCAAGACTTGATGGTATTTATAAAGATATGACAGGTGAACAGTTTGCCCGAAAATTTCAAACAGCAGTGAAAATAGCAGAAACTGATGTTTACAGGGCTACTACTCATAATAAAGGGGTCTTTAACGGAATTGATGCTGTTGCCATTGCTACAGGTAATGACTTCAGGGCAATTGAAGCTGCCGGGCATGCCTATGCTACAAGAGATGGAAAATACAGGAGTCTGACTTCAGTTACAATTTCCGATGACAGATTTTACTATGAGCTGGAAATTCCGATAGCACTTGGAACTGTTGGTGGCCTGACTTCCCTACATCCCCTGGCAAAACACTCACTCGAATTGCTGGGTAACCCGTCAGCAAATGAACTGATGATGATTGTGGCATCAGTTGGATTAGCGAATAACTTTGCTGCTATCAGGTCGCTGGTAACTAAAGGGATACAGATTGGGCACATGAAAATGCATCTTTACAATATACTTAACCATATTGAAGCTACTAAAGATGAAAAAGATAAAGCTGTTGAACATTTTGTGACGAATAAAGTTTCGTATGGAGCTGTTCAAAAGTTTATTGATAATTTAAGAAATAGTTAGGTAAACTGATGCACAGATGGTCTTCAAATGGTAAATTACTTCTTACAGGTGAATATCTTGTATTACGAGGAGCATTAGCCCTGGCTGTACCTTTGAAGTTGAAGCAATCGCTCTCTGTTGTAAACAACAGTATCAAAACACTGAAATGGAAAGCCATGATACCACAAGGTGTTTGGTTTAACGCAGAGTTCGAAACCGGTGAATTCAACATCATTGAAACAAATAATTCATTATTGAGCAATAAGTTGAAAAACATACTAATGTCGGTAAGGGAATTATCCTCTGGTTTTATGGGTGATGAAAACGGGTTTGATATTGTAACTGATGTCGATTTTAATCCTGCATACGGATTTGGAACCAGTTCCACATTGATTTACAATATTGCAAAATGGGCACAGGTAGATCCTTATGAACTGCTTGAATTAACTTTTGGCGGATCAGGATATGACATTGCCTGTGCTGGAAGTAGCAGCCCTTTGTTATTCCGGCGAATTGATAATGATATAACCGTAACGAATGTGACATTCAATCCGGTATTCAAACATAACCTGTATTTCGTTTATTTGGGTAACAAACAGAATTCAGCCGATAGTATTAAAAAGTTCAACAAACAGGCCAAAGTTGCTACAAACGATATTAAGAGGATATCTGAGATATCGCAATTGATTATTGATGCCGGGAGTATTGATGAATTTGAGAGGTTAATTACCGAGCATGAAATGATCATGAGTAGTATATTGGATTTGCCAACTGTAAAGTCGCTTAAATTTGATGGAATACAAGGTGCTGTAAAATCACTAGGTGCCTGGGGCGGGGATTTTGTGCTGGTTACAAGCGATAAACCTAAAGACCGTTTCATTAGTGAGATGCAGCTTATAGGATTTAAAACGGTTTTCAGTTATGACGATATTGTGTTTACGTAGTAAATCCATGTAATTTTTGTCGGGAAGTAAGACTTTTCCGGTGGAATATGTTAAAATTTACGGTTTTTCTGCCTAAAAAATTCTGATAATTAGCACCATCACCTATTTTTACAGCATTTCATACATTTGCATCATAGATATTACAAAACAAAATGATCATGAAGGTTGGTAGTACATTATCGGGCAATATAGTTGATTTAAGAGCAAGTAAGATATTTAAAGGAACAGTAAGCATAAAGGATAGCAGAATAGTCAAAATCGAAAAGAAAGAAGTTGACAATGATAATTACATACTTCCCGGGCTGATAGACTCACATATTCACATTGAAAGTTCGATGCTTGTGCCATCGGAGTTTGCGCGACTTGCTGTTGTTCATGGTACTGTTGCTACTGTTTCCGATCCTCATGAAATTGCCAATGTTCTTGGAATCGACGGAATCAAATACATGATTGCAAACGGAAATAAGGTACCTTTCAAATTCTTTTTTGGAGCCTCAGCATGTGTTCCTGCAACTCCGTTTGAAACAGCAGGTGCACGTTTCAATGAAAATGAGATGCTTGAGTTACTGGGTATGGAGGAAATAAAATATTTGTCGGAAATGATGAATTTTCCGGGAGTAATAAACAGGGACAGTTGGGAAATGCGGAAAATAGAGATCGCAAAAAGTTTTAATAAACCTGTTGATGGTCATGCCCCGGGAGTGAAAGGGGAGGATGCCCGAAAATATGCGGAAGCAGGTATTACTACAGATCATGAATGCTTTACAATGGATGAGGCAATTGATAAAATAAAATACGGTATGAAAATTCAGGTTCGGGAGGGGAGCGCTGCTAAGAATTTTGATGCTTTAATTGATCTCATGCATGATCACAGCGATGAAGTATTGTTCTGTTCTGATGATAAGCATCCTGATGACCTGGTAAACGGACACATTAATTTATTGGTAAAAAGAGCAATTAAACTGGGTTTTGATCCTATGAAAGTTCTTAAAAGTGCAATTTTAAACCCGATTGATCATTATAATCTTGATGTAGGCACGCTACAGGTGAATGATCCTGCAGATATGATCGTTGTTGACAACCTTAGTGATTTCAATATTCTGGAAACGTATATTGATGGTAATCTTGTTGCTAAAAACGGAACAACATTTATTGAACCCGTATCAAAGGATAAGCCAAATAACTTTAATGCTGAACCAATTAATGTTTCGCAATTAAAAGTTGAACCTAAGGGAGAGTCTGTAAGGGTGATTGAGGCTCTGGACGGGCAGTTAATTACAAATATTATTCAGGAAAAATGCAAAGTTGAGGATAATAATTTAGTGAGTGATGAAGAAAATGATATCCTGAAAATAGTAGTATTGAACCGATACTCCAAAGCTGAACCGGCAATAGGTTTCATTAAAAACTTCAATATTAAAAACGGTGCAATAGCCTCAAGTGTTGCTCATGACAGCCATAATATAGTTGCAGTGGGTTCAAGTGATAAATATATAACTGAGGCTATGAATCTTGTCATTAAAGAAAAAGGAGGTATATCACTGGTTGAAGGTAATAAAAAGAAAGTGATACCGCTTCCGGTTGCCGGACTTATGTCAGCAGATGACGGTTATAAGATAGCTGAAAATTACAGTATTATGGACAAAGAAGTTCATAAAATGGGCTCAAAACTCAGGGCCCCTTATATGACTTTATCCTTTATGGCATTGCTGGTAATTCCTGATTTGAAACTCAGTGATAAAGGTTTATTCGATGGGAAAAAGTTTAATTTTACAACTTTATTTATGTAATAAGCCTTATTTAGAATTGATATAAATGTTATATATATCAATATATATACGTAATTGTTTGTTCACTAAATAGCTTATTTTCTAATTTTGCAAAAAATAACGGAGGGATGAATAGAATTGATATTGACGTAAATAAGCTAGAAACTGCAGCAAGTAAATTGCGCGCTATCTCACATCCAATGCGTATTGCTATTATCGACCTTCTATCAAAAGGTAATAAGCTTAGTGTTACTGATATTTACAAAGCACTGGATATTGAACAAGCGACGGCATCTCATCACCTTAGCATTCTTAAGAACAAAGGTGTACTTGTTTCAAAACGCGACGGGAAGAAGATATATTACGCATTACGTAGTCTGATCTTAACTGAGATTATAGATTGCGTTAACAGATGCAATGAATTTTAATCGAAAGAATTCTTATTAAAATTTCCATTCTTCTTCAATTTCCCAATATGCTCTTACTTTTAGTTCCTTAGGGAAGTATATAACCTCTTCGGGTTGTAATTTTAGTCCGTAGTTACCCGTGTCCCATTTACCATTTCCATTATTGTCGAATATGATCTTGAACATATAAACAGCCGGGTCCATATAATTAAATGTAATAGTGGTGTCGTTTGTAAATGTTACTTCATTTAGAATTGCTTCCTTATCTGATAAGAGTTGAAAAATATAGTTCATTTTGAACTCAGGTGCCAGACTGAAGGTTAAAGTGCCATAATCCTTTAAAGGTAAAGTGTTAAATATTATATCTATTTCCCGGGAATGGAGATTGTTCCAGTTGGTAAATGCCGAATCAGGAAAATATAACCGATACTTTGTGTCTTCTTCCAGTTCATATGGAAATTTTATCCTCATCCTGAGGCTGTCGGTAAAACTAAAATCAGGATTCCATATGGAGTCTTCCCCAATAACAAGTATTGTTGAATCAATATTATTGAAACGGACAAAAGGCTGATTAAATTCTATTTCTATTTGCTGGTTGATTTTAAGAGTATTTGAAACAAGGTTTGACTTCCAAATTAAATACTCTTTTTTTTCTGTATCATCCTTCTTTCTGCCCCTGGATTTTTGTTCCTCTTTATTAAGTTTTAAATATACATTACCAAGTGTATCATTATTATTTGTTATTACAAACTCAAGTGAGTCAAGCCCAGGATTGTTTAAATACCATGTTACAGTATCTTCATTTTCCGAATATGATTTAACAAATAATGAATCAGGCATGAAGTACCTGACCATTTCGTAATTTACATTTCTTGCCGGTTGTGAGAAAGCAAAACGCAGTTTGTTTTTATTAAGAACTTCAGCTTTTAACAACCTTTGAGTTGTGTCGGGGCTTAAAAACATGAACATATTATAGCTGTTGTTTTCAACCAGATGCTCATAATAGTGAATTTCGGTGGAATCGATGATAAAATCAGCAGTATCGGTTTCGATATTATTGTCAGATATACTGTCAGAATACAGAGTGTCAGGTTCAGGTAATTTTATATAAGAAGGATTGATCAGTGAATCTATAAATGCTATTTGTTCACCTGGCTGATCAAAAATATAATTACTGTTTTGATCATTTAAAGAAAACAGCAGGAAGTCATCATCCGAAAGTCCGGAAAACCTAAAGTTACCATTTTCATCTGTTTTGCTTAGATAGTAGGGGACAACAAAATACGGGAGGGAGTCAAAACTAATTGTATCATTATTATCCTTGTATAACATAACATATGCTGCATCAGTTGGTTTTAAATCAAAAGCGTTTAATACAGTTCCAAATAAACTCAATGAATCAACATAGTCGCCGGTTGAGAACAAATAAGTATAGTTACTTAGCGGGTTTTTTTCGGTTATGTCAACAATTGCATCACCAAAATATACTGAATATGTGGTATTCGGTTTTAACTCCTCATTAAACTTAACCTGTATTGTTTTACCTTTTGTCCTGAAATCAGGTGCTTCTTTCATGGGAGGGGAAATAAGTGCTGACTGCAATACATTTTCGAGACTAACAAACTCATTAAACGTGATTGTGAATCTGTCTGATGTAAATCCTGAAGATCCGTTGGGAGGATCTGTTTCAAGGACTTCGGGAGGTGTTTCATCTTTTGGCCCGCCCTGTGGAGGGGATATTGAGTTAGCACACCGGTTTACAATTAATGCTGTTATAACTATCAAAGTATAAAAGAAAATACGCTTCACTCCAGAAATTTTTGTGTTACAAAGATGCAAAATATTAGTTTACAACTTTGAAGTCCCATGTCGATTATAGCTATAAAGTTTTGAAACTATAGCCTTTGTTTATGAAGTGTTCCAAAAACAGTGGCAGAACAAATTTTAGCTTATCAAATGCTTTGTTGCTATCATGAAACACTATTATCGAACCGGGTTTTGTATGGACTATTGAATTATTCAAACATTTCTCGGCCGTTACTTTTCTATCATAATCGTAAGTCAGAACAGACCACATTACAATTTTGTAGTCTTTTTTTAATGTTTTAATTTGTGCCGGGGTAATTCTGCCGTACGGAGGTCTGAATAGTTTGCTTTCTATAAAGTTTTCTGCTTTTGCAATATTCTCAGCATATTTTCCGGTAGTTGTATTCCATCCGTTAATGTGGTTGTAAGTATGATTACCTGTTGTATGTCCCTTATTTACCAGTTCATTATATAGTTCAGGGTAATTGCAAACGTTTTCGCCAACACAGAAAAAAGTAGCGACAACATTATACTTCTTCAAACAGTCTAATATCCAGTGTGTTGTGTTGGGGTTTGGCCCGTCATCGAAAGTGAGATAGATCGTTTTTTCCCTGGTTTTAACCTCCCAGAGCAGTTCAGGAAACAATTTTTTAAGTATGAGTGGTGATTTCGCTACCATATGACAACAAAAATACGATAGTGACTTAACAGTAGAAAACAATTTGTTAATTTTGTTGATTGTAATATGTCCTTTTTATTGAATTTCAGATAATACGGACTGTTAATTACCAACGATTATCTTTTGTTAATGAAATATAGATAGTTTGAATTGAGATAATTGCAGGTAATAAAGTTGGAAGCCTCAATGAGGCCTGAAGTGTACTTATATGAAAGTACTTTTTAATGGTATTAAAAAAAGATTAAGATGAAATGAGCATAAATTTTCAGCATCCTGATATACCAACCGAGGATGATTAAAATTTTTGCGAAAGCGGAGATTTATCGGAGTGGTACCATGGGTGCGAGAATTTTTTATTTAATTCATTATCAATAAAATAAAAAAT